>JBEKZQ010000099.1:0-15606 GCA_049509675.1 Thermoguttaceae bacterium | reverse complement strand
GAAAGGAACTACCAGGAGATCCCACAGCTCGGCCGTCTCATTGCTGAGTTTGAGGGTGTCGATCTGGTCATCATCCGTCCTGGGGTCTCCTTCTTCTCGTGGAATCCTGCGGACCAGGTGCCACGCGCCGTCAGGACCGAGGCGGGGCGACTGATTGAGCGGAAGATGCGCCCGAAATTGGAAAAGAAAGGCATCCGGCTGGTAGCTCCCACGTACCGTTTTGCCCTTGATAGACTCGGACAAAGAGACTATTCAAAGTGCCGGGCCGCGGGGCTGATCGGTGGCGTTTGGCCGGACGGCCGGATGTTTGCATGCACCGAGACGAACGGTTTCTGCGCGTTCTGCATCGGGGACCTGAAGGTCAAGAGCGTGCGGGAAGTTTATGGTTCTTCATCCTACCGCGATGTGATCGACCGGGTCGGCGTCAGTCAATTCGCCGATTGCCCAATCATATGCCGGCCGACGATCCTGAACGTCGTTTTCGATCGTGTCGAACGGTTCCGGCACAAACACGGTTCGGCGCCCGAGGAATGGATTCAGGCCCTCGCCGCGCAGCACCGCCAGCCTAACGCATGGCTTCAGATCTGAAGGGAGGAAACATGGCTCGCATTCAAGAGATGTCCTATCTGAGTTTCTACCCGGAGGTGCTGCGGCTGCGCCGGGGCTTACCGATAGCACCAAGGATGGCCATCGTCCATCCCACGAACAGGTGCCAGCACCGGTGCTCTGGCTGCGAATACGCCGCCACGCGAGCAACATCGGGCACGGCCCCCGCGAGCATCGACGGCGACCGGCTGCTATCTCTAATCGGTGAGATTCGGGCGCTTGGGGCGGCTGCTATCCTCTTCTCCGGCGGTGGCGAGCCGACCCTCCATCATCGTTTCGCGGAGGCGGTCAGTTCGGCGTGCGAGGCCGATCTGTCTGTGGGCATTTTTAGCAACGGCGTCAACATTCGGGCTCCCTTGGCGAACACGATTGCACGCCACGCCTCATTCGTTCGGATCAGCATCGACGCAGCAACGGCTGGCACCTATCAGGCTATTCGCGGCGCGGACGATTTCGCGCGGTGCATGGAGGGATTCCAAGCGCTTTCCGAGGCAAAGGCCTGCGCCGGTTCCACTATTCAACTGGGGCTGAAGTACCTGGTTCGGGCAGAGAACGTCGGCGAGATACTGGCGTTCTGTGATCTGGCGGAGGAACTGGGCGCCGAGAGTGTGCAATTCAAACCATTGCGCGGCGATGGGGAGTTGCCGCCAGAAGGCATGCGCGAGGCGCAGCGGTTGATCGATCGCGCCAAAGACCAAGAGCGTCGGGTGCGGATCGTCGGCGGAATGCCCAAAGACCCTAAGATCGAGGCACCTACGTGCTGGATCAATCCGTTGCGCGTGGTCGTTTCGGCTGAAGGAGATGTGTACCTCTGCAACTACTTCATGCACCGCCGCAATACGCACGTTTTTGGCAATATTGTGGAGGAACCGCTCCAGAAGATCTGGTTTGGCACGAGACACCGTGAGGCGATGGGACGAATCAGTGCGAGCGAATGCTGTTTTTTCGATTGCCGCTTTCACAAACTTAACGTGCAACTACGTGATCTTGTGACCAACCATCGCGACGAACTGGATTTTGTCTAGGAGCGCGAAACCATGAGGGTCCTTATTACGGGCGGGGCCGGCTATGTCGGTTCCGCCACCGCACTCGAAATGGTTCGTGCGGGGCATGACGTGCTTTGTTTGGATCCGAAGGGCGAGCCGTCGGCGTGGAGGTTCGCCGCACGGAGCGAATTGCGCCAGAAAGTCCAGTGGCTTCTGCTTGACTGTATTGCCGACAGGGATGCCATCGCCGAGCAGGCTAAATGCGTAGACGCCATCGTCCACTTGGCTTTTGTTGTTGGTGGTCCCGCGTGCAGACGTGAGCCAAAACGCGCTGCCGATCTGGCGGTCGAAGGCACGCAGACGGTCGTTGACGCGGCCAAGGGAAGCGGTTGCGTGCTCCTTTTCTCTTCCTCGGACGTGGTGTACGGCAATGAAGCGAACGGCACCTGCGCCGAGACGTTTTCGTGCAAGCCTGTAGACTCTTATGGCGAGTTGAAGCTGCGGTGCGAGGGTATGGTCGGCGAGTGTGGTCGCTCGATCATCGTGCGTCTGCCCTCGCATTTCGGTGTCTCTCCCACGATGCGAGGGGACCTAATTGTCCATGCTATGGCTGCCGATCTCTATCATCACGGAACCATCACGTTGTTCGAACCAGAAATCACCCGTGCGCTTATTCACGTGCGGGATTCTACGTCCGCAATACGGCTTCTTCTGGAATCGGCGGTTTCTCGCCCTTCCGAATCGCATCCGCGCATTTACAACGTCGCCAGTGGCAGTTGGACGAAGCGTGAGGTTGCGGCAGCGCTTGTCCACCGATTCGGGGGGAAAGTGTGCGTAGACGAGTCGGCTGGCAGCGATCCAAACAAACGGAACTTCATGTTGGATTGCCGTCTAATCCAAGAAGAAGTTGGTTTTGTTCCCATGGCGGGAGCCCTGGAGTACGGCACCCGCGAACTCAAGAGGTACATCGAGGCCACGTGCGCTGGCGACTGAGGGGACGAACATGCCGATTCCTGGAGTGGTCTTTGGGAGAGCGAAAACGGCGCACGAGGACCAGCGTCGTGTACTCTACAGCGTCTTCTGCGGTGACATTGGCGGTGGTTTTAGCATCGCGCATCTCAAGATGTTCGTGTTCAAGAACGACTCGACGGCTGCCAAACACTACCACCCATTCGGCGAGTTATTTTTTCTCGTGCAGACGGAAGCTCAATTCGATCTCGTCGATGTCGATAATCCTGCCGAAACAGCCACGTACCTTTTGCAGCCGCTTGAGTTCTTGCTGGTCCCGAGGAGAGTCGCTCATCGGATTCATTACTCTGCTGGGGCCGTTGTCATCGCCGGCAACAGTGCCCCCTATGTCTCGCCCGAGCATGACGATTTCCAGTGGGACTTCGGTGGCTTTCGGGCCAAGGAGCAGTTCCATAGTCAATAGGCTCGTTCATTTCACCGCAGCCACCGGGCTTGACCGCCCGGCGGCCATCGGCCTTAGTTCTGCGGTGGGGTGCCTCGGATGAAGGCGAGAATGAAGCGTCGGATGTGCGATCCGATCGACGCGGCGCGCCGCAAGAAAAGTTCTGCCGGCGTCCAGTCGCCCCTATGGAAAAGTCTTGCGTGATAATGTGTTACGTATGGTGTGCTGATCTCCGTGATGAGACGCTCGAATCTGCCTCAATGATCGCTCCCCTCTGGAATCGTTGCCGGCCGCGGGCTACAATCAGACTATGAGCACCGAAACCCAGGAACTGATTAGGATTTGCGAGTCGCTGCCTGAGGAGAAGCGTGTCGAGGACAATCGGGATGACCGTTTCCAACTGGACCGAAGCTGATTCAATCCGAGCAGGGGAGATTTGGCGGCAATACCACGAGCGCCATGATTTGTCGGAGCAAGCGGGGCAGACCGCCGGAATTGACCCCGTTAGCGGATGTATTTGGTTTGGCGAGTCGATCCAAGACGTGATCGCTCGACGCGACGCCGACGGAAGCGAAGCTCCCTTGTTCTTCATGCGGGTGGGCTCTGCGACCTACTATCGGAAGGGATGTCACCGTTGATCGACGGCATCATTACGGAAGATGGTGTTCCAGCGATCGAAGTCGCAGTCGGTAGCCAACGCTGTCAGGCAATCATTGACACGGGCTTCAACGGCGAACTGGAGTTGCCTGAGCAATAGCGGTCGCACGTGAACCCGGAGTTCGTTGGCCGTGCCGCGTCACTTCTGGCAGCAAACCAGCGAATCGAGGAAGACGTCTTCCTTGTCGATTTCCCATTCGATGGCGGGATCGTTCGAGTGCAAGCGACGTTTGTGGATGGCGACGAAATCCTGATTGGTACGCGAATGTTGCGGGATTATCGTCTGCGGATCGATTTTCCCGCCCGGATCGTCGCCATCGAGAAGACCCGCTAGAGAACCGGCGTCCGGCAGGCTCGGCTGCCCGGCGACCATCGGCTTTAATTCTGCGGTGGGGTGCCTTGGATGAAGGCGAGAATGAAGCGTCGGATGTGCGGTTTCCATGGACGCGGCACCGCGCAGGAAAAGTTCTGCCGGCGTCCAGTCGCCCCGACTTTTGCGGCCGCCTTGGTGGCCACAAAAGTAGAGCAGGTGAGAGAGAGATCAGGTGAAAGACATAGCGAGACGTTGTATGCACGAAATGTCTTCGGATCCCTGGACCGACCCGGTCATCGAGGCCTACAAGCGCGACGTGGATCGAACCTTGCTCCGTCAAGCTCTTACGCTTACTCCGGAGGAACGATTGGTCGAACTGCAACGGCTTGTCGAATTTGCCGAGGAGTTGCGGAGGGCTGGCAAGGAGGCTAAGGGACGCGTATGACGGATTTTGCTGCGTACTGGATCTCGACACGTTGATTTGGGTGAAACGTGCGGCAGGCAGGCCCAAAGACTTCGAGGCCATCGCCGAGTTGGAGGCCCTGCGGGAAGAACAAGGCGATCAGTCATAGCCATCGAGATTGAGTGGGGCGAGGTCGCGCAAGCCTATGCTGGGTCTCGCAAACCGACCTAGAGTCGAGAATAGGGCGGCAAGCGGCCCGCCAGAACCACGTTTTGCTCGACACCACCCTACAGTCGTAGAGATGTTATGCTGAAGCATAACCTACTCACTACCCTACAGTCTATGAATAATTCCGGCTACTACTCGCCGCTCTGCGCCATGGTTGCGGCGGCGGCCCAATTGCCTTGCAGCAAATGGCACACCGCCAGCAGCCGCGCGGCCGGCTGGTCCGGACAAAGAGCATACAACCGCCGGGCATGGCGGAGGGCCTCGGGGACATGTCCGGCGTGCAACGCCCGCAAGCAGCGCCGGCGGGTGGACAGAGCAGCGTCGCTCACCTGCCGCAACAGGGCCAACTCGCAACGGCAGCGGCGGCACGCGTCCGACCACTCCTGCATGGCGCCGCACGTCGGGCAGCGCACGGCGCCGCCGGCCGGCCTGTCAAGCGAGTCTACCGACATCATGCGTCCTGAAGATAGAACACAAGGTCTTCGAGCTTCGCGGCGGCGTCCTCCATGTCGGCCTGCAAACGAACGGTCATTGCCGCGCGGAGTTGCTCCACCAGTTGCCGCATCTCCGCGGCATCTGCCGGATTGGACTGCTCAACGAGTTTCCCGCTCTTGGCGATCAGCTCTTCGCAGCGGTCGATGAGTTGGGCCATCTCGGCGGGCAGATCGGCGGGCGGGGGCGCCGGCGCCGTGGCGGCCTCCGTCTCCGCGCCGGCAGTCGGCGTGCCCGGTTCCCCCGAGAACGTGGCCTTCACGCGGGCCAGGGCCTCCTGCCGATTGGAGGCGCGGAAGCGGGTCACGGCGTTGTCGATGGTCAATTGCTTCTGCCGGCCCGTGGCCCGCTCGGTTGCGCTGACCTCCAGGATTCCGTCCAAATTGAGGTCGAATCGCACGAGGATTTCGTTGCCTTGCGCGACGTCGGCCAGGCCGTCCAGGAGGAACTCGCCCACCGGGTCGTTATGGCGAACGTCGTCGTCTTCCCCTTGGAAGACCATGATTCTCGCGGCATTCTGCCCGTCATAGACGGTGGTGAGGATTTCGCTGCGGCTGCTGGGCAGGGGTGAATTGCGCTGGATCAGGCGGACGAAGCAGTTGTGGGAAACGCGGCCGGCGACCTCCCCCAAGGCCCGCACACCCAGCGTATGGGGGGTAATGTCCACCAATACCGGCCCGATGTCGATGCCGGCGATCAAGCCGCCCTGAATGGCGGCACCCATCGCCACGCACAGATCGGGGTCCACCTCGGCGTGGATGGGCTGGCCGAGTTGCTCCTCGAGCAACTGGTGTACCCTGGGGGTGCGGCTGGCGCCGCCGACCAGGACCACTTTGTCGATCTGGTTGGCATTGAGCTTGGCGTCGGACAGCGACTGGTCCACGCACTTCAGCGTCTTGGCCAGCAGCGGCTCGATCAATTCTTCATATTCGTCGCGGTGGATTTCCCGGCGCAGGTGCAGCGGGGCGCCCTGTTTCTCGGCGATGAACTCTTCCTCGATCTGGGCAACGGCCTCGAAAGAGAGCCGTTTCTTGGCTTCTTCCACGGCGCGGAGCACCCGGGATTTGCCGGCCGGCGACTGGCGGAGATCGATGCCGTGCTCGCGGTGGAAATCGTCGCAGACCAGGTCCGCGAGCAGTTGGTCGAAATCGTCGCCCCCCAGGTGCGTATCGCCGTGGCTGCTGAGCACTTCCACGACGCCTTGCTCGATCTGCACGATCGAGACGTCGAAGGTGCCGCCGCCGAGGTCGTAGACCAGCAGTCGCTCCATTTTCTCGGGATGGGGGTCGTAGGTGAGCGAGGCGGCGGTCGGCTCGTTGATGATCCGCAGCACTTCCAGGCCCGCTAATTCGCCGGCCTCGCGGGTCGCCTCGCGCTGCGTCTCGTTGAAGAAAGCGGGAACGGTGATGACGGCCTTGTGGACGCCGTGGCCAAGCTGCTTCTCCGCCCGCTCCTTCAGCTTCCGCAGGATGAATGCCGAGATCTCTTGCGGGGTGTAGGCCTGGTCGCCCAGGCGGACGGTCTCGGCCGTGCCCATGCGGCGCTTAATGGACCGCACGGTCCGCTCCGGGGCCAGGACCCATTGGTTGCGGGCCGCGGCGCCGACCAGCAGGCGGCCGTTGGCGTCCAGGCCGACGACCGAGGGCAGGATCGCCTCGCCGTCCTCATGCAGCACTTCTACCTTGTCGTTGCGGATAATTGCCACCTCGCTGTTGGTGGTGCCCAAGTCGATCCCGAGAATGGTTTCCATGGCGATGTTTTCAGTTTTCAGTTTTCAGTTTTCAGTTTTCAGTTTTCAGTTTTCAGTTTAGACGCCTGTTCACCCTTGTACGGCCCGGACCTCCGCGAAACGGAGGACCTTGTCTTTCCAGTAGTAACCCGGCCGCACTTCTTCGACGACGAGCCCCGGCGGGCGGAGGGGATCGTCGACGACCTCAACGACCGTCATGACGTTGGGGTCGACCAGCTTGCCGACACACTGGATGCGGTACACTTCGGCTTTCTTCATGGCCCGCTGGAGGCGGCCGAGAATCAGGCCGTAACCTTCGACGAGGGAGTCGAAGATATCGCGGTGGGCCAGTGCCGTGCGGCGAACGAGGAGTTCCCGCGCCCCGCGGTACCACGAGCGGCAAAGCCAACGGCGCCACCAGGGTAGTCGCAGCCACTGGTTGTCGAGTTGCTCCTGGACGGGGCCGGCCAGGTCTTCGAGAATGCGGCGGTGGGCGGTGTCGATGACCGCACGGCCGCGGGCCAGCGCCTCGTCGAGTTCCACGAGCGATTCGACCAGCGGCTTGGCGGCGCGGCGGCCGGCTTCCGCCTCCTTGGCCTCGACGGCGCGAAACAGCGCCATCGCCTGTTCCATTGCGGAAAGCGCCTGCTCGGTTCGCTCCGCCAGGCCGCGGGAACTCTTGGTTTGCAGTTTCACCTCGTGGCGCAGCGCGGTGAACTCCTCGACCAGTTGCAGCAATCCGACCGGCCGGGACCCCGCGTGGTCGGTCGGCGCCTCGGACTCCTCGGGAAGCAGGCTTGCTTCCTCGCGGGTTTCCTCCAGCCATTGCCGAAACCGCTCGATCATGGTTTCGTTGTCGAGCCAGTCGTTCATCATCCTTCTGCCACAGAAAGCAAGGTTTGCGTGGGAATCCGCGCCGTTCGCAGACGCCGTCGCACGTCGGCAATGACCCCGGCTATCGTGTCGATCGATTCCAAGTCGAACAACGTGGACTCCAGGCGCACCACCGGGTCACGAATCTTCTCATAAGCCCCGTGAATCTCCACGAAGCGTTCCGGGGCGCGGTCGGGCGGATACTGGCGGACCAGTTCCAGGTAGCGGCGGCGAACGTCTGCTTCGCCGCAACCGGGCGCAAGTCCAAGGATTGCGTAAGGATCGGACATGACGTGGTCTATCTCCCGTTCTTCCGTTCAGGCTTCGGGCCGTCCTCCGCGCCGGAAGCGGAAAGGCCCCCTGCCACCCATCTTGTCGATGACCTCCCGGGGGTCTAGTCCAGCCTCGCGGCAAACGCGGGCGAACATCTCGAACAGCACTCCCCCCGGTCCACGGGCCGAAGGCCGCTGGCCGTCGCGGTCATCGTAATCATCATCAGCGTCATTGTCGTCGTCCTCGGGCAGGTTCAAGGGGCCGATCGGGTCGTCATCGGCCTTGGTCAGTGGCAACGGCGGCATGGTTGCCCAAGGCATTCGGTCGAGCTCGTCGAGAGCCAAGAGCTTCTCCTTGGCGAGTTTCTCAATCCGCGTGCTATCGGGATCGTTGGACCCTTCTGCCAATTGCGCGGCACGCTGGAAGCAGTCCCGCGCCCGGCGGCGGTTGCACTTCCGCGGCCCCTTGCGGAGTTCCACCTCTCCGGCGATCAGTTGAAAGAGAGGTTGGTCGGGGAACGTCCGGCGGGCCTTGGTCGCCAATTTCGCCAACAACTTCGCGGTGTCGCTGGCTTCGACATGCGTCGAGGATTGTTCTTTGCCGCTTTTTTCGCACTGCACCAGGAAGACCAGGAATTCCAGTGCGTTGCGAAGATCGCGGGCCTGCCACTTGATTCGCGAGCGCCGCCGCAGGAAGTCTTCGAGGTGTTCCGTGCGGAGCCCCTTGGGATCCTCCCCGCCGGTTTCCAGGTGGGCGACCAGGATGCGGCACATTTCCCCGGCGGCGCGGCTGGTGCGGCTCTTCTTCATCGCGTCCAACCACCGGCCCTCGAACTCCGCCTGGACGACCTTCAACAGGCGGTAGCGGTCGCTTTGGATGGTCATCAGGAGCCAGATGGGGGCTGGCTCGCCCAGGTCGTTCCGCGCCTGGTCCAACAGCCGATGGGCCAGGCCGTTCTGGCCGGCTTTCAGTTCCAAGGCCGCCCGGTGGACGAGCAGGTAAGGGACTACCGCGTGCGGGCCGGCCATCTTTTCCGCGGCCGCCAGCTCCGCGCGTCCTTCGTCCCACCGGCGCGCCAGCGCGTGATGCCGCGCGGAAGCCAAGTACACGTCCCAAACCATCGCCTTGATCCGCGGATCCAACGGTTTAAGCCGCTGGGCGCGGAAAAGGAAGGTGCGGGCCACGAGGGGCTCGTCACGCTTCATGTGGTGGTCGGCCAGAAACAGCAAGGCGTCGAGGTTCTCCGGGAACCGCTTGACCAACCGCCGATAGGTTGCGGCCGCTTTCTCCGGTTGCTCCCATCTCTGAAATGTTGCCGCCAAAGCCTGGTAGGCCGTCAACAACTTGGGCGCCAACCGGAGGCTGTTCTCGAAGCACGTGAGCGACCGGTCCTCGATGCTTTCGTCCGGCTCGTGGCAAATGCCGCAGGTGGGGCAAATGGGACGCGCTTCCTCCGACAGCATCCTGCCCAACCGCAGCCAGACCAACGCCTGAGCCAGCGCGCGATCCGCCGGCGACAGGCACTCCAAGCCCGACAAGTCCTCCAGGTACCTTTGCCAGTGACGTTCGACGTCGCTGGAGTCGCCGTCCTCGGACTGCTCCCAGGCCATCGCCAGGCCGCGGTTCCAATGGGGGTCGACCTGCGGCGGCTCGACCACGACGGCCAACTCGCGCAGGGCACGGACATCCCCTTTGCGGACCATGGCCGCATACAGCACCATGCCGAGCCGGTGCGGCAAGGCGGGGTCCATTTGGCGAAGGAGGATCCCCGCGTCGCGCAGCAGCTTCACCGCCTCCCGAAAGCGGCCCGCGCAAACCAAGTCTTGTAGTTTCTCCAAGCGGGCCAGGACCCGGCTCACCACGATCGCGTTTTTCAGCCGGGCCAGTCCACCAACAATCTGGGGGGAGTCAGCAGGTTCCGCGTCGGGATCTGCCAGGGCCTTCAACGGGGCGGCAATCCGCGCGGCAAAACGCCCGGGATCGAGTCGCTCCCAGTTCGCCTGCATCTCGACCGCGTCCTCACGATAGTAGGCCGCCAGACCGCGAACCAAGTATTTCCAGTCGGCAAAGGGCGATGCGCGCGGAATGTCCTTGAGGACGGCCAGGGCTTGCGCTTCTTCGCCCTCTTCCAACGCGGCGAGCGCCTGGCGGATTGTCGCCGCCGCTTGGCGAATGGCCGGCAGCGAAGCCGGCGCCCCCTCGGGCCGCAGCACGGCATGATCGGCCATTAGCACCCGCAATGGGTCGTCATCCTCCAGGGGTGGGACGCTCTTGCCGCCCCCGCCGGTCCGACCAAACAGTCCCACGGCAATCAGCAGTTCCGGGAGTTCCCGCTCGACTGATGCATCTGTCACCCCTAACTCCAGAAGGGCCTCCGCGACGGCCTGCGACTCCGTGCGCAAACCCGCTCGATGCAACTGGCGAGCGCGGGCCAAATACGCCCGTTCCAAGAACTGCCGGCTTTCCGGGCTGGGTTGTTGCCGGTAGCAGACCTTGGCATCCTTGACCGCCTGCTTGAAATCGCCCTTTTCCAATGATCGCCGGGCTTGCTGAAGCAGCCCGATTGCATCAGGTCGCGTGCGGTGCTTGTGTTTCGTGGCCATGAAGGACATCCGTGTTGAGCAGATCCGATCCTGCGGGCTTGGCCCCAACGCAGCGAATCATTCTGCCACAAAAGGCGAGAGTTGAAAAGCTGAGAATCGGTTTTCCGAGAATCTTTTTTTCCGACAGCCAAATCCGCCGGCAGAACGGGGGGCGTGGAACTCGCCGGCACCCGGCAGCCGTGCTTGAGGGCGACGCGGTGTTCCGCCCCAAACCTTCTTGATTCTCTTTTGCTGCGTTCCCGTTCGGCCCCTATCACGGCGGCCGGCGGACTTGACCACCCGGCAGCCAACGGCTTTAATTCCGGGGTGGGGTGTCTTGGACGAACACAATGACAAGGCGCCGGATGTGCGATTCGATGGACGCGGCACCCCGCAGAGAAAGCTCTATCGGCGTCCAGTCACCCCGACTGCCAACCACTCGGGGGTGAGTCCGACAACTGGACTTATCCCTTTTTTGCTGCGGAGAGCCAAAATATGAGTTCGCTTCACGATCTGGAAAAGCAGTTGGAGTCGCTTACTCGCGGGGAAAAGGCTATCCGGTTACGGCGCGTCCCATGACCGATCGTGAGAAACGCCGATACGTGCAATGGAAGAGCCGATGAACAGCGTTAAGATTCCCCAGACCGATTCTATCGAGGAACTGGCTCGCTTCTGGGACAGTCAGGACGTGACCGATTTCGAGGAGCAATTGGAAGAGATTGTTGAGCCCGTCTTCGAGCGCGAAACGGTGGTAAAGGTCTGTCTGCCCTGCAAGGAAGCGGAAACGCTCAAGGAACTGGCCCAATCCAAGGGCCTCCACGATAGCGACCTGATCCGACAATGGGTTCTGGAGCGAGTCCACACGCTATAGATGAGAAAGAGAACCCCATGCCGCGAGCAGCCGTGGATGACAATAGCCGGGTGGCTCTGCGCATCCGGCCCAGCGATAAGGCCACGATCATGCGCGCCGTCGCTTTGGCACAGACCGACATGACCGATTTCATCCTCCGCACCGCGCTGCGGGAAGCCCAGGCGGTGATCGACGAGCACGAACGCGTCAAACTCACGCGGCGCGACAGCCGTCTTGTCCTGGAGCTCTTGGAAAACCCGCCCGCCCCGAACCCGAAGCTGCGCAAGGCAGCCCGCGCCATGCCGGGGCGGTTATGAGCCTGCCCGGCTGGTACGAAGAGCCGATTGCAACGACTTCGTCGCCGAGCTCTTCAGATTCCTGCTCCGCATACGGCTCACGCTTGTTAATATAGAGGATGTCGGCGCCACGGTCATATTGGAAGGTCAGCTTCTCTCCCATTGGATTTCTCCCTCTGCCAACTTCCTTGCAAAATCTAACACAGGCAACCTCCGTGGGTCAATGGCGCGCCGGAGGTTGAAAGGAACCGTTACCCAGCGGAAAAGTGGCGAGCCAGCGCCACCACTCCACCATTATGGGGGGAGTCGGGTTGTCCCCGTTCCTTGGGCTTGTTATGCTAGAATAGGCCGCTGCCGTTAGAGATTCGTCGCGCAATCGCCCCCCCAGGAAATGCGTCCCGTGTACCGCGACAAGAAAGTGATCGTTGTCATGCCGGCCTACAATGCCGAGCATACGCTGCTGAAGACCTACGACGAGGTGATGGCCCAGGATTGCGTGGATAACGTGGTCATCGTCGACGACGCCAGCCACGACGCCACGGCCCGGGTCGCCCGCCAATTGCCCAGCGCGGTGGTCCACGTTCACGACGTCAATCGGGGTTATGGCGGCAATCAGAAAACCTGTTACCGCCTGGCCCTGGAGGCCGGCGGCGACATCGTAATCATGGTTCATCCCGATTATCAGTACACGCCGAAGCTCATCCCGGCCATGGTGGCGTTGATCGGCAACGGGCTCTATCATTGCGTGCTCGGCTCGCGCATCCTGGGCGGCTACGCGCGGAAGGGCGGCATGCCCCTGTGGAGGTATCTGCCGAACCGCGTCCTGACGGCCGTGGAGAACATGGTCCTGGGGGCCAAGCTCTCCGAATACCACACCGGTTATCGCGCCTTCTCGCGCGAAGTGTTGGAAGCCCTGCCGCTGGAGGCCAATTCCGACGATTTCGTGTTCGATAACCAAGTGCTGGCCCAGATCATCTGGTTCGGCTATACGATTGCGGAGATCAGTTGTCCGACCCGCTACGCGGCCGACGCCTCGTCGATCAGTTTTCGCCGTTCGGTGCAGTACGGTTGCGGTTGCCTGACGACGGCCGGCCAGTTTGCCCTGGCGAATTTCGGCCTGCTCTCATCGGCCCGATTTCCGCAGCGGAACCCTGTTCCTAACAGTACCCTTCCTCCCGCGGGAGCCGATGGCGAGCGATTGTGAGTGCCAAGAAATCCAACAGCCCGAGAGAGCGCCGCCAAGAACGGCGGATGGCGGAAAACGCACCGCGCGGACAGGCAAGTCCGCGACCGGCAATCGGTCGCGGGCCGGAAGTTCCGCGGCCGATTGCCATTTATACGCCCCCCAAACCAGAGGTCCCTTGGTTCGTTGTGGCGGGCCTGTGCCTGGGATTGGCCCTGCTGATCGCCATACCCTACTTACAGGTCGTCCGCAACGATTTCGTCATCTGCGACGACGATGAGTACATCACCATCAACCCGCAAGTTAGACAAGGGCTGACCTGGGCCGGCATTCAGTGGGCCTTTCAGTCGCACAGCGGCAATTGGCATCCGCTCACCTGGATGTCGCACATGCTCGACTGGCAGTATTTTGGCATGATGGCCGGGCTGCATCACCTGGAAAGCGTGGCCATCCACATCGCGGCCACCATCTTGCTGTTTCTCGCCTTGCGGATGATGACCGGGGCCCTGTGGCCCAGCGCGATGGTGGCCGCGCTGTTCGGTGTCCACCCCCTGCGGGTTGAGTCCGTGGCCTGGGCCGCCGAACGCAAGGACGTGCTCTGCGCCCTGTGCTGGACGGCCACTCTGCTGGCCTACGCCTGGTACTGCAAGCCCATGCGCATCTCCCGCTGGACGACCAGAACCCTGGTTCTCCTGGCAAAGTATCTGCTGGTGTGCGCCGGCGTGGGCCTGGCGCTGATGTCGAAATCGATGGCCGTCACGCTGCCTTGCGCCTTGCTGCTGCTGGACTTCTGGCCCCTGGGCCGCTGGAGTTGGGACGTGGAGCTGCGGCAATCCTCGCAAGCGTTGCCCCGCTTTCAGCCCCGGCCGTTGTGGTGGCTGGCGGCCGAGAAAATCCCCTTGTTGTTGTTTTCTTTCCTGGCCAGCAGCACGGCCATGTTCAGCCAGAACAAGGCCGTGGCCCTGAACAGTTTTGACGGTCTGCCCCTGGACCGTCGCATCGAGAATGCGGTTCTTTCTTACGTGCTGTACGTGTGGAAAACGATCTATCCCGCGAACCTGGCCATCTTCTACCCGCACGCGCACATGCTCCCCAACTGTGATGTCAATTGGCGGTTGATCTATCCGTCCATTGCCGCCGCCGTGCTGTTGGTGATCATCACCGCGTTCGCGGCGTGGATGACGATGCGCCGCCGCTGGTACGTCGGCGTGGGCTGGCTGTGGTTCGTGGGCACGCTCATTCCGGTCATCGGGCTGATTCAGGTGGGCACCCAGGCCATGGCCGACCGCTACAGTTACCTGCCCTCGATCGGGCTCTACCTGCTGGCGGTTTGGGGCCTCCGCGACCTGGCCGCCGGTCGTCCGCTGCTGCAGCGCCGACTGTTGCCGATCAGCGCGGCCGCTATTCTCCTGGCCTGCGCGGTGCTCACCTGGTTCCAGGTCTCTTACTGGCGGAACACCTACACGTTGTTCGAGCACGCCGCGGCCGTCACCCGCGATAACTATTTCGCCTATCTCCACTTGGGAAAGCAGTACGACATCGATCAGAATGTCCTGGAGGCGGGCCGCAACTTCGAGAAGGCCCTGGAGATCAAACCGTTATACGATTTCGGCAACAACAACCTGGCCGTGATCTACATCAAGCTCAATCGCATCGACGAAGCCGAAAAACTCCTCAAAACCGCCATCCGCATCAACCCCCGCTATGCCGACGCATTCAACAATCTTGGCTGTCTGTGCAAGAATCGCAAGCGGTTCGACGAGGCGGTCCACTGGCATCTAAAGGGCCTTGAGGTGCGCGACGACCGCCCGTCCGACAACGTGAACCTCGCCGCGGCCTACCAGGGATTGGGCGACCTGGAGAAGGCGGTCTACTACTGCCAACGCGGTTTGCAAATCGATCCCAACTACATCAATGGCTACCTGGTCCTGGCCGACGTTCGCATGCAGCAAAAACGTCGCCCCGAGGCCCTGGCCACGCTGGATGAACTGCTCGCACGCTTCTCGGCCGACGGCGGACTTCGCGCTCACGTGGGAATCGTTTTGGCCCAAATGGGCGAATTGGATCGTGCCGCAACCGTTGTCCAGCAGGCCCTCGATATGGCGCCGCAGTCGGTCGATGTCCGCATCGCCGCGGGCCTGATCCGTGCCCAGCAGAATCGGCCTGCCGAGGCGCAGGCCTGTTTTCAGGAAGCCCTGCGGCTTGGCCCCAACAATGCAATGTTGCACCTCCGCGTAGGCGATCTCTACGGGCAATTGGGGCAACTGGAGAAGGCGGCGGCCACCTATCGACAGGCCACCGTGATCGACCCAAATTGCATGGGCGGCTATTTCGGGATGGCGATCGTCGCTATCCGGCAGAAGCAGTATCGCGATGCGCTTCACTTGCTGCAGCAAGCCCTGCGTCTCCAGCCGAGCAACGCCGATTTGCACCGTCTTCTGGCCGAGGTCTATGCCGAACTGGGAGACTTCGCCCAAGCGGAAGCCGAGGCCCGCGAGGCGTTGCGGATCAATCCCGAGCACGCCCCGGCCCGGGAAACGCTGGACAAACTGCTCCGCCGCCGCAGTCAGTGAGCCCCGCGCGATCGCCTTTTCCGGCCCTTCCGTTTCTAGGTGCAAACCAAGTATTCTTCGGACGGCACGGGTCCCGTTGGAATCGCCGCCCGGCCAAACCGGGAGCCAGCGACGCAACACACAGTCAGGCGACAAGCCCGCAATCGGGCTC
>JBEKZQ010000098.1:0-15695 GCA_049509675.1 Thermoguttaceae bacterium | reverse complement strand
GCTCCAGTGCGCTGATGGCGGCCTTGGTCAGGTTGATCGGGTTGTTGGAGCCGAAGCTCTTGGTGAGGATATCGCGGATGCCGCAGGCCTCGCACACGGCGCGGACCGCCATGCCGGCAATCACGCCCGTGCCCGGCGCCGCCGGAACCAGGACCACCTTGGCGGCGCCGAATTGGCCTACCACGGTGTGCGGGATGCTCGTGCCTTGCAAGGCCACGGTCACCATGCGGCGGGCGCCGTCCTTATTGGCCTTCTCCACGGCGGGCGGCACCTCGTTGGCCTTGCCGTAGCCCCAGCCCACCCGGCCGTGACCGTCGCCGACCACCACCAGGCCCGTGAAACTGAAGCGCCGGCCGCCTTTGACCACGGCCGCACAACGTCGGATCTTGATGACCTTCTCGATCAGCTCGCCGCGTGTCGATGTTTCTGTGGACATATCGCTGTTCCGCTTACGTTATGCTTGGGGACGGTGTTATACTTTGCGCAGCCGGCAATGATACGAACCGCAGCGACAAGGGAAGGATCGCATCATTGCTGGACCGCTGGCATTCTAAAACTTCAGGCCGCCTTCGCGGGCCGCGCCGGCCAGCGCCGCCACGCGGCCGTGATATTTGTACTCGCGGCGATCGAAAACGACCTCCCGAATGCCCGCTTCCAAGGCCCGCTGGGCAATCGCCTTGCCCACCACGACGGCCGCCGCCTTATTGCCGCCGTAGCGCAACTGCTCGCGCAGTTGGGCATCTTTGCTGCTCGCCGCCGCCAGCGTGCGGCCCGCCAAATCGTCGATGATCTGGGCGTAGACGTGCTTGTGGCTGCGAAAAACGCTCAGCCGCGGGCAGGTGGCGTCCTGCTTCAATCGGTTCCGCACCCGGAACCCGCGCCGCCGACGCTGTCGGAGGGTTTCTCTTTCGTGTGTCACTGGATCGTCTCACTCACCTTAAACTGCGTACTGCGTAAAGTCAGGCACGGGGTGCCCCGCCTACTCTGGGTTTTCGCAAGACGGATTGGCAATCCGTCCTACAGCTTACTTCACCATGGCCTTGCCCTGTTTGCGGCGGACCACCTCGCCGAGGTAGCGGATGCCCTTGCCCTTATACGGTTCGGGCTTTCGCCGGGCACGCACCTCGGCCGCGAACTGGCCCACCAACTGCTTATCGATTCCTTGCACCACGATGTGCTGTTGATCGGGACAGGTGACTTTGAGTCCCTCGGGGATCGGCACCTGCAGTTCGTTGGCCAGCCCGACGCGGAGTTGCAGCGTCCTGCCCAGAACGGCGGCCAAATAGCCCACGCCCTGGATCTCCAGACGTTTCTCGTAGCCCTTGGTCACGCCCACCATCATGTTCTCCAGCACCGCTCGCGTCAGTCCGTGCAGGGCCCGGCTGAGGCGATCGTCGCGATGGCGTGTGACGGCCACGGTCTTGGCCGCGGCATCGCACGCCACGCTAACCTCGGGACGAAGCTGCCATTGCAGCTTGCCCAACGGCCCTTCGATGCTCACGGTGGACTCGGCGATCTCGACCTGAACGCGGTCGGGAATCGACACCGGCTTTTTTCCGATCCGGGACATGGTTCTGAACCCTGCTCGATACGTTGCCAGGTGCTCTTGCGAGCACCGAAATCATCTGCTCACCAGATCTCGCACAGCACTTCCCCGCCCAGCTTGCGTTGCCGGGCCTCGCGGTCGCTGATAACCCCGCGACTGGTGCTGATAATACAAATTCCCAGGCCGCCCAGGATCGGCCGCAAGTCGGTGGCGCCGCTGTACACGCGCCGGCCGGGTTTGCTGACGCGGCGAATGCGGCGGATCACCCGCTCCCCGTTGGGTCCGTACTTCAGGTGGACGCGGAGCTGCTTGGCCGGCTCGCCGGGCATCTCTTCCCAATCCCAGATGTAGCCCTCGCGCTTGAGCACTTCCGCCAGTCCGCGTTTGACCTTGGACAGGGGCATGTCCACGTGGGGCCTTTCGACGCGCACCGCATTGCGGATGCGGGTCAACATGTCGGCAATGGGGTCGGTCATCATAGTGGTTGAAGTTCCTCTTACCAACTCGCTTTACGGACGCCTGGAATCAGGCCGGCGTCCGCCAGGTTGCGAAAGCAGATCCGACAGATACCGAATTTCCGGTACACGGCCCGCGGGCGGCCGCAGATCCGGCACCGCCTGTGGGCGCGAGTGGGAAACTTGGGCGGCCGCAGGGCCATGGCGATCTTGGATTTACTGGCCATAGTTTTCAGTTTTCAGTTTTCAGTGTTCAGTGTTCAGACCTCTTGGCCGCGTTCAGGCGGCCCGTAGCGGCATCCCCAGCTTTCGCAGCAACTCGCGCGCTTCGTCGTCGCTCTGCGTGCTGGTCACCAGGGTCACGTTCATTCCTTGGGTTTGCGTGAACTTGTCGGGGTTGAGTTCGGGGAATACCAGTTGTTCTGTCAGGCCCAGGCTGTAGTTGCCCCGGCCGTCGAAGGCGTTGGGGTCCAAACCGCGGAAGTCGCGCACCCGCGGCAGGGCCAACGAGATCAGCCGGTCCAGGAACTCCCACATCCGCTTGCCGCGGAGCGTCACCTTGCAGCCGATGGCCATCCCCTCGCGGAGCTTGAAACCGGCGATCGATAACCTGGCCAAGGTGACCACCGGCTTCTGCCCGGCGATTGTTTTCAGGGCGTCGACCGCCTCTTCCAGGTGTTTCTTTTCGCTGCTCGCCTTGCCTACGCCCATGTTGATCACGATCTTCTCCAGGCGGGGCAAGGACAAGCGGTTGCTGCGGCCCAAGGCCTGTGCCAGGGCGGGCACGATCTGTTGGTTATAGCGTTCCAACAACCGGGGCATCGGGGCGATTTTCGGCTCCCGGGCTTCCGGCGGCGCTTCTTTGCTGCGTTTTGCACTCATACTGGGTATCCCGCTCGACGGTTATTTCTTCGCTCGACGATTCTTGGGCGGTGCGATCTGGCGGCTGGCCTTGCCGCATTTCTTGCAGTACCGCTCCTTGCCGCCGCCGGGCAAGGTGCGGACGCCCACGCGGCGGCCGGCGCCGCAGGCGGCGCACAGCAGGGCCACGTTGGACACCGGGATGGCCATTTCCATCGAGAGCCGCCCGCCCTGCGGGTTGCGCTGGCTGCGGCGGACGTGCTTGTACACGCGGTTGACGCCTTCCACGACCACTTTCCCGGCGGCCCGATTGACGCGCAACACCTTGCCCCGCGTGCCCCGGTCGTCGCCGGCCACAATCGTCACCATGTCATCTTGTCGAATCAACATCACACCACCTCCGCGGCGAGGCTGATAATCTTCATGAAGTTGCGGTCACGCAGTTCGCGGGCGACGGCTCCGAAGATGCGCGTCCCGCGCGGATTCTGCTCGTTGTCGATCAGCACGGCGGCATTGCTGTCGAAGCGGACGTAGCTGCCGTCGGCGCGGCGCGTGGGCTGTTTGGCGCGGACGATCACCGCCCGCACCACCGCTCCCTTCTTCACGTCGCTGCCGGCGATCACGCTCTTGACACTGCACACGACGATGTCGCCCACGCCGGCCCAGCGGCGGTGCGTGCCGCCCAACACCTTGAAACACATCAGTTCCTTGGCGCCGGTGTTGTCGGCCACGACAAGTCGGGTTTGCATCTGGATCATGGTTCTCTCTCCTGTTGGCCGGCGCGGGCGCGGCCGCTTATTCGGCGGGGGCCTCGGAATCGGCGGGCGCCTCGGCATCGGCGGGGGCGTCTTTTCCACTCCGCGCCGCGGCACGCATCGCCGCCACGTCGACCGCCCGGCCCTTCTCCACTACCCGCACCAGTTGCCAGCGCTTCATCCGCGACATAGGCCGGGACTCGACGATCTCCACCAGGTCGCCGATGTGCGATTCATTGTTTTCGTCATGCACGGTACACACGGTCTTGCGGCGGAGGATCTTGCCGTAACGGGGATGCCGCACGAGGCGCGGCAACTCGACCCGCCGGGTCTTGAGCGTCTTGTCACCGGTCACGATGCCGACTTCGGTTCTTCTGGGCATATCTGGCTTCCGCTTTCTGTAATTGTTCCAGGCTGTTATGGTGCCGCGCCCGGGATCGATTGGGCCGCGGCGCGCTTGGCCTCCCGCTCGCCGCGGATGGTGTAGATCCGCGCGATCAGGCGCCGCTGTTTCCGCAACTCGCTGGGGGCGTCCAGCCGCTCCGTCTGCGCCTGCAAGCGGAGGCGGAACAGGTGGTCCGTCGTCTCTTTCAACAGCAGCCGCAACTGCTCGTCGCTCATGTCGCGAAGTTCACTTGCCTTGGTCATTTCAGTGCTTCTCGTGCCGATCGCGTTTATGGATGTCCAGCGGTCTGTCCAACTTGAGTTTACGGGTGCCACGGTTGGCTTGTCCAACCGTGTTTCCAGCACTGCTGGGCAAGCCAGCAGTGGCACCCAACCGGTAATGTCGAAATGCACAGACCACTAGCGCCGTAGCCGGTTTCCCGGTTTCGCCCCGGTATTGGTTCCCTCTCCCCTTGCGGGAGAGGGTTAGGGTGATGGGTTCTCTGGCTGCTGAATGTATTTGGATCACCGAACTTTCACCAATCCCCCCTCACCCCGGCCCTCTCCCGCCAGGGGAGAGGGAGGATGAACAATTCGCCCCACTACAGCGCTCGGCGGCGGAGGAACCGCACCTTCACGGGCATCTTGTGCGCCAGCCGGGCAAAACACAACCGGGCGGCCTCTTCCGTAATCCCGCCGATCTCGTACAGGACCGTACCCGGTTTGACCACCGCGGCCCAATACTCGGGCTCGCCCTTTCCCTTTCCCATGCGGGTTTCCAAGGGGATCGAGGTGATCGGTTTGTGCGGGAAGACGCGGATGTACAAGCGGCCTTCCGTGCGCAGGTATTGCTGTGCGGCGATGCGTCCGGCCTCCAGCGTTTGCGCGCTGACCCAGCCGCCCTGCAGCGCTTGCAGACCGAAATCGCCGAAGACCACCCGGTTGCCGCGTCCGGCCTCACCTCTTATACGCCCTCTTTGGCTTTTTCGGTGCAGAACTCGTCTTGGCATCAACGCCATCGCTGTCGTCCTCGCTATACGTACCCTGATTGATCCACACTTGAATGCCGATATGGCCCTGGGCGATCTTGGCCTGCGTGAAACCGTAGTCGATTTTCGCCTGCAGGGTCGAGAGGGGGATGGAACCGGCGATCTGCTTCTCGCGGCGCGACATTTCCGCCCCGCCCAAACGCCCGGAAAGCTGGATCTTGATCCCCTTGGCCCCGGCTTCCATGCTCTGCTCCATGGCCCGCTTCATCGTGCGGCGGAAGCCCGACCGCTTGATCAACTGCTCGGCGATGTCCTCGGCCACCAGTTGGGCCACGATCTCCGGGCGGTTGATCTCCTCGATCTTGATGTTGATGCGCCGGCCGGTCTTCTGCTGCAATTCCTTTTGCAGTTCTTCCACGCGCTCCCCCTTGCGGCCGATCAATACGCCGGGCCGGGCCGAGAAGAGCACCACCTTCACCTCGTCGCGGGTCCGCTCGATCTCGATCTTGGCGATCGCCGGATAGAGCGCCTTGCCGAACTTGTCCTTGCGGTTCTTGACGAAGTCGCGGATCTTGTAGTCCTCGACCAGCAGGTCGGCGAACTCCTGCTTGGAAGCGTACCAGCGGCTCTTCCAGCCGGTCATGATGCCGGTGCGGAACCCGACGGGATTGACTTTTTGACCCATATTCTACTCCAACGCGTCCAACGCCACGCGGATATGCGACATCCGCCTATGAATGATCGAGGCCATTCCCCGCGACTTCGGCTGCATCCGCTTGAACATCGGCCCGCCGTCGACCCGCACGTCCACCACGAACAAGTGGTGCAAGTTCGACGCCCGGCGGTCCTCGGCATTGGCCAAGGCGCTGCGGATCACCTTCTCCAGCATCCGCGCGCCGCGGTGCGGCATGTAGCGGAGGATATCCAGGGCGTCTTCCGCCAATTTGCCGCGGACCAAGTCGGCCAAAGGCCGCACCTTGCGGGCGCTGATCCGCGCGAATCGATGAACCGCCTCGTAAGCCATGTTGTGTTCCTCAGGACAAAAACTAACGCTTGCCCTTGCCGCCGTGACCGCGGAAAGTCCGCGTGGGGGCGAACTCTCCCAACCGGTGCCCAACCATCTCTTCGGTCACGAATACCTTGATATGCATCTTGCCGTTGTGGACCATGAACGTATGGCCGACGAATTCGGGCACGATCGTGCAGGGCCTGGCCCAGGTCTTCATCGGATCCTTGGTGCTCATCATGTTCTGCTTTTCCACCTTGGCGAAGAGCTTGGGGTGAACGTAGGGGCCTTTTTTCAGTGATCTACCCATAATGAGGCACTTACCTGATCTTGAGTTGTCCGTACCGTCGCGACCGCCGCCGCCGCACGATGGCCTTGGAGGAGGGCTTCCGCCGCTTCCGCGTGGAGCCGCCCTTGGCCAGCTTGCCCGTGGGACTGACCGGGTGTCGACCGCCCTTGGTGCGGCCTTCGCCGCCGCCGTGCGGATGATCGATGGGGTTCATGGCCGTGCCGCGGACGTGCGGGCGGCGTCCCATCCAGCGTTTGCGGCCGGCCTTGCCCAGCACGATATTCATATGATCGGCGTTGCCCAGCACGCCGATGGTGGCCCGGCAAGTGGCCGGCACGCGGCGGATTTCACCGCTGGGCAGATTGATCTGCGCCCAATCGGCGTCGCGTGCGGCCAGCGTGGCCCGGGCGCCGGCCGAGCGGCACAAGGCCCCGCCGCGCCCGGGTTGCATCTCGATGTTGTGGACGTCCATGCCCGGCGGAATCTTGGCCAGGGGCAGGCAATTGCCCACGGCGGCCGGGGCCTCTTCGCCGCTGAGCAAGAGCGTGCCCACCTTCAGGCCATCGGGAGCCAGGATGTAGCGCTTCTCGCCGTCCACGTAGTGCAGCAAGGCGATCCGGGACGTGCGGTTCGGGTCGTACTGGATGGAATGCACCCGCGCCGGAATGCCGTCCTTGTTGCGGCGGAAATCGATCAAGCGGTACGCCCGCTTGTGTCCGCCGCCGCGATGCCGGGCGGTAATGTTGCCCTGGTTGTTCCGCCCGCCGGTCTGCTTCTTCGGCCGCATCAGCGCCTTGACCGGCTTGGCGCCTTTGGTCAGGTCGGCGAAGTCGCTGACCGTGGCCCCGCGGCGGCCGGGAGTAGTCGGATTGTATCGGCGTATGCCCATGATCTCACGCAACTGTTTTTGTTGATTTGCGAAGGCACCCGGAGGGTACCCGGCCCCCCGCTTGCGGTTTCGCCGCCTCTTTAGAAGAAGTCGATCCGATGTTCCTCGTGCAGCGTCACGATCGCCTTCTTCCAACTCTTGGTGTTTCCCTGGCGGAAACGCGAGCGCCGCGGCTTTCCCTTGCGGTTCTGCGTATGCACGCGCAGCACTTTGACGTCGAACAGTTCCTCCACCGCCCGGCGGATGTCGTCCTTGCCTGCCGCACGGTTCACCTCGAACGCATAGGCGTTGTACCGCGTCGCCTTGTGCATCCCCTTCTCCGTCACCAGCGGACGGAGGATGATCTGGTGGGAGGCCAACTTCGGTTTGCTGTCACTCGCGTCTTGAGCCATGGCGGTTCCCTTTACTGCTTATTCTGCGGCGGTCGTGGCCACGGGAGGCTGGCGCTTGCCGCCGGCCGCCGCAACTTTCGCGCGGAACGCATCCAGGGCGGAGGTGGTCATCAACAACCGCCGCGGATGCAGCACGTTCAATGCGGTCAACTCCTCGATCGGCACCACCGACACGCCGGCCAGGTTGCGAATGCTCTTGTACACGTTGGCGTCGTAGCCCGGAAGGGCCACCAACAGGCTCACGCCGTCGATCTTCAAGGCCCGCAGGATTGCCGCCATGTCGCGGGTCCTGGGCTGCTCGAAGGCCAGGCTGTCGATCAGGGTCACCTGGTTGTCCATGAGTTTGGAGGCCACGGCCATGCGGGTCGCCACGCGGAGGGCCTTCTTGGGCAAACGATACGACCAATCGCGCGGGCGGATGGCGTGGATGTGTCCGCCGCCGCGACGGATACCGCTGCGGCGCGAGCCGGCCCGCGCGTTGCCGGTCCCCTTCTGCCGATACATCTTTTTCGTCGTGCCTGCCACTTCGGAGCGGTTCTTCGTCTTGGCCGTTCCCATGCGCACGTTGGTCTGATACATCACCACCGCGTCGTGCAGCAATTGCTTGCTGATCCGCGCCGCGATCTGGGCCGGATCGACCTCGTAAGAGCCGACCTCCGCTCCCGTCCGATCATAAATGGGCAAAGTGACCATTTTCCTGCGTCTTTCCTATCCCGGCGAGATTACTTGTTCCCAGCGCTACAGCTTATTTGTGGTGCGGATCGTCACGTAGGCGCCGTTGTGTCCGGGCACGGCGCCGCGGACCAGCAGCAAGTTGTTGTCCAGATCGACGCGGACCACCTTGAGATTGCGGGCCGTCACGCGCACGAACCCCATGTGGCCGGCCATGCGGTGCCCCTTGAAGACGTGGTGCGGATCGGTGTTCATGCCGATCGAGCCGGCATGACGGTGTACCTTCTTGACACCGTGGGTGGCCCGCTGGCCGGCGAAGTTGTGACGCTTCATCACGCCGGCCGTGCCGCGGCCCTTGCTGATGCCGGTCACGTCCACGGCCTTGACCTCGGAGAACAGATCGACCCGCAGCAGTTGGCCGACCTCATAGCCGTCGATGGCGACGCGGAATTCGCGGGCGAAACGCTGCGGCTCGCAATTGGCCTTGGCCACCGCTTGAACACCGGCGGCCGTGCGGCGCTTCTGCCGCTTGCTATCCAATCGTGCGACGTGGCCGCGAGAACTGCGGCTGGCTAGACGACGTGGCTTATCCAGGTAGCCCACCTGGACCGCCTCATATCCATCCCGCTCTTTGGTGCGAAGCTGGAGAATGTGGCAGGGCCCCGCCTGGATCACGGTTACCGGGATGACCTGGCCGGTGGGGTCGAAAATCTGCGTCATCCCGACCTTGCGGCCGAGTAATCCAACTGGCATCGTTCTAACCTTTTTCTACGTCGCGCCTGGCGGGAACGGACGGCAAAGCCGGGTTTACCCGCAAAGCTTCCGTTGCATATCAGGTTTGCCTATGTTGCCGCAATTATTGCTGGTGCCGTAATTAGTGTCGGCTTGTAGCCTTGATCTTGATATCCACGCCCGCCGGCAAGCTGAGCTTGTTCAGGGCCTCGATCGTCTTGGCCGTGGCCTGCATGATATCGATCACCCGTTTATGCGTTCTGATCTCGAATTGCTGGCGGGCCTTCTTGTCAATATGTGGGCTGGAGAGGACCGTGTATCGCTCGATGCGCGTGGGCAAGGGAATCGGGCCATGAACCACCGAGCCGGTTCGTTTGGCCGTATCGACGATCTCCATGGCGCTTTGGTCCAGGATCGCGTGGTCGTAAGCTTCCATCCTGATTCGAATGATTTCGCTAGCATGTCCCGCCACGGAAGTAGTCTCCGCTTCTTACGATTCCCATTTGCCAAGCAACAGCCCGCCAAATAAGCGGGAAACCCCAAATCATACCGGAGCCGCCCAGAGGCGTCAACGGCCTTCGGAAATTTTTTTCCGCGTCGCGCGCTTTCCGGGCACGGCCGCCATGGCGGAATCCCTGCGGTATCGGCCGGCGTACGGCGCGGCATTGATCGTTTGCCGCACCCGGCGGCGGTCCGTAAACTACTCCCCTCTCCCCTCGCTGGGGAGGGGTGGGGTTAGGCGGAGCGCAACCAAGACGCGAAATTACTTCTGGATGACCGCTCATGTGCCCGGCAGGGTCAATTCTTGGAGTCCCATTCTTCACCTCATTGCGTTGAGCGCACAGCGGCTATTCCTTATGCTGGCCTACACGCTTACCGCTCGGCAGGGCTCCGGCGTGGAAATGGGGTGGAGAGCACGGTATTCGCCGACCGCAGGGTGAAGTACAATAGAGTCAATGATGCCAAAATCGTAAGGAGTGCGAGGAGTTGCGGGGCGATTCGAACAGGGGCGAAATCGCACGCGGAGGGGAGCCTTCCACGATGATTGACGCGTCCATTCTTGACAAGGTGCGCAGGCTTCCGCCGGAAAAGCAGCAGGAGGTGGCGGATTTCGTCAACTTCCTGAGCCGGCAGAGCGTGGCGAGCGGCCAGAGACCGCGACTGAAGGGGTTGTGCGCCGACTTGGGTGTGCAGATTACGGAAGAGGACATCGACCACGTGCGTCGCGAGATTTGGGGAGGTTTCCCCCGCGAGGATGTGTGATGCCGGACGTCCTGGCCGATACTCATGCGTTGGTATGGTACCTTGTGGAGCCGGCCCGGCTTTCGGCGGCCGCCAGCGCCGCCCTGGATCAAGCTGTGGCTGCGGGAGGAACCATCCGAGTTTCGGCTGTCTCCGTGGTGGAGTTAATCTATTTGGTGGAAAAGGCACGGCTTCCCCAGGCCGTGATCGACCGCCTCCGCGCGTCCCTGGCTGATCAGAACGCAGAGATTAAAGTCGTCCCTGTGGACGAAGATGTTGCCTGGTACGTCGGCCAGGTGCCACGATCAGCCCTGCCCGACTTGCCCGATCGCGTCATCGCGGCGACCGCCCTGCGGCTTAACCTGCCCTTGATCACGAGGGACTCCAAGATTCAGGCGGCGGGCATCGCGACCGTTTGGTAGCCATCAGTCGGCGTTACAAGACCCCTTCGAGCACCTCCGGCGGGGCGGGACCGTAACGCAACGGCTCCATGGTGCAGGTGGCCCGGCCCTGGCTCAGACCACGCATGGCGTTGGAGTAGCCGAAAAGATTGGCCAAGGGCGCCTGCGCCTCGATCACCGTGTTGCGGCCGCGGTTCTGCGTGCGGGTGATGATCGCCCGCCGCTGCTGCAAGTCGCTGATGATGTCGCCCAGGTTCTCCTCGGGCACGGTCACTTCCAGGCGCATGATTGGCTCGATGAGCACGATGCCGCCCTCGCGCGGCTGTTGATCTTCTGCCGCGGCTACCCCTCGGCAGGAAGGGGAAAGGGAACCAACAGCGCAAAATGCGCAAGTTCATCGCCGGCTCTACTGCCTTGCCACTCCAGGCGGCGAGTCGACCTCCAGGATGATGCGGAAGCCGACGTTATAGACGTGTTGCCAGGGCTCGTAGTGCAGGCGGAAGGACGACGTGGCCCGATAGGGCCGATCGAACCAGGAACCGCCGCGCACCGCCTTTGCGCCCGGGGCGCTGGGATCGTCGCGACCATCGGACGGGTTGTAGGGATACGGCCGATACGCAGTGCGGGTCCACTCGGCGGCGTTGCCGTGCATGTCGCACAGGCCCCAGGCGTTGGGCTGGTAGCGGCCGACGTCGGCGGTGACCATGGCCCCGTCGTTGAAGCGCTCGATGCGCGGCTGATATCGGGGCGAATCGCCGCGGGCCAGGTTGCCCAGCGAAGCGTCGGCCAGGTTGGCGAACTTCGAGAAATCGTCGTCCAGGCCGCCGAAGCTCAGCGGCGAGGCCGTGCCGGACCGGCAGGCCCATTCCCACTGGGCCTCGCTGGGCAGATCGACCTTCCGCCCGGCAACGGCCGACAACCAGCGGCAATAGTCCATCGCCTGTCGCCAGTTGATCCGCACGACCGGTTGCGAGGGGCCGTTGACGGCGTGACCGCGGTCGGAATGGTCCTTGTTGGTCATGCTGATGTACGCGCTGTCGTGCGCGGCGTCGCACAGCGCGTACTGCGCGTTGGTGATCTCGCAGCGGCTCATGTAGAACGGCCGGGCGATCTTCACCCGCGTAGCCGGCGCTTCGTCCAGGTCGCCCGAGGGACTTCCGAGAACAAACTCGCCGGCCGGGACCAGAACCATGTCCAGGGCGAGGGTCTGCGACAATGGCAGCTTCAACTCGGCTGGCAGGCCGGTCGCCTTCTGGCGTCGCTTGGCCTCGTTGGCGTCGAACGGCCAACCGGGCACGGTCGGCACTTGCGTTTGCCGCGCCACGGGCGCCGGGCGGACGAACGCGACGGGCTGCGGCTTCAACTCAGGCTTGCCCTCTTCCTCGCCCACAATCGCCTCGGGGTCGTCCGGCTGATTGGCAAACTCGGTCCGCATGCACAGCCGCCGCTTCTCCTGGTCGCTGTGGCCGCCGCGGTGCTCGTGCCACGTGCCGTAGTCGGGCACGTTCAGGTCGATCCAGGTAATCAGCCGGTCCCGGGCCTCGGCGTCGAGCTGTACGTTGTAATGCCCCTTTTCGAGCATCTGAATCAACTCGCTGGTGCCGGCGTGCCACTCCAGCGGCTTTTGCAGGAAGTAATCGCTCTCCGGCCCGGGCCGGCGCACGAACGGGTGCAGCGCCACGTAGGAAGGCGTGAAGTTCCGGAAGCGGCTCTTGCCGTCCAACGTCAGTTCCAGGTTGTTGCCCGAGGCGCGATTGTGGCAGCCGACGCAATACTTATCCAACACGGGTTGCACTTCCCGCTTGAAGCTGAATCCGCGCGGCGGGCCGTACCAGGGGGCGATCTCCGACGGCGCACGCTGCATGGCGATCATGGGGCGCCTGGGCGGCGAACTGTTCTGGCTCTCGTGGCAGCCTATGCAGGAGACCACTTCGCCCGGCATCGCCGTGAACCAGCTTCGCATGACCTGCAGCGCTTTGCCGTCGGCGTCCAGCGGCTGGATGGCCAGGGGCGTATTGGCGGGCACGCGGAAATTGGCCGACCCGTCGGCCTCGACCGGCACGGTGCCCCAGATCCGCTTGGCGTCCCAGGGCCCGTCGATGCCGATGTTGATGTGCCCGCCCATGCCCGGATAGGCATAGTGCTGCTCGTAGATCCGCAGCTTTTTGACGGTCCCGTTGGGCACGTCTTGCAGGCCCTTGCCCAGGTTGATGTTGGTGATGTACACCTGCGCGTCTCTTCGATTCAACTTCACCTGGTCGGGAATCACCGGCGGCGTGGGCCGCGACTTGAGCGGGATCGGCTCGAACAGCGCATAGCCCGACTGCTGGGCCAACAGCAGCATGTTGTCGAAAACATCGACCAGGTAAATACCCCAACTCGACTGCGGGGTCGGCTTGGCAGAGACGAGGAAGTACTTGTCGCTCAGCGGCAGGGGGTGCAGGAACTTCGGCCACGAGCCTTCCACCAGGCCGTCGGTGATGACCGGCTTGACCTTGCGGCCGTAGCCGGGGATCCGCTGCACCGCGCCGTCGAAGCGATGCCGCCCCAGGGCCGGATCGAATACGAGCATTTCGCCCATGCGCGGCACGCCATGGTGACCCGAGATCACGGCAACCACCTGCGTCGGATGGTTCGGGATCGGCTTGGCGTAGAACGTGGAATTCGGCCAGGGCGAGTTCGTGCCGCAGTACTCGGCCTGCCCCGTGCCGTCGGGGTTCATGTGGAACAGCAGCCGCGTGAAGTAATGGGGCGCATCGGTGTATTCCCAGCGGGTGTAGAGGATGCGGCCGTTGTTGAGCACCGTGGGATACCAGTCGTGATCCTGGTCGAAGCAAAGCTGCCGCACGTTTCGGCCGTCGGCGTCCATGAGGAACAGGTTCGCCACTTTGTCGCTGCCGCCGACGCAGGGAACCCCCTGGAAGCAACGGGTCGAGCTGAAGATGATCCGGCCGTCCGGCAGGTAGCAGGCACAGTAGTTGTCCACGTCCTTGGGCTCTTCGGCCGTGACCTGGCGCAGGCCTTGGCCGTCGGCGCCGATCTCGAAAATATCCCATCGTCCCGGCTTGGACATCGTGAAGAGCATTTTGTGGGCGTCGAAGTGCAGGGTCAGGTCGCCGACGTACTCGGTCGCCTTGGGCCGGAACAGCGTCGTAAGCTGCCCGCCGGGCCGGACCGGCGACATGACGGCGATCTCGTTGTCGTAGCCGTTGGTGGGCAGCGAACAGTTGCCCTGCCAGTTCTGCGGCAGCCCAAGCTGGTTCTCTTTGCGCGTGACCAGCAAGAGCCGGTCGAAATCCAAGAGCGGGTTGGCCAACAGGGCGTCGCGCCGCAGCGCTTCATACCGCTGGACCAGCCCGCGGGCCCGCTGGGCCGCCTGGCCGTCGCCCCGGGCCAGGGCCATTTCCAGGTCGGCCACCTGCTTTTCGCAATCGGCCAATGCGGCGAGGAACTCGCGGCCGCGGGCGTAACGATCGCCCCGCGTGTTGAGCAGGTCCTCGATGGCCCGCCGCAACGCGTCCAGGTTCACGCCCTTGAGCTCGGCGGGCCGAAGGCGGAACCGGCAGACCTTCTCGTAGAGCGAAAGCCATCGCGGGTCGTCGGCCGAGGTCGAGGCGGTGACGAGCCGTTCAAACTCGCCGCGCATCATGTCGCCTTCCTGGCCCGCTTCCTGAAAGGCGCGCTCGATCAAGTCCTGCTGCACGGCGGCATTATCGGCCGCGCGGAACCACGCCAGGTATCGGCCGCCCAGGTGCCGCTCGAACCAGCCGGCCTGGACCGGGAAGTCGGCCTTGATCGCTTGCCAGAACGCGACCGGCCCGTTCTCCGCCTTCACGGCAAAGGCGTAGGAGTAGCCGCCCGTGTAGTTGTGGATCTTCAGCAGCAAGCGGTTCTCGCCCGAGACAAGCGGCAGATCGGCGGCCGCCGCGGTGGTGAGATTCTCACGCGACAGAACCTTCCGGCCGTTGAGCCATACGATGATGCCGTCATCGCTGGAGAACTCGCAGGTGAGCGTCGTCGGTTGCCTGGCCGTGATGGTGCGAAACAGATAGGTCGCCTCGGAACCGCCCAGGGTCGGCAGATCCTGCGTTTGGCCGTCGGTCCATTGCGGCCGCGGCTGCCAGAGCGGCTTGCCGTCGGGGCCCTTCGCCTGAAGGTCGACGCCCTTCTCCGGGAAAAAGGAATCGGCAAAACTCTTGGCCTTGATCGGACCCGTGGCCTGCCAGATCCCCAGCTTCACACCAGACTGCTGGCTGTCCTGGACGCCCGCGGCGCGGACGGCCAGCATCGTCTCGGTCCAGGTGGCCTTCTTCACATACTGCGGCGGCCCGGCGACAGACGGCTGAGCCCCGGCCGTCACGGCGCTAAACGCGATCAACATAATGCTTATCCACTTCCTGAGAGAAAATGCGCCCATTTTTTGCCTTCCGCTTGCTCGATTACTGTAGGACGGATTGCTAATCCGTCCGGTTTTCAGGGACGGATTAGCAATCCGTCCTACAGCCTAATGCACAAGTCATTTCTTGCCTTCCAAAACCTTGAAGTGCCGGTCGCCCGCATTGTAGGCCACCACGGATCGCATTGGCTCGTTGCCCAAGACCCGCGCCGTGTGCGGCACGCCGGCGGGAATGTGCAGGGTGTCGCCGGCCTTCATGACGACCGTTTGCTCGCCCACGCGCTGCTGGCACGAACCGGAGAGGATATAGATCACTTCTTCGCAATTATCGTGGACGTGTACCGGGTTCGACTTGCCCGGTTTGAGTTCGGCGATGCCCAGCGTGATGTTGGATTGCGGGTCGATTTTGTTCGTCATGAGCCAGCGCAGCGAGCCCCAGGACGTTTTCTCCTCGGGGGCGCGGTCGAAGCTCTGCACGGCAAGGGCCGGCGGCCCGGCCTCGGCGGAGCGCGCGCTCCTGGCGACGTTTTCGCCCGCCGCAAACGCCAAGGCCGCCAGCGCCGCAACGGGCATCAGCAGCAGCAGGAGCCGTCGGCAATCGGCACGCGTGACGTTGCGGGACATGGGCATTCTCCTTCCAGGGCGAAAGTGATCGGTTGCAAATCCTCTCCCATGTTAACAAAACT
>JBEKZQ010000097.1:0-15711 GCA_049509675.1 Thermoguttaceae bacterium | reverse complement strand
ATCAACTCGCGCTTCGTGCGTTTCGCCAGCAGCTTGCGCAGCCTTTCCGCCGCATCGGTGCAGGGGGCGGCTTTCTTCGGACGGCGTTTGCACATGTTCCATTCCTTCCAGGGTTTCTCGATCGTTCCACGGCATCCAGTCCTGCGGGTTCGCGCTCGCCGGGCCTGCATGGCGATCGAGTTCCGCGAGGTACTCGAAGGGGTTCGCCCCGCAGAGCGCGCAGGTGTGGATCAGGCTCATGAAAACGTCCCCCACATGGGCACCGTGAGGAGTCTTGTAGAACAAGGAATTCCGCCGGTGCCGAATCGCCTTCTTCAACGCCCGCTCGCAGATGTTGTCCAGCGGCGCCCCGGCCACGCGCAGAAACAGCGTCAGCTTCTCCCAATGCCGGAGCAGGCAGGCCATGGCCCCGCCCATTCGTGATTACCCGATTTGCGCGACAAGGCGTTGTTCTAACCGCCGCAGACGGCCTGGACGGCGGCCACTAAAGCCGTGTCCTTGATCGGCTTCCAGAGAATGGCCTTGGCGCCGAGCGCCAGGGCGCGGGTTCGGGTCGTCTCCGCGCTGTCGCCGCTGATCACGATGACCCGCAAACCGCCCAGCAGCGGATCGGCAAGGATCTCGGCCAAGATGTCCCAGCCGCTGACTACCGGCATGTTGATATCCAGCAGCACGAGGTCCGGCCGGAACGCGCGGATCATCTCGACCGTGGTCTTGGACTCCGTCGTCGTGACCAGGTCTGAGAATCCGGCGTGCCGCAAGTAGAGGCCCAACACCTTGACGACGATGGGCTCGTCATCGACGATCATGACCCGCCGGCACTGGGTGGCCGCCGGCGCATTGTCCAAGGTTGCATTGACCATAGGAGGCAGTCTTGCGGGGTGCCGGCACAACGATCCGATCCTTCACCTTACAACTCTAGCTTACAGAAGGCGGTTCTGCCGCGGGTGCTGCCATTTCGGGGGGCACGACGATCCGCCGGGCCAGGTCCAGAAGTTCGCACACGGCCGCCTCGATCTCCTCGCATTGCCGGTCCTTGACCAGTGTTTCCAGGTGTTTTGCGGGTTTGGTGAAGGCGGGAAAGCCCGCCGTTCCCCCGGCGCCTTTGAGCCAATGGGCCAGGGAGGCCAACTCCGGCAGGTCCCGGGCCTGGCACGCCCGTTGCATGGCGGCCATTTGCGAGTCCAGTCGCTCGACGAACTCCGCGACGATCTCGCGGAAGTCCGGGTCCTCGGTCGGCAGCGTGGACCGTAAGGCCGGTTCCCGCGACGGCGAATTTTCGGCCGTCGGCGGATCGGGCGGCGCCGCCGCGCCGGCCGCGGCAGCGGGGGCCGGCCCCAACGCCTCGGCCACCGTCCGCAACAGCAGATCGGCATCGATCGGTTTGGTCACGTAGCCGGAGCAACCCGCCAGCCGGCATTTCTCTTCATCGCCCTTCATGGCGTGGGCTGTCAGGGCGAAAATCGGCACGGTCAGCCCCTGCTGCCGCAGCAGGGTGGTGGCCATGTAGCCGTCCATGACCGGCATTTGCATGTCCATGAGGATCAGATCGAAGGGGGCTTGCAGGGCCAGGTCCGCGCCAATGCGTCCGTTCTCGGCGGTGGTCACGTCGGCGCCGGCCCGCTTCAGCACCAGGCGAATGAGTTTGCGATTCGTGTCGCCGTCCTCAACCACGAGCAGGCGGCGCCCGGCCAACGACGGCGGGGCCGCTTGCGGTTCCTGCCGTACGCTGTGCATGGCGTCGCTCACCGGGGCATCGAGAATGTTGACCCCTGCCAGCGACCCGGTAGGCAGGGTGACCGTGAACGTACTGCCCCGGCCGACCTCGCTGGCCAACTCGATGCGGCCGCCCAGCGCCTTGGCGACGCGACGGCAGATCGTCAGTCCCAGGCCGGTGCCGCCGAATTTGCGGGTCACGGAATTGTCGGCCTGCACAAAGGGGTTGAAAATCGCCTCGAACTTGTCGGCGGGGATGCCGATGCCCGTGTCGATCACCTGCACGACCAGGCTCGCATCGGGCTGCCCGCTGAGCAGTTCGGCCAGCACTTTGACTTCGCCCGTCCGGGTGAACTTGACGGCGTTGCTCACCAGGTTCATCAACAGTTGACGGAAGCGGGCCGGGTCGGTGGAGATGGTCTCGGGCACCTTGCTCAGCCAACGATAGTTCAGGCCGATGCCTTTTTCCACGGCCCGGACGCGAAGCACCGAGACCACTTCGCCGATGATCGCGTTGGGCGAACAGCGGATCAGTTCGATCTGAAGCTGATCGGCTTCGATCTTCGACAGGTCGAGGATATCGTTGATCAGGCTCAGCAGATGTCTGCCGCTGGTGCGGATGGTTTCCAGGTAATCGGCGCGTTCCTCGCTCTGGCCCTCATCGCCCATCTTGCGCAATAGGTCGGTGAAGCCGATGATGGCATTCAGGGGGGTGCGGATTTCGTGGCTCATGTTTGCCAGGAACTGGCTCTTGGCAACATTGGCCGCCTCGGCCGCATTCTTGGCCTGGACCAGCTCGGCCTGCGTTTTCTCGCGGCGGTCGATCTCTTCGCGCAGTTCGGCGGTCCGCTCGACGACGCGGTCTTCCAACTCATCGTGGGCCTTTTTCAGGGCCTGGTCCGAGGTCTCGACGCGATCCAACATCCGGTTGAACTCGGCGCACAGCGTGCCCAACTCGTCGTGGGAGGACTCCTCGACGCGGATCGCGTAGTCGCCGTGCGAGGAGATCCTGGCCGCCGCCCCGGCCAGGTTCAGGATGGGCCGGGAAATCGTGCGCTGCAAGCGGACCCCCAGCAGCATGGAGACCGAGAGCGCCACGAACACCACGCACAGCAGGATCTTCACGTACTGCCGCATTTGCTGCTGCACGTCGTCGGTATTGGCCCGCAAGAAAAAGGTCCCGATTCGCTCGCCGCGATCGACCACGGGATAGAAAATCTCGACGTAGCCGCCATCGGTGAAGTGGCAATCGGCCGCGGCCTCAGGCGGCGGCGCCACCAGGCCGGATGCGGCCGGATAGGTCGCCAGCACGCGGCCGCTGCCGTCATACAGGCAGGCGAATTCCACGGTCGGCTGCGATTGCAACGAGGCCAAGAGCTGCCGGGCGGCATGTACGTCCTGAAAGCTCAACACCCCCGTGCTGTTGAAGGCCAGCATCGCCGCTTGCGTCGCCAGGGCCTGCGTCTTGAAGGTCCGCGTCGCGCGAACCTCGTAGAGCGTCACGCCCACGCATGACAAGCCCAGGGCCACACCCACCGACATCACCGACAATAGGACAAGCTTGGTCTTGATCGACCAGTGACGTATGTTACGCATGTCAACTCCTCATAAGGATTCCAAGTCGCGCGTCGGGTGCAAGGCGGGGGCGGGCCGTCTACCAACCATCGTCCACCTATTGCACGCCGACCGGTCTCCCCAGACTGAGCAGCTTCGCGTCCATACGGAGTTGTGCCCGTCGAGCAGCACTTGCATTGATTTCGAAACGAATACGATCTCCATCCACGAAGAAATTGGCGATTCCTCCCAGCTCGGCAAAGCCGGGTGTCTCGCCGACCAACAGAACTCCCGTGCCCGCCGTTTTCTTGATCGCCGCGGCCTGCAAATCCCCTTTCAAGGATCGGCTGACGAACAGGATCTGACAGGGCGGGCGGTACTCCTCCAAGGAAGCAAAACGCCGGATCACGATCCGCCGCCCCTGGATGGTCTTTTTTGCGGCGATCTCATCCAGCGCCCCGGCGAACGAATCTTCTCCCAGAATACCGATGACCAAGGGATCGGCGGGATTGCCCAGCGCGGCGCCGGGCCATTCCACGTAGCGCCCGAAGTTATAGAGGAACACCGCCTTGACGGTGTATTCATTGGGCAGCGGGGGCGGCTCGGCCTGCTGAGCCCGGGCACAGGGCGGCGAGGCGCAAAGCGCGGCTGCCGCGGCAATCGTGGCCGCAATGGTCCACCAGCGTGCGGGCCGCAAGGGCGCGCGCCGCCGACCGTCAAGGCCCGCCAGATGCAGACCCGAAACCGTACGCGCGCAGCGGTATGGACTCGGCAGCTTGTTCACAACGCATGAACCGTGGTGTCCGCTCCCACGGCTATAGGGAATCTCCTCTGGAAAATCTAGCACGCAAATGCCTGCGGCGATTAATCGGTACAGGCCGGATATTCCTCATTCCCGCAGGGCGTGGATCAGAACCGCGCGTCGACGCCGAACATCGCCCCGATTCCCGGTTCCTTGACAAACGTTGGTACGCCCTGGCTGTTCACGATGACCAACGAACCAGGTTCGACGTATGCCGTGTTCAACAGGTTTTCCACGGCCATCGTCAAGCGCAAATTCTTATTGACTCGGTAGTGTCCGCGCAGGGCACAGGTGATGAAACCGGGCGTGGGCAATTCGGCCAAACTGTCGGCCACGTAATCCTGGGCCGCGACCATCCGCACGGAGAACTCCACGTGCCAACGCTCCGTCTTCGGCTCGAACACGCGCAGCGCCAGCGTACTGTTGAACGGATACATGTTGAGCAACCCCTCCGAATGTCCGATCGGCACGAGCGTTCCTTGCCCGTTGGCAGTCGTTGTGGGAGATTGCAGGAAGACCACGGGATGCCAATTGGTGCCGCGCACATAGGCGAGGTTGCCGTACACGGAAAGCCAGTCGAGCAGTCGGACCTCTGCGAACAGATCGCCGCCGGCCAGCGTCACCAGGTCGACGTTCTCGTACTCATAAACCGCTTGATTCTGGTCGGCGTTCTTGCTGTCGGAGCCGAGATCGGACCGTTGCGAGGGGGGGAACGCGCTGAAATCGCGGCCCAGCGCGTGGGTCGCGTCGCCCGGCGGAATGGCCGGAGCGACATAGGCCGACACCGGAAGGATGTAGTCATGGATGATCGCGCAGAACCCCCGCACGCCATAGGAAACCCGCTTCTCGTCCGACCTCAACCCCACGTCGAACTGCACGTCTTTTTCGGGCCGCAACGTCGATAACCCGCCCGGATTGCTATTGCCGCAGTTGGCGATCGGCACAAAGGGATAGTCGTCGTAGAGCTCCGCCAGGTCGGGCATCCGCATGGCAAAGGCGGTGCCCGCGTTGAACGTCCACTGCGGGCTGAGTTTGATCTTGGCGGTAAGATAGGCCATGCCCAGCAGATCGTGCGGTTCATTGAGTCCGGCATCGTAGTATGTGTACGATGGATCGCTGAACTGCGTGATCACGGGATCGTTCACGTCCAGGGCCGTCCAGCAGTAGTCCAGGCGTCCGCCCGCGTTCAAGGAGAACCGCTCGCTGATCGGCAAGAGCACGTCGGTGAGCACTCCGCAGTCGTCCATCCGCGACTTGGGAATGCCGTACACGTCGCCGCCCTCCAGGACGACCTGGCCCGCGGCGTTGAGACTCCTTTCCTGGTAAGCCTGTTGGGTCCGCCGCCAGTCGGCGCCGATGGTCCATTGCGGCGCATCGCGCTCGCCGAAGGTGCGCAACAACCGCACGCCGGTCGATTCCGATTGGCCTTGGCCGACGGTGTTCACCGGATCATAGCCGACGGTCGTAGCCGGCAGGGTAAAGAACTGGTAGTAGAAGTCTTGCTTCGAGGGGCGCGAGGCGTCGCCGCGGTAGTTCGTCTGTTGAAACCAGGCTTGCAGCAGCATTTGCCGCGGGCCTTTGGGGTCCTCCTGGACGATATAGCGGAGGTTGAACTGGTTGTTCGTGGAATTGTCCAGGTCATACACTACTCCCGGCAAAAGCACTCCGTTCATTTCGGTCCGCAAGTAATCGAACTGGATGCGTGCCCCCGGCGAGACGTCGGCGCTGACGGTGAACAAGTCGTCCCATTTCTGATAGCTGGAGGGGATCTTCTCGGGATGGGCGCCGCCGCTGTAGTAGTCGTTGCCGTCGCGGAGGCCATAGCTGAAACAAAAGCCCCAGTCGCGGCCGCCGCCCAACACGTTCTCGCGGGCGTAGAGCGTCTGGCCGTTGGTGCCGTAGACGAACGACGTTTCGCTATGGCCCTGCGGGCCGTTGGCGTAGCGGGGCGGGGAAAGCAGATCCGCCACCAGGAAAGCGAAGCCCGGCCCGTACAGCGACGAGTAGGGCCCATCGATTACCGTCAGGTCCGAAACGATGCCCGGATCGATTTGGCTGAACACCGAGTCGATGTCCAGGCGGGTCTTCACTTCGCTCATGCCGTTGGCCGTTGCGTTGAGCTCGCCGGAATTGTAACCGCGGACGCGCGGATCGAGATTCATGGCCGAGGTTTTCCGCGTGCTGACGCTGGGCGCCTGCCGGGCGAGTTCTCCGGTGGTGGCCGCGTCGCTGAAATCGTCGGCGCCGGAACCGACCTGTGTCGAGGGCGCGTTCAGGTTCGTCGCCTGCGACGTCGTGTTGACGTGTACTTTGGAGAGCTGATCGATGTCGAGGTCCAGCAGGTCGTCGACTTTCGCAGAGTTGGCCGGCGGCGCGGCCGGGGCCGGTGCGGGGCCGGGCGCATCGCCCGCCGCCCCAGCGGGCAGCAGCGCGAACCACAAGGCGGGGAGGCAAGCCCAGAGAATTGGTGGTGGCCTCGATGAACCCATGGTGACTTCCCTGTCTGCCCATTGCGCGGCAGAAAACCGATAACCGCCCCGGTCGGCCCGCTGTATTTCCTTTTCGACAGTTCACGGCCTGCTCGAAGGTGAAGAAACCGGGCCCGGCGGCGGTTTCGCGTCGGTTGTGGCCCCACCAGACGTTACAGGAGGCAAGATCGCTACAATGTGACGTCCCACAAAATCCCGCCGCGACACGCGCGACGACCTATTCTTTCTTGGTCACCTTTGCAGCACGGTTTGCAGGAGCTCTCCCATGGCAGCCGCCGATTTGACTTTAGCGTCTTCCACTGACACCTGGCGCCAAGACTCGCCGGCGCACGCCAGCGAGCCTGCGGCGCCGCCCGCCCCGACTCGGCGGGCCGCGCTGCTGGGCACCTTGAGCGAGACGGCCAAGGTCCTGATCGTGGACGACGAGCCGATCAACATCAAGGTCGTCCAGAAACATCTGAAGCTGGCCGGTTACCAGCACTTCGTCACCAGCACCGATCCGCGGCCGGTCAAAGCGATGATCGCCAGGGAAATGCCCGACGTGATTCTCTTGGACATCATGATGCCTGAGATCAGCGGCTTGGAAATCCTCAAACAAGTGCGGGACGACGAGAAACTGAGCTTCATTCCCATCATTGTGCTCACGGCCGACGACAATGAGTCGACCAAGCTCCAGGCCTTGACCCTGGGCGCCACCGATTTCCTGGGCAAGCCGGTGAACTCGGCGGAACTGGTCGTGCGGGTTCGCAACGCCTTGCTGGTCAAGATGCATCACGATCATCTGAAGAACTACGCGCATGAGTTGGAGTGCGCGGTGCAACGGCGGACGGCCGAACTGGCCGCCTCCCGGCTGGAACTGATTCACTGCCTGGGCCGCGCGGCGGAGTACCGCGATAACGAGACCGGCCGGCACGTCATCCGCGTGGGATGCTACGCCGGAATCATCGCCCGGCAGATGGGGCTGGCGGGGGATGTCGTCGAACTCATCGAGCACGCCGCTCCGCTGCACGACATGGGAAAGATCGGCATCCCCGACATGATTCTGCTGAAGCCCGGGAAGCTCTCCCCCGAGGAAATCGAGATCATGCAGAAGCACAGCCTCTACGGCAAGCAGACGTTTGAGCCGATGTCCGGCGACGAATGGCGGACTATGAAGGCGCACACCTTCCTGGGCGAAATGATCATGGACGTTGCCAGTTCTCCCATCATTACCATGGCGGCCAAGATCGCGCTGACGCACCACGAGAAATGGGACGGCACGGGCTACCCTCTGGGCCTGGCCGGCGAGGACATCCCGCTGGCCGGACGCATCACCGCCGCGGCCGACGTCTTCGACGCGCTGAGCAGCAAGCGGCCTTATAAGCCGGCATTTCCCCTGGATCGCTGCTTTGCGATCATGGAGGAGGGACGCGGCACGCATTTCGATCCCAAGGTCCTGGACGCCTTCCTCGCGTCCCGCGAGGACGTGATCAAGATCCGCATGGCGTACGTGGACGTCGAATAGCCTGCGGACCTGGGCCAAGAACGTTGGGCTGGTCGGGCGCGGTGAGGACGACCAATCCTCGTGGCAATTCTCGTTGTGAGGTTCGCCGACCACCGCCTACCATTTTGCGAATGATCATTGTGTTGGACTTCTTTTAGTTTCCCTCCACTGCAAGTGTTGTTTTCCCGTTGGCGGTGCGTCTCTGGTCGCTTGGCGATTTGCCGCAAGGTCTGCTCTCGATCAGTTGACCGCCTTCTTTCCATTTCCTCTTGCGATGGATTCGGCGCAATGGAATCGGAACCGAGAGGCTTCGAGGTATTCCTTGACTATGTCAATGGCAATCCATTTTCGGCCAAACCGCTCGCAGACTTCGCCGGTTACGTTTGATCCCGCAAACGGATCAACAACCAAGTCCCCTTCGTCGGTCAACATCTTTATAAAGAATTCGGGAAGTCCCGCAGGATACCGGGCCGGGTGGGGTTTGAGCCGGTTTTCCCTACACAACCGCAGGTATTGGCTATTGCTTTCGGTATTGGAAATTTGGAGCAGGTTGGACGGAATCGCCCCTTCGTTTCGTTTGCTAAATTTCGTGGAAATGTCATGCCCGCTGGGGCGTAGCATTGCCTTATACCCATTCCGAAAAAGTTGCTCCATGCTTTCGCTATAGGGCTGCAAGACTTTTCGATTGCTGGCCTTTGGGTGGGGGTGTTTGGACAACCACCAAATGCAATCAACCGCATCCTTGACCCGTTCACGCCGCACCGTAACCCATTCCGCTGGCGTTGGCAACTTGGCGGGATTGTACCAAAAAAATTCTTGTGCAAGATAGAATGGATAGCCCGGCATCTTACACAATTCAATCAGCAGCTCATAATGGTAAAGGCTTCGGGTCGGTTCGCCCGTATTCCAACTTCCGCCAATGTCGATAACCAAGCTTCCCTTGTCCTTCAAGATGGTATGAAAGACACGAGCAAAATCGAGAAACCATGCAACGTACTTTGCCGCCTCGACGTTCCCATATTCCTTTTTCCGCCGAAGGGCAAAGGGTGGGGACGTTACGATTAGATCAACACTACCCGCAAACGATTTGCCTGCAAGAAGCTCCTTTGCGTCACCCAAATACGCTTGTCCATTCGGGGCGGTGTAAAACGGCTTGTATGGCAAACCCATTTGATAATCCCTATTCCAAATCCAGCTTCTTGAGTTGCATTGCCCGTCTTGCCTCCCGATTCAATATGGCCCCAATGATTGGCGGGACTTCGGCAATCCGTCGCAAGTCTTCGGTATCGAGCAGGACAACGTTGATATTGCTCGATTGCATGACCACCTGGGCATAATGCCGAGCATCGTCCGAAATCTTGCCGGTCGAAACAACCATTACGACGTTGGATTTCAGTTGGAACGTCAGCCCGACTTCCTTTGCAACATCGTCCAACGAAACCGAACCCGTGTTCTTACATTGAATTTGCCACCGTGAAAAGAGCAGTCTTGCCCCCTCGAAAACTAGATCGACCTCGGCCCCGCCCGTTGACGTTCCCCGAAGGCGAGTTGCAGCATATTGAAGATCAACAAGCCGCATGAGATGAAACGCGAGGGCCTCCAAAGCTAGCCCTTTTTTGTATCGATCCTCTGACTTTACCTCTTCAAGGATCTCGGGGAGGGTCTTTCGCAACAACGGGCGCAACTCGGCAGCAACTTGGTTGTCAATTGCATCAAGCAACGGCCCGATCAAGTCCGCTTGCATTTTCTCCGTTAGCCCAACCTGAAAAGGTTTCGCCCCATGACTCCCTTCGGCGCCATGCCGGGTAAGGGTAATGTACCCGGCTTTTTCAAGAGGATAGAGGACTTGGCGCGGTACTCCCTTCTCGTTGAATCTCGCGCCGTAAAGGGTCGTTGCAAGGCTTTCGATTTCGTTGGACGAATACGGGCCCTGGGTGCCAATGTTGGCGAGGGTTCGCAGAAATGCCTTCTGTTGCGGTGACAGTGTTGCGAGCTGATCCACGGCAGCCGACGAAGCCCCTAGCGTTTCCTCCAAACGATCTTCGTTGATTCGCCAACTACCCGTTTGGAGGATGCCAGCCGCTTGCAGCCAAAGCCGCATAGTGCTAGCGTTCTTGCCGCCCCGCGCGAAAATGATTCCTTGCTCCGCCAGCCATTGCCGCAAACTTACAAGGCTAATCTTCTGCCTATGGGCTTGCATGTCCTGGACAACTTGGAGAACGGCCAGCCCGTGAAGGTTCAACAGGATATGTCGGGCAAATGCTGCGTACAACCTTGTACGGTCCTTTTTCAGGGACAAGAGTTGTTGGCCGATTTCGGTCAAGGTGCCTTCGGCGTTCACCAGCCCATAGCTCGTCATTGATAACCGGCAATTCATCGCCAATGTTTCGCGGTTGCCTTCGTCGGTCTTGTAGGAATCGAAATACTCCATTCTCAAGGCAAGCTCCAAAGCGTTAACACCATTGGCGTTGGCCTTCGCCAATTCGAGCAGCCGAACTAGGTCGATCTTGGCGGGGGTAAACTCGCTCCCGAACGGCAGGTTCTTCGGTTCCATCGCGGTATCCCCTTGGGCAGACTTGGGTTGCTGTTTGTCGCCGAATACGATTTTACGGAATCCCCGCGGAACCGCCAGCCCATCGGTAGCAAGACGCCTCCGGCAAGGTCGTTGCGGGGCCATTTCTCGGCTGTTTTGCCCGTCGTTTATCGGGCGGAGTTGACCCGGGATTGCGAAACGAGTTGCAAGCAATCGGTGGCCTAGATGGCAAAAACGGCAACGATCTCAAGAAACTTCGGTCTTGCGATAAACAAAGAATTCCCCTTGGGGCATAAGGACTTATGATGCTGCACCCCCGGAAACCCAACGCCCGCGCAACCGAAACTACTGCGCCGGCGTCAACTTGATCCATTGCAGATTCATCACGGCCATGCCGGGCTTCTTCGTGGGCTGGATGGCGAGGGTCGTCGGGCCGCCCTTCTCGAGCGTCACTTTTCCCAGGGAAATGGTCTTGAACCGGTCCCACCCCCCCGTGGCGGCGTCGATCTTGCCCGGCAACTTCGCCGCGCCGGCCAGGAGCAGGAATTCACTTCCTTCCGAGCCCGGGTCGCAGGCATAGGCCAACTCGACCTCGAACGTGCCGGGCCGGCAGTTCGCGGTCCACGAGACCATCGTGCCGAGGTCGGTCCAGAAGCCGATGCACTGGGTATTTCCTTTGCTTTCCAGTTGCGCGCTGCCGGCAATGTCGGCGTCGGCGGCCCGCAGGGTGAGCGAGCCGTCCGCGGCGCTTTGCAACACGGAAGCGATCGGCTGTGGCGCATCGCCGGCCGCCAATTCGAGGACCACCACGCTGGCGACGGGGTCCGGGGCGACGGCCGGCACTTTGATGCTGATGCCGTCAGGGCCGGAAGCGACGCTCAATGCCTGCTGTGGATCGGCCAACAAGTAGGCGCGGCGGATCGAGTTGCTCAGCGGCACGGCCAGCGCAGCGTCGGCCGGCCAATCAAAGACGTGAAGGAAAAGCCTGCCCGGTTTCTGGGTGGCGCGGCCCCACCGCAGCCCATTCTTGAAGGGGCCCGGCGTGGTGCCGTAGATGGCCTCTCCGTTGACCTTGAGCCATTGGCCCACCTTCGCCAGTCGCTCGACGCTGGGCGCGGGGATCTCGCCTTCCGACGTGGGACCGACGTTCAACAGGTAGTTGCCGCCCTTGCTGGCGATGTCGATCAGGTTGCGGATCAAAGTCTCGGGCGACTTCCAGTTGCGGTCGTATGATTTATAACCCCACGTGTCGTTCAGGGTCATGCAGGTCTCCCAATCGCGGCCCGGATAACCGGCGGGGGGAATGAACTGTTCGGGCGTTTCCGTGTCGCCCGGCTCGTCGCCGCCCAGGCGGTTATTGCTGATAATGCCGGGTTGCAGCTTCAGCAACGAGGCCAGGGAGTGGATCTGCTCCTTGGTCATGTCCTTGGGCGTGTCCCACCACAGCACCGCCACCTTGCCGTAGTTCGACAGGATCTCGCGGACCTGGGGCACGGCGATCTTCTTGACATACTCCTCCATGCTCCCGTCCTGGGCCGGATCCCAATGATCCCCCTTGCGGTTGCCCGTGCGATAGGCGGCCCCGCCCGGATGATGCCAGTCCTGGGCCTGCGAGTAATAAAAGCCCAGCTTGATGCCCTGCTTCCGGCACGCGGCGGCCAACTCCTTGAGCGGATCGCGCTGAAAGGGCGTGGCGTCGACGATGTTGTACGGGCTGGCGTTGGACTTGAACATCGCGAAGCCGTCGTGATGCTTCGACGTGATCACGATGTATTTCATCCCGGCATTCTTAGCGATCGACACCCAGCGATCGGCATCGAACTTCAGCGGATTGAAACGCTTGGCGAAACCGGCGTACTCGGCCACCGGGATCTCGCCGTTGTTCATGATCCACTCGCCGATGCCGCCGATTTGCCGGCCCTTGTAGGTGCCGGCGGGCACGCTATAGAGTCCCCAGTGGATGAACATGCCGAAGCGGGCCTCGCGCCACCACTGCATGCGGGCGTCACGCTGGGCCTTGCTTTCCGCCGGGGCCCGCTCGGCCGCCGACAACTCGGGCATCGCAATCATGGCCAGCGCCAACAGTGCGGCCGCTGAGGTTCGCGGAATGTGTCTCATTGATTTGTCTCCTTGATGATGGTTGTCGGTTTCAATCGCGCCGCGACATGTAAAGCTGCACCAGATACCAGAACAGCAGCGCCACCGCGGCGAACAGGGCCAACGCCGCCGCTACGTGCTGGCCGATGCGATAGTGGTGCAACACGTTGGAAGTGTCGTAAAGAATATAGCCGCAGGCCAGGGCAATCATCGCGTAGGTGAAGATCGGTCCGAGGGCGAAGTGAAAAAATATCGCCAGCACGATCAAGGCGATGGCCGCCAGGCCGCCGAATACCAGGATCCCCCGCAGGAAGGAAAAGTCCTTTCGCGTCACAAAGACCGTGACGGTCAGCAATCCGAACAGACCCAGGGTCGCCAGCGCGGCCGAGGTAATGATCTGCGGATCGATCCGCTGGGCGATGAACAGGATGGGGACGAAGATCACGGCCTCGGCCACCACGTAGAGAGTTAGCCCCAAGTATTGGATCGGCACGCTGGTCGCCGAGCGGGCCCAGCGGTCGGCAACAAAACTCACCAGCATAAACAGTCCCAGAACCACCAACCAACTGAGGCGATTGCCAATCATCAGCCCGACGAGGTTCTCCACGCCGGAAACATTCAGCAGCACGGCCTCCAGCGCGACGAACAGCGCGACCGCGCCGGCCAGATGGAGATAGGTTCGCACGATGAAATCGGTCCGCTCGTCGGCGCGGGCCAAGGCGGCGAGATTCCCGTACGGGCTTTCGGCGTAGCTCATGGCCATTCCTTTCTCTAGGGGGTGTGCTGTAGGACGGATTGCCAATCCGTCCTACGAAAACCCGGCCCCATACGATGACGTACCATATCGGGGTAATGGCAATTATCGCCGTACCGTGCCGCCGCGGCAAGTACGTCCGGCCTTGGAGGAGACAATAGAAACTCTTTACCCGGGACTGTCCGGCCGTTATCCTGACGGTATGTTCTTCTCTTCGCGCATGTCGCCCGGGAACTTGGCCGGGCTATGCCGCCGCCTGGCAATCGCCCTGACGGCCGGCGTCGACGCGCGGACGATCTGGGCCCGCGAGGCCCGCCAGGCCCGCCCCTGGGCCGCGCGACGGCGCCTGGCCACCATCAGCCAGGCGGTCAACCAGGGCCGCGGCGTCGCCGATTCCCTGGCCGACTGCGGCGACTTCTTCCCCACCTTGTTCCGCGACATGGTCGACGTGGGCGAACAGTCCGGACAGCAGGGCGAGGTTTTCGCACAACTGGCCGACTATTATGAAGGCCAGGTCCGACGCCGGCGGATGTTCCTGGCCGCCATCGCCTGGCCCATGCTGCAACTGTTCGCCGCCGTGGCCGTGATCGGTTTCCTGATCTGGATCCTGGGCGCCATCGGACGCTCGACGGGCGTGACCATCGACATCCTCGGCTGGGGCCTGGTCGGCGAGCGGGGGCTGGCCATCTATCTGGTCGGCGTGGCGATCGCGGCGGGACTGCTCGCCCTGTTGATTCGCGCGGCAAGTCGCGGAATGCTCTGGACCAAGCCGCTCCAGCGCGTCGTCTTGCGACTGCCCGTGCTCGGATCCGCCCTGGAAACCCTGGCGCTGGCCCGGCTGGCCTGGTCGATGTACCTGACGCTGAACGCGGGCATGGATCTGCGGCGGGCCTTGCGGCTGAGCCTGCGCAGCGCAGGCAATGCACGGTTTGCCGACCGGCTCGGCCAGATCGACGCGGCGATTGCCGCGGGCAATTCGATCCACGAGGCGTTTTGCCAGGCGGGCTGCTTTCGGCCCGATTTCCTCGATGCGCTGGAGGTCGGCGAGCATAGCGGCACGCTGGTCGAGTCGATGGACCGGTTGTCCAAGCAGTACCAGGAGCAGGCTCAAGCGGCGCTGGCCACGCTCACCATGCTGGCCGGATTCGCCGTGTGGGCCATCGTGGCCGCGATCATCGTGGTCTTGATCTTCCGCTTGTTCAGCTTCTATCTCGGCGCCATCAACGACGCGATGCCGAAATGATGGATCGGCCCCTCAACTCGCGCCTTTTTTCAGGCGGATCTTGTAGTTCCCCCGGGCAGGATCGTGCTCGAGTTCGATCTGCCCTTGGGCCTGGGCGTCTTCCAACAACTCGGCGAAGTTGCGATAGCCGTAGTAGGACTCGTTAAAGGCCGGATAGACGCGGCGGATGGCCTGCTTGAGCATCGAGCCCCACAGCACGTCGTAATCGAGTTCCAACGATTGCACGATCTTCAGCAGCCGATCGATCGCCTCCTGCTTCTTGTCGTTCTTGTCGGGCTCCTTCTTGCCTTTCCTGGCGACGGTGGGGGGCCGGGTCTTGCGCGCCTCGCGCACCAGGTCGTCGTAGTAGATGAACTCGTCGCAGGCCGCGATCAGCAGATTCGACGTGGAACTCTTCACGCCGCAGCCGATCACCCGCTTGTCGTTCTCCTTGAGCTTCGAGACCAGGGGCGAGAAATCGCTGTCGCCGGAGATCAGTCCGAAAACGTCGATGTGCTCCTTGGCGTAACACAGGTCCAGGGCGTCGACGACCATGTGGATGTCGGCGCTGTTCTTGCCGCTGGCCTTGCTCTGGGGGATATCGACCAGCTCGATGCCCTGGCCGTGGAATTCGCGGACGGCGTCGCGATAGTTGCTCCAGTCGCAGTACGCCCGCTTGTACACGATGCGCCCTTTTTCCAACAGCCGCTTGAGGACCAGTTGGATTTGGAACGCCTCGGACTTCATCTCGCGGACGCCGATGGCCAGGTTCTCGAAATCAACAAAGACGGCGATCAGCGGTTCTTCAGCCATGGAGTCTCCTTGCGGGCCCGGCGAACAAGCATCTTCAGCGAAAAGCACGAGTCTTTATTGTCCCGTTTTGGGCGCGGCACGGCAAGAGCGGTTCCGCGCCGCCCCAGCAGAACTGCAAAGCTGGGGTCTGGTCCGAATGGCACTGCGCCTTGATTTGATTGGACTTACGACGACGAAGTTCAGCAGGCAAGTGAGCGCGGCGGCGCAGACGTTGAGCGGCGAAGGCAGCGCGGAGAGTTGTGCAGCCG
>JBEKZQ010000096.1:0-15867 GCA_049509675.1 Thermoguttaceae bacterium | reverse complement strand
ACATCGCCTGCAAGCCGATGTTGTCCTCGGCGTACATGAGCGTTGCCGCCCGCGGTCCGCGGCGGGCGAGTCGATCTCCGGACGGCGTGCCGGAGGCCGTGCCCAGCGGCGCGACGGCCCCTGGGGCGTCATCGTCGCCGCCGATACCGCCGCCCGCAGAACCCCGGCCCAATCGCCGTGACCATTCGGCCAGTGCCGCAACATCGCCACTGCCGGCCAGTCCGCCGGGCGAGGCGCGCGGAGCGGGCGCGGCGGGCAGATCGGGGCGCGCCACATCGACGCTGCCCGGGGAGGCCCCGGCCCGTTGGCCCGGCCCATCGCCCGATCCACTGCCCGCATCATTACCCGATCCGCCTGCCGCAGCGGCAAGGGCCTCCATGTCGGCGCGGAAATCGGGCAGCACGGGCGGCACGGGCCGCACCGTCCGATTCAGTCGCGGCACTTCCGCAACCGTCAGGGGGGCGAAGTCGTTCAGGGCAAAGCCTGCCGGGGCGCCCTTTCCGGGCGACCCCGCCGCGGTGGTCAACGGTTCGGAGGCCGGCCCGGTGAGCATCGCCGGCCGAGCGGCGGGAGGCGCGCCTGCCGCGGCGGCGCGGTCCTCGCCGACGGCGACCCCCTCGATCCGCGGCGCGGAAGGCTGAGCGACGGCGCGCAGCGGTTCGATCTCGATCGGCTCGACTGCGACGGCCGCCGCGCCGCGGCGGTGCGGCATATCGCGGAGGTCCAGGCCGGCAATCGCTTCGCCGGGCGGGGCCGCAAAACGGGCCGCCGGCAGCATCCGCCCCAACGGTTCCAGCGGCGCCGTCATGTCCCCAGCCGGCAGCAGCGGCGGCCTGGCTGCCAGGTTCGGGCTGGCAGCCGGACTTTCGGTCGTCACCGATCTCAAGTCGGCCACCTGCCCGAAGCCCTCATCGGCCGGACGCAGCGATTCGCGCAGCTTCTCGAGCGGCAAGCCGCTGGCGGCCACAATCTGGTGCAGCGTGCGCCTGATTTGCGCACCGGCGCCGTTGTCCAGGTACACGTAAAAACTGCCGATTGCCAGCAACACGTGGACCACAAGCGCGATCAAAAAGAACCGCGGAGCAGGCAAGCGGCGTTGCGACACCTCGCGGAAGTACCAGGCCAGCAGCCCGGCCAGGCTCGCCACGAAGCCCACGGCCAGAAGGCTCCACCACAACCAGGGGGCAATGAAGGCGAGGAGATTCACTTCGATTCTTCCAGCACAGTGCAATAGTGCCCGACCTTCTCCCGTTCGCACAAACCCATGACGCGGGCCGGATAACGAAACGGCACGCGGTAGTCGACGCGGATCTGCACGGTCTGGGTGCCCGGGTTCTTCAGGCCCAGGTCGCGGACGAAGCCGGCCAGGGCCGACTCGTCGAGCGTCTGCCCGACGACCACAAATTCTCCCTTCTCGGTCACGTTGATCACGATATCGTCGGGCGGCATCGCCAGCGGCTGCGCCTTGGCGACTTCCGCCAAGCGCACCGAGATCTCCCGCTCCTCTTCCCCCATCCGCGTCGCCACGAGGAAAAAGATCAACAGCACGAGAAAGATGTCGATCAAGGGGATCATGTTGACCGCTTCGAGTTCCGAGTCGACGACGGGCAATCGCATGGCAGTCTCCTAACGAGCCGTACGAGAATAAGTTGATCAATCATTGTAGGACGGATTGGCAATTCCGTCCCACTCACTTCCCCTCACCCTAACCCTCTCCCGGAGAGAGAGGGGATCCACGCTGCTGAGAACTGAACACTGAACACTGAAAACTTCAAACTCTTTTCATTCGCCCCGGCGGTTCCACGGCGCGGAGCGGTTCGCCATTGGATTCGGCCGACCTTTCCATGCCGGCGAAGGTGGGAATCGTCTCTTCCAACAAGTCGATCATCTCCCGCAGGTAGCGATCGACCCGGGTGTTGAACCAATGCGCACACATCAGCGAGGGCACGGCGATCAACAGTCCGAAAGCGGTCCGCAGCAAGGCCAAATAGATCCCCTCGGCCAGAAGTTCGGCTTTTCCCGTGCCGGCCTGGCTGGTGACGCGGAAGGCCAGGATCATGCCGACCACGGTCCCCAGCAGTCCGACCATGGGGGCTACGGTGGCGATGACCCCCAGCATGCGGTTGCGGCTGCGCTGCGCGCCGGCCTCGCGCAGGGCGGCGTCTTCCATGGCCTTTTCCACTTCGGGCAGCGGCCGGCCCGCCCGAATGACGCCGGCCCTCAGCACGTTGCCGATGGGCGTCTCGGAACTCTCGCACAGCGTGCGGAGGTGCTCCAGCGAATCTTCGCGCCGGGCGATCAGGTCGCGCAGGCGGCGGACGAAGCGGCCGGGCATGAGTTTCCGCCGCCGCAAGTTGACCAACCGTTCCAGCACGACAGTCATCGCCATGATCGACAAGGAGCTCTCGGCCGCATAGAACATCCACCCCAGCCAGTTAGTTTTCTCGAACAGCACGCGCCCGATAGAGATCACTTGCTCGGTGTTGCCCAAGGCATCGTGTTTCGCGGCCGGGGCGGCCGGCGCCTGCGGCGGCGCCGCTTCGGCGGCCTTGGCTTTGGCCGTCTCCGGCTCGGCCGGCACCGCAGCACTGGCCAGCCCCCAACAGGCCAGCGCCAGCAGGGTCGCGGCGTAAAAAAGCGGCCGTCGATTGCTACAGATCACGTTCACATTCTCCTCCTTTCGCACGCCGCCCACGGCTGAAGCCGAGCGAGCCGGCGCGTGCAATCATTTCAATTCCGCCAACATCCGCGCCGCGTCGGCGGCCTTGGCATGGTCGGGGTACTTGTTCACGACGGTTTGAAAGGCGTCGATGGCTTGCTGGCGTTTGCCCAGCGAGAGGAAGCAGCGGCCAATCTCGAATTGCGCCAGCGCCTGCCAATGTTTGTAGCTATAGCCCGAAGTGACCATCACGAATTGCTCGATGGCATCTTCGTACTTGCGCTCGGCGAAGGCGATTTCGCCGAGCATGAAGCGGGCCTTGGCGGCGGTTTCCGTGTCGGTCGCCTTGGCCACCTGCTCGTCGATGGTGCGGGCGTCGCCCAATCGCCCCTGGTTTTGCAGGGCCAGGGCCAGGCCGTAGCGGGCGTCGTGGAATTGCTCGAAGGCGGGGAACTCGCGCGTGAGCGTGTCGAAGAATTTTTGGCTTTCCGGCCATTTCTTCTCGTTGGCCGCGCAGGTGCCGGCCCGATACAGCGCCAAAGCATGATATTTCTCGACCTTGTCGTCCACGACCCGAACGAACAGCGGCAGCGCCTCGGCGAACTTGTCCTGGCGGAAGAGGCACTCGGCGGCCAAGAACCGGGCCGGACCGGCGAGGCTGCCTCCCGGCTGCTCGCGGAGTTGCGCCTGCAACGTGGCTGCGGCCTGCTCGAACTGTTTCAGGCGGAACTGCATGTCGGCCAGTTTGTAGCGGAGCTTCTCCTGGAGATCGGCCGGCGGAGTCTTGGCCAAGCCGGCCCCGTAGGCCTCGGCCGCATGGGCCGCTGCGGCGGTTCTCTGCTCGGCGGTCGCGGCCCGATCGGCCGCTGCTTCATAGCGCCGGCCCACTTGGAACCAGCCTTCCGCCGCCAGCGAACTGCGAGGCAGTTTCTCCGTCAAGGTCCGCAGCGCGGCGGCCGCCGCGTCCGTGCGGTCCTCGCGCAGCAGGGCCTGCGCCAACTCGTAATAGGCCCAATCCGCCTGCGCATAATCGGCCTTTTGTTGCAGCAGGGCGGAGAGCGTCGCCGTGGCCTGGTCGAACTGCTTCAGGGCGATGCGGCACAGGGCCAGGGCATAGCGGGCCTCGGCCGCCTCTTCCGGCGACGGATTGCCGTTCAAGAAGGCCTCGAACTCCTTGGCCGCCGACTCGAGCTGGCTTTGACGTTGCAGCACCAGCCCGCGCAGGTAGCGGGCCCGCGCCGCCAGCGCCGCCGCCGGACTGGCCGTCAGGAGTTTCTCCAGGGCCAGCAGTGCGCCCGGCTGGTCGCCTTTGGCGAAGCTGGCCGCCGCCAGCCCATACTGCGATCGGGCGGCGAAATCGCCTTGCGGGAATTGTTGCAGGCACTGCTTGTAGTGAACAATCGCGTCGTCATACTTCTTCTGCCCGAGCGCGATCTCACCCAGCTTGTAATAGGCCTGGGCCGCCTCGCTGCTCTTGGGAAACCGATCGATCAACTGGCGGTAGCACGTTTCGGCCTTGAGCGGATCTCCGCCCGCGGGGGCGAGATGGCTCTCGGCGGCAATCAGCAACATGCCGGGCATCCATTGCGGCTGGGAGAGCCGAGAATTGCCCAGCAGGGTCTCGGCGCATCTTCGCGCCGCCGCATAATCCTTGTTCTCCAGGGCCGCCGACGCCGCCAGGAAAAGCGACTGCGCCGCCGACGGATGGTCCGGATGGGCGGCGGCAAATTTCTCGAAGAACAGCGCCGCTTCCCTACGGCGATCCGGAATATCCCAGAGCGCTTCGGCACGCGCCAACTCGAGGTAGGACGCAGTCTCGGCCGACGGACCGCTGGCCAATGCGTGTTCGATAGCTGCCAGGGCCTCCTGAGGCCGGCCCGCCTTGACCAGCGCCCGGGCCAACCAACCGGCCGCCTCGGCCGATTCGCGGTCGTGTCCCTTGGCCAGCGCATCGAGCAGTTGCTGGGCGTCGCTGAGCTTGCCGGCGGCGAAGTAGCCCTTGCCGGCCGCCAGTTGCGCCGCCGAGCGGTAGGCGCTGTTGGGGAACTTCTTGGGCAACTCGGCCAACAGCGCGGCGGCCTCGGCGGGCTTGCCGGCCTGGAGCCGGCATTCGCCCTGGCGGAGCATGGCGAGGTCGGCGTGGGGGAAGGCGGCGATCGCCGCCACGGCGGCAAAGTGCGGTTCCGCCTCCGCATACTTCTTCTGTTTCAGCAGCGACAGCGCCAGCCGCAGCCGCACTTCCGCGGCAAAGTCGTGGCCCGCCAGCGCCGGCGTGTCGAGGAATTTCTGAAAGGTGACGACGGCGTCGGCGTCGCGGCCCTGCTCCTGCTGGCTGGTGCCCAAGGCGTAGTAGGCGTCGGCCGCGATGGAACTGGCGGGGAAGTCGTTGACGACCTTCTGGTACGCTTCGATGGCTTGGCGTGCATCGCCCGCGGCCGACAGCGATTCGCCGCGATAATAGAGCGCGGCCGCCGCGTACTTGCCCTGGGGATACTTGGCGGCCAGCGTGCGCAGCGCCTCGGCGGCCGCTTGGAAGTCCTCGCGCCGCTTCGAGTCTGCGGCCGCCTGGTAGCGCGCCATGGCCAGGTTGTAGTGCGCGCCTTCGGCGTTGGAAAATGCCGGGTACTTGGCCAGCAGCGTCTGGAAGGTGTTGATCGCCTCCGCGTATTTCTTGGCATGAAGCTGGCAAATGCCGAGATAATAGTGGGCGCGGTCCAGCCGCACGTCGCCCGCATACTGGGCGAGGAAGACGGTCCACTTCTCCGCGGCCCGGTCGTAGAGGCCGACATTTTGCAGTGCCGCGGCAGCGTTGAAATCGCGGACCGCCGCCTGAGCGGCCAACTCGTCCGCAACGGCCGCTCCGCTGCCGCCGATCAGCAGGCCGGCAAAGCAAAGCATCCACACCACCCGATGCCGGACTGTATCGCGGGAAGGTTGCATGGCGTTCCTCGCTTCCAAGTTGCCCGTAGGACGGATTGGCAATCCGTCGGTCTTTTGCGGGACGGATTGGCAATCCGTCCTACTCCGTCGGTGTCTTGCGGGACGAATTGGCAATCCGTCCCACGATGATTGATCAACCTTTTCTCTTACGGCTCCTTAAATGTTAGCTTGGCACCTCGGCGCCATTATACGAACAACCAGGGGCCCTAGCCAGCCAGCCGGCGAAATCGGCGGGAGCAGCGGTAGTTGACACGGCCCGGGGGCGAGGCCACAATGGAACCGACATACCCAGCGGCCATCCCTTGACCCGCTCCGGCGGATGACGGGAAACTCATACTTTGCGCGGTTTGAAATGATCCCAACCGCAACAACAGGGAACGGATTGTATCGTTGCAAACCGTTCACAGTATGACTCGGCCACAATCCCGCCCCCGGACAACACCCAACCAACCCCAGAGGTCTGCCATGAAGAAGTGCCTGTCGTCGTACATCGTTGCCGTATCCCTGCTCGTCCTGTCGAGCGTGCCCCAGGCCCGGGCCGACGTGAAGCTGCCCAAGGTCATCAGCAGCCACATGGTGTTGCAACGTGACCGGGCGCTGCCGATCTGGGGCTGGGCCGATCCGGGCGAAGAAGTGACCGTGCGACTGGACGACGCGACGGCTACCGCCGAGGCCGACGCCCAGGGCAACTGGAAGGTCGTGTTCCCGGCCGTGAAGGCCGATGGCAAGGCCCACAGCATGAGCATCAGCGGAAAGAACAAGATCGAGCTGGACGACATCCTGATCGGCGACGTTTGGATCGGCTCCGGCCAGTCGAACATGGAGATGGGGATCTCGGCGTGCGACAAGGCCAAGGAGGAGATCCCGGCCGCGAACTACCCGAAGATCCGCCTGCTGCTGGTGCCGAAGGTGCAGACCGGCCAGCCGGCGAAAGACGTGAAAGCCGATTGGGTGGAGTGCAGCCCCAAGACCGTTGCCGCAGGCGGCTGGGGCGGCTTCTCGGCCGCGCTGTTTTACTTTGGTCAGCGGCTGCACAAGGAATTGGACGTGCCGGTCGGGCTGATTGACAGCTCTTGGGGCGGATCGCCCATCGAGCCCTGGACGGTCTCCGGAAACAGCGGGGGCGGGATGTACAACGGCATGATCGCCCCGCTGAAGCCACTGGGCATCCGCGGCGCGATCTGGTATCAGGGTGAAGCGAACGTCGGCAACGGCCTGAAATACTACGACAAGATGAAGGCCCTGATCGAGGGTTGGCGCAAGGTGTGGGGCTACGACTTCCCCTTCTATTTCGTGCAACTGGCGCCTTTCTCGGGCTACGGGCCCGGCAGCCTGCCGCCGCTTTGGGAAGCCCAGGTTGCCAGTCTGAAGATCCCCGGCACCGGCATGGCAGTCACAACCGACATCGTCCACAACCTCGCTGACATCCATCCCCGCAACAAGTTCGACGTGGGCAATCGGTTGGCCCTCTGGGCGCTGGCGAAGGAATACGGCAAGGGGGATCTCGTCTACTCGGGGCCGCTGTACAAGTCGATGGAGGTCGAGGGGAACAAGATCCGACTTGCCTTCGCTCAGGTGGGCGGCGGGCTGAAGTCGCGCGACGGCAAGCCGCTTTGCGAGTTCGAGATCGCCGGTGCGGACGGCAAGTTCGCTCCCGCCGAGGCCACGATCGACGGCGCAACGGTCGTCGTCCAGGCCAAGGAAGTCGCTTCGCCCAGCCAGGCCCGTTTCGGCTGGCGGAACGTGGCAAATCCGAACCTGGTCAACAAAGAGGGCCTGCCGGCCTCGCCGTTTAAGACCAGCAACTGGCAAGGCGGCACGGGCGAGTGAAGGCTGCGGCAGGCCGGCGCCCCGCACTATCAGAATTTTCCCATTCAATATCGTCGCGCATGGCTTCACCCTGACTTGCCTTCCCGCTTCTGACGACGCAGTGACCGAGCGCGCCGGCAGTCTAGAGTCGAGAGTAGGGCGGCAAGCGACCGATGACCCAGGGAGAACCACGGTTTGCTCGACGCCACCCTACAATTCATGAATAATCTGGTCTACGGCACCTTTACGTTGGCCGTGCCTTGGGTGGAGCTGGTGTCGATGATCTTGCTGACGATCTGGATGTTGAAGACCTGACTGAAGTACCTGGCGATGGCTTCGCCGGGCGTCTCTTGCAGGATCAGCACGTCGCCCGCCTGAACGAGAATGTTCTCGCGGGGATCGGCCACGGCCCGATTCAAATCGACGCGAATCGTCACTTGGCCATGATTGGGCGTCTTGCGGAGAACGGCCAAGAGGCTCGGCGAAGAAATGCCCAGCCCCGGCGGCACAAGAGTTCCGTTCAAGTTGTCGGGGCTGGTGCCGCCGCCGAGAATGGAACCGTCGACCTTCAAGATGGCTTCCACGACCGTCAGGTCGGTGTCACGAGGGATCGGCACCTGGCGGGCGGGCAACAGGCCGCCGGTGTAAAAGAATGTCGGTTCCAAGACGCGGACGACAACAATATCGCCCGCCTGTAGCACGATGTCCTGGGGGGTGAACGGCGGCCGCTGGCCCGGTCGCACGCGGAGCGGAATGGAAATGGTTTTCTGGGCGGTGCCGGCCGATTCCGCGGCATTTGCGGCGGCACTTGCCGCCGCATTTGCCGGGTCGATTCCTTTAGGCAAAGCGGCGCCCGACGCCTTGAGATCGGCTTTTCCGTCCCAATAACCTCGATAAATGAAGACTTCGTTGATGGCGTCCAAGCCCGGCAATCCTCCGGTTTCTGCCAGGGCATGAAGGACGTCGTTCTCGTAGGCGGCCAGCTCGACGACAGCGCCGGTTCCCGCCTGCACGCCGCCGATGACACTCTCGGTGGAAGGGAATCCCCGCAGAGAGCGGCTGCCGACCGTCAGCGTCCGCTCTTTCGAATCCTCGCGGAGCACCAACACCCGGGTGTGCCGCGGCCGCATGAGGGTCACCAGGATCCGCCGATCTTCCGGCCGGAGGATCTTCTTGTCGCCATAGGCATTGGCGATCGCCTTCTCGGCCTCCGGCACCGTCAGCCCCTCGACCGGAACCGGAGCCACCAGCGGCACGGGCACCGTTCCATCTTGCCGGACCGGTATGGGAAAACCGAAGGAGGGCGGCATGTCGGTCCCCTCGGCGATATTGACCGGGGGCGGGGTGTCGGCCTGGCCCAAAACTCCCTCGATGTAAACCCCAAGGATGTCGCCCGACGCCAGCTTGTAGGCAGCCGGGGGTGGCTGCCGAAGCAGCGACAGGGGAAGGGGCTGGAGATCTTTCTTCGACTCGGCCAGCAAGTCGTCGGGAAGAATGCGTACGGGAACGCCATCGGCAATCGGGTTGGTGATCGCCGCACATCCGCAGAACGAAACGCAAATCAAGAGCCCTGCCAGCGGAGGCCACGCGGCCAACCAACGTCTGACTCCGTATCGCGATGGTCGATTGCCTTGCATGTAAGTCATAGGGTTGAGTTCAGTATGTCATTGGCAGGCCCGGTTTACCGGGGCCGGCAAGCCGAACGCAGGCCTTCGAGAACGGACTCTTCCGACGACGGTTGGGGTTCCTGGCTCGGCGGCGCGGGCTTGCGGAGCTGCGGCACGGCTTCGGTGGGTGCCGGAGTCGGGAGTACCTCGATTGGACGGACCTGCTCCGTCACGCCGACAGGTGCTGCCGGATCGCCGGCGTGCTTGTTCGCCGACAGCGACGACCGAATCGTCATTTGCTCCCGACATCCTCCCTCCCGAGCCGCGGCAGCGCCGCAGCGGAACCCGGCAAACCAGTCCTCGACGGCCTGATGGCCTTCGGGCGTTCGGTAGTCAAGGTTCCACAGGCGTCGCGGCGGCACCGGCGGCGGCTCACCCGTTCCCCCGGCATACAGGAAGTCTGCAAAACCATCCCTGAAGCCTCTCTCAAATTCCTTGCGACAGGCATCTCCCGGGTTAGCCTCCACATGGGCTTGCCAGGCGGCGGCAGCGCATTTCCCGGCCTTCGCTTGGGTGTGGCAGGCATCCCTATCTGTGCAAAACAGCCACGGTTTGACCAGCAGCGTTTGCGTTCCGTTGCAGTACAAGCTGCAACCCGTCAGGACGAGACAGCATAGCAGGCATGGGATGAGGCGTGCAATCTGTTTCATACCTTACCCTTACGAGGGCATCTCCCCGGGTTTCTGCCAAAGATCCATGTCCATAGGCACAAACCGACGGCTTTCCAGGGGTCCAGACTCCATCCCGCGTGCGACGTTGCCGCATGAGTTTCAAACGGTTATATCGGCTATTCGGATTAAGGCGATTAGGTAAATTCCACAGGTTATCGCGTCACCTGAACCTTGCCCAACGGATACCAACCATCCTCGGCTCGTCCCTTGATCCCCAACCGCAGAACAGGGGTTTCCCCGTCAGCTACAGCGATGGAGAACGTGTAGGCGCCAGCGGGCAAGTCGGCGGGAAGGCTGATGCTGTCGGCCACGGCGTCGATCTTCCCCGGCGGCAGGTCTTTCGGCATCTTGAAGAACTCGGGCGTGAATAGCTCGACGGAACCAGGAAGCCAGCGGGTCACACGCACGGCGCTTGTAAACGTCTTGGTAAAGCCGTTGTTACCGGTGAGGCGATAGGCCAGTCGATACGGTTTGTAACAAGGGGCCGAGCCGACGTTCTGCCATTTCATGGAAAGGTCGAACTTCCCGCCAAGGGGTGTCTTGGCAGGATGTTTCAATTCCTTCAGAACGAGGCGGCAGCCGAGCCGGCGCAGGAATCTCTCGATCTCAGGCCGAACATTTTCCCCTTGCGGCAGCGGCGCAGACTTGTTGTTGATGACCGAAGCGTGGCAGGCCAGGGCGTAATTGAAGATGTAGCGGAGCGGCCAGCCCTCGGCCACCCATTTCCGCATGTCCCAGCAGGTTTCCCAGGCAACGGGGGCTGTCTTCCAGGTGTCGGGAACACGGGCAACTTCATGGGGATAGGCATGAAGCATGTGGCACCACGTCCTCGAGAACCCGCCCATGTCGCCCAGGCAGTCGGCGCGCCAGCCCGCGCCGTGGTCGCAGGCGCGATTGAGACACTCCTCGCCGCCGATGAGCATCAGCAGCGGCGTCTTCTTGAAGGCTGCGAGGCAGGCGTCCACGACCTTCATGCGGTTCTCCAGCGTCGGCAATTTGTACTTCCGCGAGCCGCTGAGATGCCACTCGCCCCACCAACCGATGGAGCCGAGGTCGACGTGGTCGATGTCGGGGTGGCCGTCGTATCGTTCTCCCAGGCGTTGGATGAAGTCCAAATGGGCTTTCAAGACGACCGGATCATCCATGTCGGGGATCGGCAGCGGGCCTTGCCCCTCGTAGTCGGCGATGAGCTCCTTGCCGCCGACTTCTTTCAGCCATTTCGGATGGTAGGGCGCATTTCGGGTCGTGGAACAGCACATGACCCGAAACGCCAACTTCTGTCCCGAGTCGCGGGTTTCCTTCAACACCTTGTCGAGAAAATCGCTGTTGATCTTGCCAGGCCGTGATTCCAACTCGCCCCAGCCCCAGCGCTCATAATGGATCGTCGAGGGAATCCACGACGGCAGGCTCCTATCCTGCTTGCTGGTTTGGCCGAATGTTTCCCAACCCATGCCCGGGTTGGCGAGGATTTCGTCTGTTTCCGCGGGGGTGACGACAACTTGCTGGTCCCCCGCCATCGCGGTCAGCGTACATGCGAAGACGATCAGGCCGAAGGCAATGTGTTTCATGGCTGGTGTTCTCCCTTTCGATTACGGCACACGCGTTACTCCCCTCTCCCCTCGCGGGAGAGGGGACCGGCAGGACAACTGCAAAGTCCGACGCGAAAGGGGTCAGGTCCATGTTTTCGGTCATGGGTCCGGCCAAATGGCAATGCCTATCAGCCGAAAAATGGACCAGACCCCGACTTTGCAGTTCTCCTGGAGGGCCCGGAGACATGCTATCTTTCCGGGTCAAGACCATCTAGAATAGGATATTCTCGATTCCCTGAAAAGGACCCTGAACGATGCGATCGGACACGATCAAGCTGGGCGATGCGCGGGCCCCCCATCGCAGCCTGCTGCGGGCCACCGGCGTCACGGATGGAGATTTCAAGAAACCGTTCATCGCCATCTGCAACAGCCACGTCGATATTGTTCCCGGCCATACCCATCTGGACAAGGTCGGGCAGTTCGTCAAGGAGTGCGTGCGCGAGGCGGGCGGCGTGCCGTTCATTTTCAACACCATCGGCGTGGACGACGGCATCGCCATGGGGCACGCCGGCATGAAGTACTCGCTCCCCAGCCGGGAGATCATCGCCGACTCGGTCGAGACCATGCTCCAGGCCCATTGCTTCGACGGCATGATCTGCATTCCCAATTGCGACAAGATCGTGCCCGGCATGCTCATGGCCGCGGTGCGCTGCAACATTCCCACCGTGTTCGTCAGCGGCGGACCGATGGAGGCCGGCAAAACGGCCGACGGCCGGACCGTCGATCTGATCGACGTGTTCGTGGGCGCCGCGGCCCGGCAGGACGGCAAACTCTCGGCGCAGGAGTTGCTGGACCTGGAAAAAGCCGGCTGTCCCACCTGCGGCTCCTGCTCGGGCATGTTCACCGCCAACAGCATGAACTGCCTTTGCGAGGCCCTGGGCATGGCATTGCCCACCAACGGCACGTTGTTGGCCACCAGCGCCGATCGGAAGCGCCTGTTTCGCGCGGCCGCGCGGCGGATCGTCGAGATGGTGCTGGAGTTCGAGAAACGGGGCGAAGGCCACGGCCTATTGCCCCGCGAGATCGTCACCGCCGATTCGATCGACAATTCCATGGTCCTCGACATGGCCATGGGCGGCAGCACCAACACCGTGCTGCACATGTTGGCGGTGGCCCAGGAGGCCGGCGTCCTTTACGACATCCAGCGGATCAACACGCTCAGCCGCAACACGCCCAACATCTGCAAGGTGGCCCCCAGCAGCCACTTCCACGTGGAAGACGTACACAACGCCGGTGGAGTCCACACGATCCTGGGCAGCATCCAGCGCGGCCGGCCGCAGTTGCTGCACCTGGATTGCCCCACGGTCAGCGGGAAGACGTTGGGCGAGAACATCGCCGATTACGACATCCGGGCTGCGACGGTCAAGACAGAGGCCCTGGAGTTGGCGGCCGTTACCGCCGGCGGCACGCGCACCCATGAGGGCATGCAGGTGCAGCGGAAAAACCAGTCGGTCCGCGACCTGTCGGCCGACGACCTGGGATTCGATCCGCTGGATTGCATCCGCGAGGTGCCGAGGGCCTATAGCGACGAAGGCGGGCTGGTCATCCTCTACGGCAACCTGGCCCCGAAAGGGGCCGTGATCAAGGCGGCCGGCGTTCGGCCCGAGATGCTCCGTTACAGCGGTCCCGCCGTGATTTTCGACTCGGAGACCGACGCCTACGCGGGCATCGTCAACGGCAAGGTCAAGGCGGGCGACGTGGTCGTGATCCGCTACGAAGGTCCCCGCGGCGGACCGGGCATGCAAGAGATGCTCGCCCCCACCACGGCCATTAAGGGGATGGGCTTGGACGACAAGGTGGCCCTGATTACCGACGGACGTTTTTCCGGCGGAACGGCCGGCGCCTGCATCGGCCATATCAGTCCCGAGGCCGCCGCCGGCGGACCGATCGGCCTCTTGCAGCCGGGCGACGTCGTGGAGATCGACGTCCGCGGCCACACGCTCAATGTCCGGCTGAGCGAAGCCGAGTTGGCCGCCCGGGCCCGGCAGTGGACGCCGCGTCCGCCCCGCTTCACGACCGGCAGCCTGGCCAAATATGCCGCTATGGCCACCAGCGCCGATACGGGCGCGGTGTTGAAGTGGAAGTGAGCGACAACAGTCGAGAGTTGAGAGTCGAGAGTCGAGAGCCCGCAAACCTTCAGGACTTATCCCAGGATCTACTCCGCCGTCCCTGACTCTCGACTCTCGACTCTCAACCCTTCGAGCACACCCCCTCTTTCTGGTAGGTGGGACCTTGCCCTGACCGGGAATCAATGCTAAACTGGAATCATGGATCCGAGCCCCGAACGGCCATCTTCCGACATCCACCTCCTGAGCCCTAAAGAGGCGCTCAAGGCCGAAAGTCACGGTTTGCGCGGGCGGATTGTCGAGGAGTTGGCCGAGCCGACCGATCGCTTCAGCGACGCGACCGCGCAGTTGCTGCGTCATCACGGCATCTACCAGCAGGACGATCGCGACCGCCGCCGACATTTGGGCAGCCACACGGCCAGGACTGCGCGGGTATACAGTCTCATGGCCCGCGTCGCCGTGCCGGGGGGCAGGCTCAGCAGCGAGCAATTGCTGGCCCAGTTGGACATTGGCGACGAGTTTGGCAATGGTGCGCTCCGCATCACGACCCGCCAGGCCCTGGAAATCTACGGCATCGCCAAGCGGAACATCCGCGAGGTGGTCCGCCGCGTCAACGGCTCGGGCCTATCGACGTTGGGCGCCAGCGGCGACGCGGCCCGCAACGTGATGTGTTGCCCCGCCCCGTATTGGGGCGATCCCGTCCACGGCCAGATGCAATGGCTGGCCCACCGCCTGGCCGACGAGCTTCGTCCCCACGTGCCGGCCTATCGCGAGATCTGGCTGGACGGCGCCGGCAGCGCTCAAGCCGATGGCACGGACAACGACCGGCTCTACGGTCGAGCCTACCTGCCGCACAAGTTGAAGATCGCCGTCGGCCTGCCCGGCGACAACTGCGTGGGGGTCTATAGCCAGGACATCGGGCTGTTGGCGATGTGCGAGGATTTTCGGATCGTGGGCTATAACGTGTTCGTCGGCGGCGGCATGGGGATGACCCCCGGCAACGAGCAGACCTTCGCCGCCATGGCCCGGCACATGGCCCTGGTCGGGCCGGAGCAGGTGATCGACGTGGTCAAGGCCGTGTTGGCCGTGTTCCGCGACCATGGCGACCGCAGCAACCGCAAGCGGGCACGTCTGAAGTACCTGCTGGCCGATTGGGGCATGGAGAAGTTCAAGAACCGGGTGGAAGCGGTCCTCGGCTATCCCTTGGCCGCCTTGCACTCCGGCGAGGTCTGGGACATCGACGACCATCTCGGCTGGCACGAACAAGGCGACGGCCGCTGGTTCTTCGGCGTGTACGTCGAGACCGGGCGGCTGGTCGATCGGCATGGGCTGCGTTTGAAATCCGCCCTGCGCGAGGTCTGTCGCAAGTACCAGCCGCAGATCGGCCTGACGGCCGGCCAGTGCGTGCTGCTGGGCGACATCCGCTGGGAGGACCGCCCCGGCGTGGACGATCTTCTGCGGCGGCACGAGGTGCGCTCGGTCTACGAAATCTCCGCCGTTAGGCGCTGGTCGGCGGCCTGTGTTTCCATGCCGACGTGCCCGTTGGCCGTCACCGAAAGCGAGCGGGTGCTGCCCGGGCTGGTCGACCAGTTGGAGGCCGAACTCGTGCGCCTGGACCTGACCGACGTGGTCTTTACCCTGCGGATGACCGGATGTCCCAACGGTTGCTCTCGGCCTTACAACGCCGAGGTCGGTTTGGTGGGCCGCACGGCCGGACGATACGCGATCTACCTGGGCGGTCGCCGCCTGGGCAATCGCTTGGGAGTGCTCTATCGCGATGGGGTTCCCCTGGAGCGCATCGTGGCGACGCTGATCCCCGTGCTGCTCTATTTCCGCCACAACCGCAACAGCGGCGAGAGTTTTGGCGATTTCTGCGCCCGCAAGGGTCCGGAAGAACTGCTCAAGAATGCCCAAAGCGAGCCGGCGGCATAACGACCGACACTTCACGGGTACTTGATCAGGCTGAGGGTGTCGTACTTGGCGATTCGCCCGGCGCCGCCGAGGGCGACCAACTCGATAACGAAGGCGCAGCCGGCCACCCGGCCGCCCGCCTGCTCGACCAGGCGGCAACAGGCGGCAACGGTGCCGCCGGTGGCCAACAGGTCGTCTACCAGCAGCACGCTGGTTCCCGCCGCAATGGCGTCGGCATGCATGTGCAGGGCGTCGCTGCCGTACTCCAGTTGATAGGTGCAGGAAAGCGTGCTGCAGGGCAGCTTGCCCGGCTTGCGGATGGGGATCAGGCCGGCGTTGAGTTCCAGCGCCAGCGGCGCGGCGAAGATGAAGCCGCGGGCCTCGACCGCCGCCACCAGATCGATCCGCCGGTCGCGGTAATGGTCGGCCAGGGCCAGGATCGTCTGCCGCAGCGCGGTCGGCGACGCCAACAACGGCGTGATGTCGCGGAACAAGATCCCCGGTTTCGGGAAATCAGGCACGTCGCGGATGTAGTCGGTCAGTTTGAGCGATTGC
>JBEKZQ010000095.1:0-17752 GCA_049509675.1 Thermoguttaceae bacterium | reverse complement strand
GTGATCAAGATCAGGGAGAACATATCTTGCGAATTCGACGTCGAAGAACTTCAATACGCGCTGTTGGTGAGGTGTCATTATCCCCTCCTCTCGAACTTACCCTATAACATCTTGGCAATTCAAGACACCATGCTCAATCACCTTTCGCGACTTCCCTTGAGCCGCCTCCCCCAACGCACCCGACAAATTGCGACAGTTATTTCCTCGCCGACCGTTACCGCTGAGCGGCCGCGGCGGGCGGAGGCGGGGCCGGTTTCACGGGGTCGTGAACCACGGCCGCCAAGACGAGGGCCCCGAGGGCCGTACACAACAAGGGCACGGCAAACACCTTTCGCCATTGGAACTGCCCGCCTACCGAAGAGCGATCCATGATCGCGCCCGCCAGCAGCGTGCCCAGCAGCGCGCCGATGCCGCTGGTGGCGAAGAAAATGAGCGCCTGTGCCGAGCCGGCAATCTTCTTGGACGCCACGTCGGCCACGAACATCCAGCCGCCGATAATGAACAGCACATACGCCAGCCCGTGCAGCCCCTGCGACATGAAGATGATCCACCGCACCTTGGTCGACACGTAGACCGCGTACAAGACGGCCCAACTGGCCGCGCCGACGACCAGCGTTCCCACCGGGCCGGGCCAGTGGTTGTAAAACTCGCCCAGCAGGAAGAACGTGGCCACCGCCTGGACCGCCTGCGCGCAGGCCATGGCCGCGGGCACGTTCTTGGCGGCGATGCCGATCGACTGCATGAACGGGGCCGTGCCCAGGAAATAGAACTGTATGGTGCCGGCCACGACCAGCGAGACCAGCGTGAAGACGAGATACTGGGACTGGCCGAGCATCGAGAGGGCTTCCAGCAGCGGCGTGCCTTGGCTTTGCGGAGGAGTTGCCGGCAGGACCAGGCAGAACAGGCCCATCACCGCCGACAACAGCGCGGCGAACTTCAGACAATCGCTGCCGTCGCCTTCCGCGTGCGACAACTGCCGCAGCCCGGTGAGCATGTAGCCGGCCAGCGCCCAGGCGATCGGAGCCCAGATAAAGATCATCGGCTGCTGATCGGTCGGCGCGTGGCGGAAGATCATGGCATTGGCCAGCGGGATCGTAGCCCCGTAGCACAGCGAGTACAACAACATGACCAGGAACAGAGCGGGGAATTTCTCCAGCCGCGCGGCCAGCAACAGCAATCCGGCGCCGAGCAGGTGCGCGGCGACGAGCAGCCAGCCGGCGTCGACGAACCTGTCGGCCAGGTGTCCGGCGGCCAGGGGCGCGACCAGGCTCGCCAGCGGCAGGGTGGCGTAGATCCAACCCATCTGTTTCCCGCTCATCTTCAGCGGGCCCAACAGCCGCACTGCCAGCACCGGCATCCACGCGCCCCACACGGCGAACTCGAAGAAGTACATGCCGCTGAGCTTGGCATACAGCGGCCAATTCACGTGGGTCCAATCCATGTCGAGGCTCCTTGGAGTGAGCGAGAGGGGTTGGCCTTCCGTGCGAGTGCATCCGGGCGCTTCCTGCCGGGGAGCATTGTAAACTGTCGGGCCGTCCGCAAGAAGCAGGGCTTGCAGGAACTCGCCCGCGAAAAGCCCGAATGGCCATCACCCACCGTGCGACTGTATACGATACACTCTGCGGCCGCACGTCGGGCTTCCCTGCGGAGAGCGGCTATCAAGGCGCCAATCGCGCCCGCGGACAACAATTGCGGTCTTGGCAAGAAATGATACAACCCCCTGTCAAACAAGGGCTTACAAGCCTTGCGGCCCAAAATTCTTGCACCCCTGCGCAAAGGCGAGTAGAATCCAGCTATGGCTCGGTCCCCTTCGCAAGTGCGACAATAATTCCTTCGCCGGTCTTTAGCCCGGATTATTCATAAAAAAGCAAACCGTTGTACTGGTGGGGCTTCGGTCGCTTGCCGCCGGTCTGATTCGTTTACCGGGTGCGGAGCAGAGTTTCGTCGGTTTGCGAGCCCCACCATAATGTTGCGCGACCTTGACCCACCCATTACATGAATAATCCGGGTTAGCCAGTACCGCTGCTTATGAGAGAGGCATGGATGAAGATGTTCGGAAGTCCATTATTGTCGCGGCTGGCACTGGCGGCGGGGGTGATGTTCGCGCTCGCAACAGCTTCCTTCGGGAGCACGATTCTCGATACCCAAGGTTTTGAAGCTCCGGCATACACCCTCGGCGCGCTGCAAGGCCAGAACGGTTGGGAGTGGACCGGTGGTAATAGTACCGCGACCGTCGAGAACTCGGTGGTGTTGTCCGGAAGCCAGGCCGTCGCGGTCAACCGGGCCGCGAACTCGGATAGTCGATGGGGTGTCCCGGTCAGCGGCTATCCGCAGTCGCCGAACAACGTCATCCAGATTGGCTGGGATATGAATGTCGCGCAGACGACAGGCTTCCATTACGGGCCGTTTTTCGGAGTGGAAGCCTATGACGGCGCCATCAGCGGCAACCCGGGCCTTTTTGGCTCCTTGGGCGTCGATGCTTCCACGCGCGATGTTCTTTATCAGGCGCAAGACACCGGATATTTTACGGAAACGGGGACAACGCTCGATCCTGGCTGGAATCACTTTTCTATGGTCCTCAATTTTGCGACTGATCAGTACAGTGCGTATGTCAACGGCAACCTGTTGGCGACGACCGGATTCGTCGATCGCGGACGGGGCTTGACTTCTTTCACCGATGCGGATCTTTCGGCCTTGGCGGCTACGGGCGATCCTTCTTCGCTGGCGGCGACTGGAACAGCCTATTACGACAACTTTGTCAGCACCGGCCCGATCGCCGCCGACTGGAGTGGCGGCCGATTACCCAGCACCAGTTGGGCCACGACGGGCAACTGGACGGTGGTCGGCGTGCCCGGCTCGACCACGCCAGCCCCCTACGACACGGTCGACTTGCCGGCCGGCCTGGCCAGTGCGGCCATCACCCTCGATGGCGCCACCCCCAAGCTCAACGCCCTGAGCATCAATAGCGGCAGCGGCCCGGCGTCGGCCTATTCGATCGCCCGCGGCACCGGCGGCTACATCACCTTCGGCGGTGTCGCGCCCGTGATCAGCATCCAGGGGGGAACCAACAACGTTATCTCCGCCCCAGTGGTCCTCGAGTCGAACATCTCGGTCAATACCGACGCCAACACGTTGCTGACCATGTCGGGCGGGATCTCCGGCCCCGGCCAGTCGCTCACGAAGGCGGGCCTCGGGACCTTGGTCCTCAGCGGCTCAGACAGCTACAGCGGCGGGACGACGATTGCCGGCGGCACGCTGGCATACACCGATCCGTCGGCGGTGGACAGTGGCAGCATCGAGTTTGCGGGCGGCAACCTGGTGTTGAACTTCGGGGTTGGCGGCGGACAAGACGTTTTGGCCGCCGGCGCGGCCGGGCTGAATCAACCTGGCGGCGCCGAGCCGGCCATTGCCATCCCTGCGACGGCTCCCGCTGCGACGCTGGCCGGCGCGCCGGAACCGGGCACGCTGGGGCTCTTGGGCGCCGGCCTGCTGGCGGCCCTGGTCGCCTGGCTGTGGCGGCGCGCGTGTTGCATAGCAATTCGGAAATGAAGCAGTGGTTCGCCGACGGTCATCCGCACCACGGCCACGAGTTGCTCCACCGCGCCCAGGAGTTGGGCATCAATACCTGCCGGGTGGGCAGCCCGCACATCGAAGAAATCCGGCATCTTGACAGCGATCGGCGCACAGGTTAAGGTCAGGGGCGTGGCCTGCGGTCGACATTACCATCAGTCATCACATCAAGAACTTCGAGGGAGGAGCAGCAACATGGCATGCAGAACTTGGCGCGTGGCAGTATTGGCGTTGTGCGGCATCTTGGCGGCGGCGACGGTCCCGCAGGCGGGCGCTCAGAGCAAGGACAAGATTCCGGTCAAGCCCAGCCTGTTGGTGAAGCCGCCCAAGGGGGCGATCGTGCTGTTCGGCGGCAAGGCGGAGCAGATGCGCGACAACTGGTACGCGCGGCGCAGCACCGACCCGGCCGGCTGGACCGTGGACGACAAGGGCGTGGCGACGCCCAATCATCGCGACATCAGCAGCAAGCAGGAGTTCGGCGACTGTTACCTGCACGTGGAGTTCTGCGAGCCGCTCACCAGCAGCGGCAACAGCGGCGTGGGCATGGAGGGCCGGTACGAGATCCAGATTTTGAATTCCTACGGCAAGCAGCCCGAGGCCCACGAGTGCGGCGCCTACTACAGCCAGACGCCGCCCAGGGTGATCGCCTCCAAGCCCGCCGGCCAATGGCAGACGTTCGACATCTTCTTCCGCACGCCGCGGTTCGACGCGGACGGCAAGCTCGTTGAGAAGGCCCGCGCCACCGTGTACCAGAACGGCATCCTGATCCACGAGGATGAGGAGATCCGCGGACCGACCGGCATCCAGTACGAGCAGTACAAGGGCGAGGCGCCGAAGGGGCCGATCGTCCTGCAGGGCGACCACGACACCGTGCTGTTCCGAAACGTGTGGATCGTGCCGGAGAAGTACTAACGCCGTATAGCCCCATCAGGCATTCGCGCAGCGTCTACGCGAGGCCGGCTTCGAGGAGGGAGAACGTGCGGTACTGAGGGATATAGCCTGCGACCGGAACATGTTCAGCGACAAGACCTTGCCCGGCGGCAGGCGGAACTCCGGGAATCGCTGCGAAAAGGGGGAGAACCGGCATCCATGAAGACATTACGCCGCCATCTCTGCCCAATGGTCGTTGCGATTTCGGTTTGTTGCCCGTGGCTTGGTCCACAATCGGCAATAGCCGGGCGGGAACCGGTGGTCCAGGGCGGCGGCGCCGTCAGTGGCGATGGATACGTTCGCGCGGAAGGCACGCGCTGGACGCTCGGCACGCCCTCGGTTGAAAAGGTCGTCAGCTTGGAAGACGGCCAACTGCTGCTGCGAAGCTTTCGCAACCGACAGAGCGGCCGGGAGATGATGGTCAACAGACAGTCGTTCGTCGAGCTTTCACCGGAGATGATCGGCAGCGAGATTCGCGGGCCATGGAAGCTCGAAGGGTTCGCAACGACCACACACCGGCAGGGCGAATTGCAGCTTGACCTGGAGTTGGCTTGCGGCGCCCTGTCGGTCACGAAGAGCTACGTTATCTATCCGGAATCGTCGGTGATTCGCGAGTGGTACACGTGCCGCAACACGGGTTCGGCGCCGCTATTGCTCATCGAACCGCGTTTCCTTGCGGTTGCCGCTCAGTTGGGACCCGCGCCCGATAAGCTCGACTTCCACTGGATGGTCGGCGCACACAACGAACAGGGCAGTTGGATGCTCAAGACCGAAAAGCTTCCGCCGGGCAAACCACGGAAGTTTGATTCGTACGACCCGTTTCCGCCGCGCGGTCGGCCTTCCCCGAACGACTCGATGATGGGTTCGGAAAGTTACGCTCCCTGGTATGCGCTCTATGACCGGGACACGAAAGACGGCCTGCTGATCGGCTGGGACTACATGGGCCATTGGGCATCGCAGTTCGCCTGCGCAGACGATGGCACGGTCGCGGCCTCGCTCCGCGTGGCGGGGCACAAGCAGATGCTGGCTCCCGGCCGATCGATGACCACGCCCGTGGCCTTCACCGCGATCTTTCGCGAGGACCTGGACAACGCCGGCAACGAGCTTCTCGACTGGCAGTACCGTTACCTCTGGGACTACACCCGCACGGGCTGGTTCCCGTCGATTCCCATGCTCGGCTATTGGCACAAGGGCACCGGCTGGGGCGAGCCCAACGTGCCCTGGTGGGGCAGCGGCAAAGCCGACATCCCCAGCCAGTTCACCAAGATCTTCCGCATGGCCGATCTCATCCGGCAGGTCGGGGCCGATAACTACCATCGCGACTGGGGTTGGTGGGATCGGGCCGGCGATTGGAATGGACCCGATTTCGGCGCCAGCGGCAGGTATCTCCGCAAGTCGGGCATCGGGCAGATTATCTACGCCTTCCTGTACACCGTAGACCCACAGTCGAACCTCGCCCAGTCCCATCCCGACTGGCTCATCGGTCAGACGCTCGACATGTCGAAGCCCGCGGTGGTGTCGCATATCCAGCGCCAACTGGACGAGTTCCACCGGCGCTGGGGCGATTTCGCCTGGCGCAACGACAGTACGCCGACCGCGCCGCGCAACGGCGACGATACGCCCTTGCTGGCCCAGGAGCAGAACTTCCGCGAGATCGTCCGGAGCTTCCTGGACAAGTATCCGCGGTCGTCGTTCCAGTCGGTCAACGGGGGCGGCAACGAGGCGGGCTACGACTACGTCCGCCTGTCCGGAATGTTCCAGTTCAGCGACGGCGGCGCGATCATGCCGCTGCGCAACTACTACGCCTCGTTGTTGCTGCCGCCTGATAAACTCATGGACAACGGCGACCAGTGGAACCCGGACCAGTACGACAAAGCAAAATGGCGCGCCCTGTTGTCCATGGCCATCATGACCACCGGCGACACGTGGGACAAAGGCAAGCTGGAAGGTCTGCGCGAATTGTTCGACATCTATCACTACCGGGCCGCCCAAGGCGTCGTGGGCCGGTGGGTCAAAATCTCCCGGCCGGCGATCGAAGGGGACGACCCGACGATGTACATCCAACGACTCAGCCGTGATCGCCTGCGCGGACTGATTGTCCCGGCACGCAGCGCCCCGGGCAAGGTGACGCTCCGGCCCAAGGGGCTTCTGCCCGACGCAAAGTACAACGTCTCGTTCCAGGAATCGGCGTCGGAGCAGGAGCTTTCCGGTGCGGCGTTGATGCGCCGCGGCATCGCCATCGAGCACATGGAGCCCGGCGAGCTGATCTACTTGAACCTGCCGTATCATCCGGGCAACCGCCGCGACCGTGTTCCTCCGACCGCGCCGCGCGCAGTCGCCAAACAGTCGGCGCAGAACATGGGCTTCCCGGGCATCGAACTGGCCTGGACACCGGGCAAAGACGACCAGTGGCTCTCCTGCTATGAGATCCTGCGTAACGGCCGCCCGATCGACAAAGTCGCCAAGGGCACGTACTACTTCGACCACTCGGCGGGCGCCGATCTGGCGGCACGGTATGAAGTTCGCTCGGTCGACGGGGCGGGCAACGTCTCGCCGCCGGCCTTGTCGCACGGCCCCAAGGCCGAACCGGCGCAGGTGTTCGATGATGCCGACGCCGGCTTGCAATACTCCGGTACCTGGCGGCACGAGCAGAATGTTCAGCCCGCCTACCGCGAGACGATCGCCTCGTCAGACCAGCGCGACGCGGCGGTCGAAGCCAACGTCGAGGGACGCCGCTTCCGCTGGTTCTCAAAACTCGGCGGCGACGGCGGAAAAGCGCGGGTGACCATCGATGGCAGCCCTGCCGAAACGATCGATACCTACTGTTCGGACGATGTGTGGGGCGCGTGCGTGTTCACCAAGGAATGGCCTGCCGCAGGCAAACACGCCGTGCGGATCACCGTCCTTGGAGAGAAGAATCCCCGGGCGAAGGACCATCGCGTGTACGTGGACGGGATTCGCACGGAACGAGAGTGAAAGTTATCATGGCAAAGGAGCGACTGAAGATGAAATGAACTTGGCCGTATATGCCGAACCGGCCGAACTGGAAATCGCCGCCCCGTTCATTTCTCGAACCCAATGGACTTGATGCGAATCCACTCGCCCTTGCCTCCCGTGCCGACCGGATCCAGTCGCAGTTGCACGATCGGACCCCGCCATGCCGGGCTATCGGTCAGCTTGACGCGATAGGTGTGATAGTCGCCGTCGCTGGTAAGCGTGAAGCCGAGCGACTTGTTGGCCGAGAAACGCGCGTCGCCAAACTGGTTCCAAAAGACGCAAGCGTCGTTGCGTCGTGTGTGACTGGCGGCCTCGATAACCAAGACGCCGGCATCCGCCGCCTGCCAGAACCCAACCGGTCCGTGCAACTGCGGATCGTCCTGCTCCAGGTGTACGCTCAATTCACCCCGGATCGGCCAGCCGCTGTCGGTCGCATTGACGTAGAACCAGCCTTGCCGATCCTGCTGGAAACGATAGGACGGCGGACTGGGCCTGCGGGCATGGTCGTAAACGTACTTGCGGATGGCCGGCAGGTCTCCCACGATCAGATCGTAGCGGTACTCGTGCTCGATGTTCCAGTCGATGATTTCCTTGGGCCCCGGGCCGATGTAACCGGTGGGATCGTCGTGCGGGCCGCCCTTGCCGGGCGTGCCGGCGAAACCGCCGTTGAAGTCGCAGCACTGCGGAGTCCAGAGGCCCAGGCCAAAACCACTGTCGTCCACCAGTGCCGCCCACGATTCCGTGGCCGTCCAACGCGACCAGGGACCACCCTCGCCAATGCGGTTCTCGATCCGTAACAATTTACCGCCGCTGAACGGCCGATCGCCGGCGTAAGTCATAAGCCGGCACCACGGGCCGTTGGTGTAAAGCGCCGGACATTCCTGGTGGCGGGCCGGATACTGGGTGTGGTCGGGCCGGTGGTTCGCCAATCGACAGCGTGCATGCACGGCAGGACCGTCCAGGGTAAACCAGCACTGGTACGTACACTCGCCCGCGACGTTGTCCAGCGGCCAGTGCATGGGGACGCACTTCACGTAGACCTGCTTGGAGTCGCTGCTGTGCTCCAGCAGTTTTGAGGCGTTGCCGAAGGCATCGCCGACCTGGATCGGATTCCAGCCGATGGAACTCCACTCCGGCTTGGGTTGTTTGCCGGCAATCGCGAAGGGCACCGGGCCCGAGTAGTACGACATCTGAATCTGCCGCCCGAAATCGTAGCTGTTGACGAGGTTCTGCTCGCTGCCGCTGCGGGAAAGATACGTGATCGCGCCGCCCAGGTTCAAGTCGACGCCCAGGCGGATCACGCCGTTGTTCAAGTAGCTCATCCTGGCCGCGTGCCGCCCGACGCGCTCCAGGCCATTCCCGGCCCAAGCGCCGGCAGCCAGCAGGGCAACAACCAGCCACGCGGCTGCGCGGAGAGAGAACAAGAGACCGCTTCGTGCTGACCAACGACAGGGCATCGGAACCTCAACCTCTTTCAACGATCGCTATTTCCTCCGCCGTCAGGCCGTACAGGTCGTAAACCAGCCGGTCGATCTCCGCGTCGGCGGCGTCAATTTGCCGCCGGATGATTGTCTTCCGCGCTTCCGACTTGGCGGCGTCAAGCTGCTTGTGCAAAGCCAGCATCGAATCCACCAACGATACCGTTCGGTCGTGGGCGGATCTGTCCTTCGCATTGTGTGGGTCAATCGTTCGGATGGGCAATGTCTCAACGTATTGCTTCGTGCAAGTGATCCACCCAGCCCGGAAGATGTTGCTGATCGACCGCAAACGCCAGAAAAGGAGACGGGAGTTCAGCAAGCCAATCACGTAGTTGGGCGACAGCCCACACATTTCAGCAACAGTTATGCTAAAGCCGCCGCTTGCCATAAGGCAAAACCGATCAGCATGATCTGGCAAGCGACAATAGCATCCGGTTGTGGCCAGGAGCGGCACGAGAATCTGCGCGGCGTCGTGAGTTTCGAGGTTCCGCGGGGCGCTGAATCCGTACCAGGCCTTGGCCTGCTTGCGGCTATCGAGCGCCCACCGTTTGCCTGCAAGATAGGAATATGCCTTGGGAAACTTGCGCCTCATTGCCGGCTCAGGCATAAGCTCGTAACCCGAAGACGTAACGGTATAGGGAAAGACCACAACCTCGCCGGATCGTGGCGCAAATGTGTAGCGGTTAAAATCAGTAGCATAGACGGGAACGCTAAGAATCCCACTCTCGATGTTAATCCTCTCGCCTTGGCGGGTTAGAAAGTGTCTGCCCTCCTGAATCAGCATGAACACGTCGTCGGCACCGGTGCTGGAACCGCGCGCAATTCTCGCGGGCAACTCGCCCAGTGGCACGGATTGTTCGACCAACCTGGCGACGAGCTTCGCCTCTTGGTCAGTAGAGAACGACCACGGTGCGTCTCCGAAAACGTGAGGGGCAATTTGGCGAAAGGGAATCTCGGTGGTGGCAATCGTAGAAGGCGGTTCCACTTTGGCGTAAGAAACAGAAGGAGCCGGCATCGCCGAAAGGAAAAGCAGACAGGTATAGGTCGTTGCCCCGTCAAAGACTTGGGCGGCCCCAAAATCGACGATGGCAGAGAGCGCGTTTCGCTTGCCAATAAGCCCTCGGATGCCACTTCCGTAATCCGTCGAGAAGAACTTGCTTGGACAGATGAACCCGAGTTGGCCTTTCGCCTTGAGAAGCCGCAAACCTTGTTCGATGAAGACAACGTAGATGTCGTAATTGCCCGTCCTCCCCGCTTCGAACAGTTCCCTGTAGATTTCGACCTCCAGCGGCGCCCATTCCTTCATCGCTTGGATGCGCACATAAGGCGGGTTTCCGATGATGCAATCGAATCCTCCCGCTTTCATCGCGTCGGGAAAACCTTGTTTCCAGTCAAACGGGTTGACCCGCTTCATCTCGTCGAGGTCGGGAATCAGCTTGCCCGTGAAATAGTTCGGACCGATCAAGGAATTGCCGCACTTGATGTTCTCGGCCAAGTTGGGCAGTGCGCGGGCGTCGAAAAGTTGCAATTGTTGATCCATCGTCTGCGCGTTCTCGCCTTCCAGCACCTTCAACAGCAACGACAGCTTGGTCACCTCGACGGCCTGGGCGTCGATGTCCACGCCACAGACGTGCGTCGTCAAGATCCGCTTCTTTTCGCCGATCGTCAGCCGCCAATGATCATTGCGGGGATCCCTGCAAACGGCTTTCTTCGCCCTTTCCGGCTCGTTCTCGACGTACCACTTCAAACAGTGGTCGAGGAGGCACTGGTATGCGCCGAGCAAGAACGACCCGCTGCCGCAAGCCATATCGAGCACGCGGAAGGGAGGATTGTCTTTGCCGCCGGCCAGTTGCGCAGGACTGCGGCCTTCCACCTGCCCGCCGATGGTGTGCTTGACAATGTAATCGACGATATAGGCCGGCGTGTAATACACGCCGCCGGCCTTGCGGACCTCGGGCTTCTCCTCGACCTTGGCCTGATGGCCGGCGGTCAGCCGAATTACTTTGCCTAAGAACCGCTCATAGACGGTTCCCAGGATCTCGACCGGCAAAACGCCGAAGTGATAGGGCGAACCGTGGGCGAAGTATAGGCTTTGCAGGATCGGCTTGAAAACCTTGTCGTCAACGGTCAGTTTGGGCGTGATGCGATCGGGGGCTTCCGATACGTCGCTCTCCTTCTGGAAATGGAACAGTCCGGAATTGTACTTTTCGTCAGCCCGGCGGCACACGTCCCGCATGAAACGGGCGTAAGTGTCATCTCGTTCGCACAGCTTCAGAAGCTGCTCGTAAGGCTCAAACCCCCGGTCTTCCGCCATGCGAAGAAATACCACTCGATCAATCGTCGATTGCACGGCGGCATTCAGGTCGTCCGAAGAAAGGCCCTTGTTCCGCAGGGCGATGTTCCGGGCAAGCGCATCGCGCCAGCCCTCGATTTCCTTCAGAAACTCCACGTCCACCTCAGACGTGCCGCGCTTCCGCTTGGACGCAGCGTACTGATCAAATGCCCCGGACCAGACGGCTTCTCGCGAGAAAACGTCCCACAATTCCCGCCAGCGGTCGGAGTACTCGTCAAAGCGGAAGTACTTAACGCGGGCATAGCTTGCCCTGTCGGTCAGGCGCGGCCGTATGGTGCAATCGTAAACGCCAAGCTCATCAAAGTCCGTTAGGATGGATACGGCAACCTTGGCACTCCAACCGTACCGGCGAAGCTGAAAGGCCGGACCGGGGTCCGCATTGATGTTCACGCCGCACTTCTTGGCCTCGGCGTAGAACTTTGCCAGCGGCCCCACGCGGAAAGTGTAATCCGGGCACTTCTGCTGCCCCTCCACGTCGAGGCTCTTCTCGGGGATCACCTCTCGGTACTGCGGAGCGACCTGTGCGGTGTTGCGCACGTCCCATCCCAGGGCCTCGAAAAGCGGGTCGATAAGCGACTGGCGAATATCGGCTTCCTTGACGCCCTGGGCGAAAAACGCGGCGCGGTTCGTGGAGAAGTACCGGCAAAGGTTGGCAATCTCGTCCCTGCCTTGGTCGAACGTCTTGTCCATCGCCTTGCCCTCCCACCGCCCCATACCCTGATCGGTAGGATACCCCGAAGATCGCATGGAAAACAAGTGGCCCATCTCCGGAGGGATCGCGGCGGTTTTCCCTTGGACGCGAGGATTCCCGGCACAAGCTGCACCACCGCCCTTACAGGAGAACTGCAAAGTCGGGGTCTGGTCCATTTTTCGGCTGATTGGCATTGCCATTTGGCCGGACGCATGACCGAAAACATGGACCCGGGTACCCTCTGGGTGCCTTCGCGTCAGACTTTGCAGTTCTCCTGACTGTCCCCGCCTCTTGCTTCCCGGCGGGGGCCCTGCTGATTACAATGGAAACCTTGCACGTATTTCCGCCCGCCTGAAGTTGTCCATGCCGATGCCGCTGAGCACCCCCCGCTATCTGGTTCCGTTCCATCCCAAACACGTGCCGCACTTCTTCACCGACGTGCTGATCATCGGCGGCGGGTTGGCGGGGGTGCGGGCGGCCCTGGCGACCGATCCGCGCCTTTCGGTGCTGATGGTTACCAAGGACGCCTTGCAGGAATCCAACAGCGCGCACGCCCAGGGCGGGATTGCCGGCGTGTTGGACCCCGCGGATTCGTTCGACAGCCACGTGGCCGACACCCTGGAGGCGGGCGGCACGCTGTGCGACCGCACTGTGGTCGAGCGGGTGGTCCGCGAAGCCCCGCGGCGAATCGAGGAATTGATCGCCCTGGGCACGAATTTCGACCAGGCCGACGGCCGGCTGGCCTTGGGCCGCGAGGGCGGGCATCAGCGCGACCGCATCGCCCATGCCCTGGGCGACGCCACCGGCAGGGAGGTCATGCGGGCCGTGACCCAGCGGCTGCGGGAGCTCTCGCACGTCGAAATCTGGGAGAACACCTTCACCATCGACTTGCTCACGCACGGCGGCGCCTGCCGCGGGGCCTTGGTCTGGAATGGCGAGCACGGCAAGACGATGGTCTGGGCCAAGCAAACGATCCTGGCCACCGGCGGAATCGGACAGATCTACCGTGAAACGACCAACCCGCCCGTCGCCACCGGCGACGGCATGGCGGTGGCCTATCGGGCCGGGGCGGAACTGTGCGACATGGAGTTCATGCAGTTCCATCCGACCGTGCTGTACATCGCCGGCGGCAGCCGGCATCTGATCAGCGAGGCCACCCGCGGCGAAGGCGCCTGGCTGGTCGATCGCTACGGTCACCGCTTCATGGGCGACTATGATCCGCGCGGCGAGCTGGCCCCCCGCGACGTTGTCAGCCGGGCGATCGTCAGCCAGATGGAACGGACGCGGCATCCCAACGTCTATCTGGACTTGACGCACCTGGAAGCGGCGCGGGTCCTGGCCCGATTCCCCGGCATTGCCGCCATGTGCGCCGAATTCGGCCTGGACATCGTACACGATCGGATCCCGGTCCGCCCGGGGGCACATTACATGATGGGCGGCGTACGCGTCGATCTGGAAGGCCGCACGACCTTGCCGGGGCTGTGGGCCGCCGGCGAAGTCACTGCCACCGGCCTGCACGGCGCCAATCGACTGGCTTCCAACAGTCTGCTGGAGGCCCTGGTGTACGGCGCCTACGCAGGCCAGGGGGCATCGCAGGCCGCCGCCGCTCTGGATGACAGTTTTTCCGCCCTGATGTTGCAGAACCCGCGCATCGACTCCCCCGGCGAGCCGCTGAACCTGGAGGACATCCGCAATGCGCTGAAGGCCCTGATGTGGCGGAACGCCGGCGTCCGCCGCGATGGCGAGGGCCTGGAAGAGGCCCGGGAGAATATCCGCCATTGGTCGCGATACGTGCTGGCCCGGCAGTTCGCCCATCCGGCCGGCTGGGAATTGCAAAACATGCTCTTGCTGGGCGGCTTGATGATTCGTGCCGCGCAGTTGCGCCAGGAAACCCGCGGCGCCCACGTGCGGACCGACTTCCCGCAACTCGACGACGCGCGTTGGAACCGGCACCTCGCGTTCACCCGGGAGGGCGAGGAATAAAGCAGTGCGCAACAGACGGAATATGAGGTTGGAACGCTTCGGCTCAAGCCCCTGTCGTTTTGGAGTCCTGAGCGAATAAGTTGCACAAACATTGTAGTGGTCTGTCCAACTTGAGTTTACGGGTGCCACGGTTGGCTTGTCCAACCGTGTTTCCAGCACTGCTGGGCAAGCCAGCAGTGGCACCCAACCGGTAATGTCGAAATGGACAGACCAGTAGGACGGATTGCCAATCCGTCCTACGGGCCACCGGTCAAGTAGGTTGTCTTATGGGCCAGTTGCCATTTTTGTTAGAACCAGGCCGGCATGGCCGTCGTAATATACGTCCTGAACGGTTTGATGCATGCCTTACCCCCTCTAGGCGTGTCGTTCGCGGAGCGTTATAATGGGAATTCCGTCATTCCCGGGCCGGGTCCATCTGGTTCCCCACGCCTGCCAGGTTTTTGATATTTTGCGCAGTTTGAAATGATTCCAACCGTAGCGACAGCAAACGGATGTATTGTTTCAAGCCGCGTACACTAGAACTGTCGGAGCGACAACGATGAGCGATCAGCGTGCGCCTGCCATGATCGAGGCCGAACGGCTGTCGAAGTATTACGGCGGTTTTGCGGCCATTCAGGACGTCTCGTTCAAGGTGCGCCAGGGAGAAGTGGTGGCTTTCCTGGGGCCTAACGGGGCGGGGAAGAGCACCACCATGAAACTCCTCACCGGCTACCTGTCGCCCTCGACCGGGACGGCGCGGATCGCCGGGCACGACATGGCCAAGGACCGGCTGGCCGGGGCCCAGCGGCTTGGTTACCTGCCGGAGAACGGCCCGCTCTACCCGGACATGTCGCCCCGCAGCCTGCTGGAGTTCTTCGCCGACGCCCGGGGGCTCAGCGGCGCCCGGAAGCGGCAGCGGATCGAGGCCGTGATCGAGTTGTGCGCCTTGGGAAGCGTGATCGGCAAACCGGTGGGCAAGCTGTCGCGCGGCTACCGGCAGCGCGCGGGGATGGCCCTGGTGCTGCTGCACGAGCCGGACGTGCTGATCATGGACGAGCCGACCGCCGGGCTGGACCCCAACCAGATCCACGAGGTCCGCGAGACGATCCGCAAACTCGGCCAAAAAAAGACCATTCTGCTATCGACCCACATCCTGCAAGAAGTCGAGGCCATGGCCAATCGCGTGTTGTTCATCGACGAAGGCCGGTTGGTCTATGATGGCACGATCCGCGACCTGACGCAGGACGGCAAGCCGCTGGACGTACACTTCCGCGAATTGACGAGCGTGGCTTGACCCTCGTCGCGATATTCCCACCCCTAGAGCCAAATTCCCGGTAGGAACCATGAACACCAACGTGTTGCGAGCCGTTTTCCGGCGGAACTTCGTCAGCTATTTTGCCAGTCCGACCGGCTACGTGTTCATTTGCGTCTTCGTGCTCCTCAGCGCGATCGCCGCATTCTGGCCCAACGACTTCTTCAACAACAATCTGGCCAACCTCGATCAGCTCAACCACAACGCCTACCTGAACTTCTTCACCATCATGCTGGTCTTCATCCCGGCCATCACGATGGGCATCTGGGCCGATGAGCGCCGCCAGGGGACCGACGAGTTGCTGTTGACCATTCCGGCCGGCGACCTGGAGGTCGTGCTGGGCAAGTATCTGGCGGCCGTGGCGATCTTCAGCGTCTCGCTGCTGTTCTCCCTGGTCTGCAATTACCTGGTGCTGAACAACCTGGCCACCGCCACCGGCCTGTCGCTTTCGCCCAGCATCGACCTGGGCCTTTTCCTGGGCACCTATCTCGGCTACTGGCTGGTGGGGCTGGCGATGCTGGCCATCGGCATGGTGGCCTCGTTCCTCACCAGCAATATCACCATCGCCTTCGTGCTGGGCGTGGTGTTCAACGTGCCGCTGGTGCTGGCCGCGGCCTCCGACACGATCGTTTCGCCGGAACTGGCGCGGGTCGCCAAACAATGGAGCCTGAGCGGGCAGTTCCACGACTTCGGCCGCGGCATGGTCACCCTTTCCGGGGCCGCCTATTTCCTGCTGATCGTGGTCGCCATGCTCTATCTGAGCATGGTGCTCATCGGCCGCCGCCATTGGGCCGGCGGCTGGCAGCGTCCCAGCATGGTCGGCCATTACACCGCCCGCGTGCTCGGCTTGCTCGTGATCACCGCGGCGCTGAGCGTCTTGCTGCAAGACCACGACGTGCGTTGCGACGTGACCACCGAGAAGCTCAGCTCGCTGTCGCCCCAGACCCGCGAACTGCTGGCCCACCTGGACCTGAAGCGGCCCGTGCAGATCGAGGCCTTCATCAGCCCGGCGGTGCCGGAGAATTACGTGCAGACGCGGCTCAACCTGCTCTCCGTGCTGCGCGAATTGGAGGCCCGCGGCGGCGGGAACGTGAAACTCCGCGTCAACGACACCGAGCCGCTCACCGAGGAGGCCGCGCTGGCCGAAAAACGCTACGGCATCACCTCCCGCAAGGTCGATACGACCGCCCGCGGCGCCCGGGCCATGGACGAGATCTTCATGGGCGTGGCGATGACCTCGGAATTGCAGAAGGTGATCGTGCCGTTCATCGACCGCGGCATCCCCGTCGAGTACGAGATGGTCCGTTCGCTGGCCACCGTGGCGCAGCAGAAGCGGATGCGCGTAGGCATTCTCAATACGGACGCGCAACTCTATGGCCGTTTCAACATGCAGTCGATGTCGACTAGTGGGAATTGGCCGATCATCAACGAGTTGGAGAAGCAGTACGAGGTGGTGCAGGTCGATCCGGCGCAGCCGATCACGCAGAAGTACGACGTGCTGCTGGCGGTGCAGCCTTCCTCGTTGGGGCCGGAAGAGATGAACCATTTCATCGAAGCGGTGGAAAGCGGCCAGCCGACGGCCATCTTCGAGGATCCCATGCCGTTCGCGGTCGCCGGCGTGCCGCCCACCAGTGCCCCGCGGCAACCGCCCGGCGGCATGAATCCGTTCATGGCGCAACAGCAAAGTTTGCCCAAGGGCGACATCGGCCGGTTGTGGAGCCTGCTGGGCGTCGATTTCACGGGCGAACAGATCATCTGGCAAAAGTACAATCCCTATCGGAGGATCGGCGCCGACTGGCCGCCGGAGTTCGTGTTCGTCGACACGGGCGAAGGGAACAAGGAGCCGTTCAACCGGGCCGACCCGATCAGCGCCGGCCTGCAGCACATGGTCTTTCTCTTCCCCGGCGCGATTTCCAAGCTGAACGCCTCCGACCTGCAATTCACGCCCCTGGTGAAGACCGGGCAGTTGACCGGCACGGTCCGTTTCAGCGACCTGATCGAGTCCACGCCATTCGGACCGCGGGGGGAACTGAACCCGGATCGCCGCCAGGTGGCCACCAACAGCGAGTACGTGCTGGCGGCGCGGATCCGCGGCAAGCTCAAGCCGCAGCCGAAAATGGCCGCCGACGAGGACGCCAAGAAGACCGACGTTTCCGGCAAGCCGGAGGCCAAGGAAGCGCCAGAGGCGAAAGAGGCCGTACCGGCGGTGAAAGAAGCGCCAGAGGCCAAGGAAAGCAAGCCGGAGGCGAAAGAGGCCGTGCCGGAGCCGAAAGAAGCGCCGGAGGCCAAGGAAGTCAAGCCGGCAGCGAAGGAAGTGCCGGCGGCCAAGGAAGCCCCGGAAGCCAAGCCGGCGGCCAAAGAAGCCCCAGAGGCGAAGGAAGCCAAGCCGGCGGCCAAAGAAGCCCCAGAGGCGAAGGAAGCCAAGCCGGCGGCCAAACCGGCCGCACCCGCGCCCAAGG
>JBEKZQ010000094.1:0-15925 GCA_049509675.1 Thermoguttaceae bacterium | reverse complement strand
CCCCGCCAGGTTGTGCTCGCCGGTCCTGTCCTGCAAGGCATCGAACTCCTTGGGGGCGATGTCCAGCGGTTGGGGGCCGGTGGCGGCCCGGGCGACCGTCTCGGCATAATGGGCCCGCTGGGCCGCGGTGTCCTGGGGAATGTTGATCTTGAAGTAATCGCCCGGCTCCAGGGCGCAGGCCGCGATCAGGGCCATCAGCGAGACCGCGCCCTCCAGAAGCATCCCGCCGTAGGCGATCGGTCGGATGTCGGATTCCTTGCTGAGCATCTTGGGCGTGGTGCCCGAACTGACCAGCGAGTGGAACCCGGAGAGCGCCCCGCAAGCGATCACGATGCAGACGAACGGCCAGACCGAGCCGGGCACAACCGGGCCGCCGCCGTGGATGAATTGCGTGGTCGCCGGCATCTTCAGCGGCGGATTGACCAGCATGATGCCGCCGGCCAGCACGGCGATCGCCCCGATCTTCAGGTAGGAGCTCAGGTAGCCACGCGGACACAGCAGCACCCACACCGGCAAGATGGAAGCGATGGCCGCATAGATCGGCAGAATCAGGCACAGTTGCGGTTTCGTGAACAGCAGGTATTCGCGCAACGCCGAATCGTCGAACGGCTTGCCCAGGAAAACGCCCAGCAGCACCAGGCTCACGCCGATCACCGAGGCCTCGCCGACCCGCCCGGGCCGGATCTTGTTCATCCACAAGCCGGTCACCAGCGCGGCCGGGATAGTCACAACGATGGTAAACATGCCCCAGGCGCTCTCGCTTAAGGCATTGACCACGACCATCGCCACTCCGGCCAAGGTGGTGACAATGATGAACAGGGTGGCCAAGGTGGTGGTGACGCCGGAGACGGGACCGAGCAGATTCCGGGCGATCTTGGGCAGCGACAGCCCATCCTGCCGCACGGAGGCTACCAGCACTACGAAATCGTGGACCCCGCCGGCCAGGCAGGAACCGATCACGATCCAGGCGAAGCCCGGAAAGTACCCCCATTGGGAAGCCAGCACGGGGCCGACCAGTGGCCCCGGGCCGGCGATGGCGGCGAAATGGGCCCCGAACAACACCAGCCGCCCCGTGGGGCTATAGTCCACGTCGTCGCGCAGGCGATAGGCGGGCGTTACGCGAGTATCGTCGAGCACCGCTACGCGTGCCGCCAGAAATGCCCCATAGTAGCGATAAGCGACGGCAAATGCCGCCAACGCCGTAATCACCAGGCCCAAGGAACTCACGGTTTCCCTCGCGCGTCGGTTGCGTGGTTGCTCGATAACTAGAATATATGGCAGCCGGCGACCGGGAACAATCCGAGCGCGCTAGGCGCGCCGACACGAGGGCCTATAATACGGAAACGCCGCTAAGGCCGTTGACTGTCTACAGTTTGAGCCAAGGTGAAACGTTGACCAGGATGAGCAGCGAAACACTGCTGAACGAGGACCTGCGGGCGGAGATCCGTGCGTGCTTCCCCCGCTATCCGACGCGGCAAGCGGTCGTGTTGCCGGCCCTGCACGCGGTCAACCACCGCCTGGGCTACGTGCCGCGGCAGGCGGTCGTGGAAATCGCCGAGTTGCTCGATCTGTCGCCGGCCCAGGTTCAGGATACCTTGTCGTTTTATGAATTCTTCCCCCAGGACCGGCCCCAGGGGCGGCTGCGGGTCTGGGTATGCCGCTCGATCAGTTGTGCGGCCTGCGGCGGCGAGGAGATGCTGGAGTATCTGGCCGAGCGGCTGTCGATTCGCCCGGGCCAGACCACGGCCGACGGCCGCGTGACGCTGGAATTCGGCGAGTGCCTGGGGCTATGCGACGTGGCCCCCGCCATGCTCGCCGGCGGCGTGGTGTATAAGAACCTGACGCGCGCGAAGATCGACGAATTTGTGCAGTCGCTAAGGACAGAATAACAACAACGATGCAGACCTGAAAACCTCAACCGGCTTTTGAACAATCTTGGCCGCCTGCGAACCCGTTTTGCTGAAGAACATCGGCAAGGAGAACAGCCACCAGCGGGCCGTTTATGAGGCCGGCGGCGGCTACCGCGCCCTGCGCAAGGCCCTGAAGGAAATCAGCCCGAAGGACCTGGTGCAGATGGTCAAGTCCAGCGGGCTGCGCGGCCGGGGCGGAGCCGGCTTCCCCACCGGCCTGAAATGGTCGTTCCTGCCCGAGAACCATCCCGGGCCCATCTACTTCTGCGTCAACGCCGACGAGAGCGAGCCGGGCACCTTCGTCAATCGGGTGCAGATGGAAGTCGATCCGCACCAGGTGCTTGAGGGCATCATCCTGAGTTGCTACGCCACGCGGGCGAGCACCGCTTATGTCTATTTGCGTTACGAGTATTTCCGCGCGCTGCAGCGGATGCAGTCGGCAATCGAGGAGGCCTACGCGGCAGGCTATTTGGGCCGACACGTTTTGGGCTCCGACTTCTCCCTGGACGTGTATATCCATCGCGGGGCGGGGGCCTACGTGTGCGGCGAAGAGACCGGGCTGATCGAGAGCCTGGAGGGCCGCCGGGCCTGGCCGCGGATCAAGCCGCCCTTCCCGGCCGTGGAGGGCCTGTTTCGCAAGCCCACCGTGGTCAACAACGTCGAGACCCTGGCCTGCGTCACGCACATCGTCGACCGCGGCGTCGACTGGTTCCGCTCCCTCGGCACCCCGCCCAATCCCAAAGATCCCGGCGATCCGGGTAGTTTCGGGCCCAAACTCTACGGCTTGAGCGGGCACGTCAACCGGCCCGGCTGCTACGAGGGCCCGCTGGGTATTCCCTGCCGGCAGGCGATCGAAGAGTTCGGCCGCGGGGTGTGGAAAGGCCGAAAAGCCAAAGCGGTCGTCCCCGGCGGACTGAGCACCGGCGTGATGACCGACTCCGAGTTGGACTTGCCCTTGGACTTTGCCGGACCGGCGAAGGCCGGCTGCCTGGGTCTGGGCACGGCCTGCCTGATCGTGTTGGACGACACTTACCCGATGTTGGAATTCCTTTATAATAGCTGCCGCTTCTTCGCCCACGAAAGCTGCGGCCAGTGTACGCCCTGCCGCGAGGGCACGCACTGGACGATGATGATGCTCGACCGCATCCGCAACGGACGCGGCCGCCTCAAGGACCTGGACCTGTTGCTGGAGATTGCCGACTCGATCGGCATTATCCCCGGCAGCACGATCTGCGGCCTGGCCGACGGAGCCGCCTGGCCGATCAAGACCACCATCCGCAAGTTTCGCGGCGAGTTGGAGGACTATATCAAGGCCACCAGCCCGGCAACGGCGCTGGTGACCGAGCCGATCGAGGCCTGGGGGCTGAAGTTCGCCCTGCCCAATACGAATGTGGCGCACTAAGGTGCCGCCTTTCGGAGACGGAAGACGAGAGCAAGCGATAAGAACTTGGGGCGACGTCGTGAAGGAAAGTGATACGAGAATGATGGATCACGCAAAGGCGCAAAGGCGCCAAGCAAAGGAAGTCGGTTTCCATTCCATAGTTTCGTATTTTGCGTCTTTGCGGCTTGGCGCCTTTGCGTGAGTCCGTGATGGGTTTGTTGGTGAGCCGAAATAGAGGGGGGCTTCGATAATGGATTGGCTTGATACCGAGACCAAAGCGTTGCTTCAGCGTTCGCCACCGGAGAAACTCGCGCCTCCGGATACAGCCACCTTCGCGCTCGTGTTGCTCGCCGTCCTTGGTCACGATCGTCATGCGCTCATGCGAGCGGTACAGCGAGCCGCACGAGCCTCGGCGGAAGAGGCAGGACGTATCCTGAGCCGCCGACTTCCGGCCCCCGCGAAGAAGGGCCTGACGTACGTGGATGCGCAGATCGCACAGTTCGAGCTGATTTGCTGTGACGCCATTTCGGTGATCATCGCGGATGAAGTTGTCGAGGCAGCCTCGGCCGGCTACCTGACAGATCTCTATGCAAACTTGCAGAAGATTGACGAGTTCGAGATGGTGGCCATAAGGATCGACTTGATCCCCGATGACCCAAGAGGGGATGAGTTCTGCGACAGATTTTTAAGTGGGCAGCGGCCACCTATGCCCGTCGTCATGGAATTCATGCGCAAGAAAGCCCGCATCATGCAGCATTGGGCTGACAAAATCGGTGGCCGTATAACGATAGTTTCGCAAGGAACCTAGCAATACGAAAGTCAATAACGCCACCCTTGCCGAAAAGGGCCCGGTTGTAAGAATGGTGAGGCTCGCTTCGCTCGACCTGCCCCACAACTGAACACTGAAAACTGAACACTGAAAACTGTTCTCCATGCCCAAAGTCATCATCGACGGACGCGAACTTGAGATTCCCGCGGGCAGGCGCGTCAACGCCATCGAGGCCGCCGCGCTTGTGGGCATCCAGATCCCGTTCTACTGTTACCATCCGGGGCTGGCCGTGGTGGGCAGTTGCCGCATGTGCCTGGTGGAAGTGGGCCGCGTCGATGCGAAGACGGGCGCCGTTTCCCTGGGGCCCAAGCTGGCGCCGGCCTGCAATACGCTCCTCAGCGACGGCATGGTGGTGGTGACCAACAGCGAGAAGGTGCGGCGGGCCCGGGCCATGGTCGAGGAGGGCCTCTTGCTGCGGCATCCGATCGATTGCCCGATCTGCGACAAGGCCGGTGAATGCCTGCTGCAAGACTATCATTTCCAGCACGGCCAGGACGCCCGCCGCGCCGACCTGCTGCCGGTGACCAGCCGCCGCTGCGACCTGGGCGACGTGACGTTGTTCATCGACCGCTGCGTGATGTGCAGCCGCTGCGTCCGCTTCTGTCAGACCGTCAGCGGCACGGGTGAACTGATGGTCACTCGCCGCGGGGCGCGGGCCGAGATCGACGTCGTGCCCGGTTTCCCCTTGCACAACAATCTATCGGGCAACGTGGTCGATCTGTGTCCCGTGGGCGCCCTGGCCGACAAGGATTTCCTGTATCAACAGCGCGTCTGGTTCCTCCGTTCGCACGAGGCGGTCTGCACCGGTTGCGCGATCGGATGTTCGATCTGGGTGCAAGAGAACCAGGACCGGGTCTACCGGCTCAAACCGCGCGACAATCCGCACGTGAACAAGTGGTGGATCTGCAACGAGGGCCGCTACGGCTATCATCACGTTCACGACCGGCGGCGGCTGGCCGAGCCGCGGCACCGGCCCCACGGCGGCCAGAGCGTGGCCTTGGGCTGGGATGGGCTGGTCGATGAACTGCGAGACAAACTCCACAGCGCGGGCCGGCTGGCCGGGGTTCTGTCGCCGATGTTGACGGCGGAAGAGGCCTTCCTGCTGTGCCAGTTTCTGCGTGATATCGATCCGCAGGCCGAGTTGGCACTGGGGCCGGTGCCGAGGGTGGGGCAGGAGCAGGTGTTTTCCGGCTTCGTGGTGTCGGCGGAAAAATGCCCGAATCGCCGCGGCGTGACCGAAGTCGTGGCGCACTTCGCCAAACGCCTGCAGACGTTCGAGGAGTTTCTGGCCGGCCTGCCCGGCAGCAACATTCGCGGCGCGTGGATCGCCGGCGGCTATCAGTCGGACTGGATCGACGAGCCGACCGCCGGGCGGTTGGCAGCCGTGCCGCTGTTGGTGGTGCAGGACCTGTTTCCGTCGCCGCTTTCGGAGCGGGCCACGTACGAGCTTCCCGGCGCGGCCTTCGCCGAGCGGGAGGGCTCCTACGTCAATCGGGGCGACCGCCTGCAAGTCTCGCGGTTGGCCGTCCGGCCGCCTTGGGGCGTGCATCCGGAAGGGGAATTGTATTGGGAATTGCTGCAGCGCAAGGGGCTCTACGACGCGCGGGCCGTGTTGGACGAGTTGGCCCGCCAGATCCTTTATTTCTCTGCCGCGGCCGGCCCGGTGCCGGACGTGGGAATCGACTTGAAAATCAATCTACTGGCCCATGCGGACAGCGAACCTGCCGCATGACGCCTCCCGGGGCAATCTGAAATCTCAAATCTCAAATCTCAAATCTCAAATCTCAAAACTCCATGCTTCCTCTGCTAATCGAAACCCTGCTCAAGATCGGCCTGATCATCGGTGGCCTGATGACCGCGGCGGCTTACCTGGTGCTGACCGAGCGCTGGGTGGCGGCGTGGATCCAGGACCGCATCGGGCCGAACCGCGTGGGCGTGCCCCTGACCCGCATCCGCCTGTTTGGCCTGGGACAACCGCTGGCCGATGGCGTGAAGTTCTTGTTCAAGGCGGAATTCACCGCCGGCCACGTCGATCGGGCCCTGTACTTCCTGGCCCCGATCGTGATGTTCACCACGGCCCTGGCCGCGTTCGCCGTGATTCCCTTCGGCAGCACGCTGCCGCCGGAAGCCCTGCCGAACAGTTGGGGACTGGCGCAGCCGGTTCCGCTGGTGGTGGCCCCGGGCATGGACGTGGGCGTGGTCTACATCTTCGCCCTGGGCAGCATCGCCGTCTACGGCGTGGTGCTGGGCGGCTGGGCCAGCAACGACAAATACAGTTTCCTGGGCGGCATGCGCAGCAGCGCCCAGTTGATCTCCTACGAGCTGCCCTTGGGCCTGGGGATCCTGGGCGTGGTGCTCTCCGCCGGCTCCCTGCGTTTGGATGCGATCATCCAACAACAGGCGCATGACGGCGTGTGGAACGCATTGGCCCAGCCGCTGGGCCTGGTCGTCTTCAGCGTGGCGGCCTTCGCCGAGGCCGCCCGATTGCCGTTCGACTTGCCCGAGGCCGAACAGGAACTGGTGGGCGGCTACCACACCGAGTATTTCGGCATCAAACTGTTGATGTACCTGGTGGCGGAGTACGTACACATGGTCACCGCCGCCTTCCTGATCGTGATCCTCTTCCTGGGCGGATGGCATTTCTGGGGGCTGACCGGCGGCGACGTGGTGACCTGGCCGCTGGCCATCGTGCGGATCATCGTGCTGCTGGTCAAGGTGCTGGCGGTGATTTTCTTTTTCATGCTGGCCCGATGGAGCTGGCCTCGTTTCCGTTTCGATCAATTGATGTCGCTGGCGTGGACGGTGATGCTGCCGGTGGGGTTGGTGAACGTTGTCTTTGTGGCCGCGTGGCTGGAATACGGACCGCAGTTGGCGGCGCGGCTGGGCGTGCCCGCGTCGCCGGCCATGGTGGCGTGCGGCTGGTGCGTGCTCGGGGTTGCCTGGCTGCTGGCGGCGCTGCTGGTGCCCGCGATCCCCGACAACCGCCCGCGCCGCGGCCCGATTTCGCCCAGCTTCGAGGCCGAGGAGATTTCGCTCTGATGAAACCGGACGATCCGCAGATCCAATGGGTCGAGTCGCCCCGGCTGGGGCTGTTGGGCAAGAGTTACCTGATCTTGTTCCTGCAAGGGCTGACGACCACGTTGCGGCACCTGTTTAGCCGCAAGGTGACCGTGCAATCGCCCGAGCAGCGGCACGAGGTGATCGAGCCGCTGGGCTACCGCGGCGTGCATCGGCTGAATCGGGACCAACAGGGGCGGGTAAAGTGCGTGGCCTGTTTCCTCTGCGCCACCGCCTGCCCGGCCCACTGCATCGACATCGTGGCGGCCCCCAGCCCCTGGCCCGATCGGGAAAAGTACCCGCAGGTCTTCAACATCGACGAGTTGCGCTGTATCTTTTGCGGGATGTGCGAAGAGGCCTGTCCGGTCGAAGCGATCGAGTTGACGAGCTTGTACGACCTGTCAGGGAAGAGCCGCGAGGAAATGATCTTCGACAAGGAAAAGCTGCTGAGCATCTACGATCAGACGAAGGATACGGAGCCGATGCCGTCGCAACGTGCGAGGGAAGGGATTAGGGGGATAGGGATTAGGGATTAGAGCTTGCCGATGACAATGGAAGGCTTCGAGTTTGTCGTGGCCAACGAAGTCCTTACTGAACCCTGAAAACTGAAAACTGAAAACTCGCGCCATGAACCCGCAAAACGTGATCCCGATCGCCACCGTGCTGCTGGCCGCCGGCCTGTGGTTGATGCTGCCGCGCGGTACGGCCCGCGGCCGCGGGGCCGGCCTGGTCCTGGCCGCGGCCGGACTGGGCCTGTGGGTCTCGCGCCTCCCCGGCCTGGGCGACTGGCTGGCCGACGGCTTGTTCCATGTCTTCGCCGGCGTGACCGTGATCTCGGCCATCGGTGCGGTCACGTTCCGCAACCCGGTGTATTGCGCCATCTGGTTCGGCATGACCTTGACCGGCACGTCGTGCTTGTTCCTGCTCACCGGGGCCGAGTTCCTGGCCGTGGCGACATTGGTCATCTATGCCGGGGCGATCCTGGTGACCTTCTTGTTCGTGTTGATGCTGGCCCAGCCGGAAGGCCACTCCTCCTACGACCGCGTCAGTTGGGAGCCGATGGTTTCGGCCGCCACGGGCGCCGTCCTGCTGGGCGTGTTGACGATGACCATTTCGGCCGGGTTGGCTAGGGTAGATCGGCCGGCGGACGAAGAAGCGCTCTCCAACGGAGTGCTGGCCGGCGCGCACGTGGCCCGCTTCGGCACCGAATTGTTCAGCCGGCACCTGGTGGCCGTGGAAGTGGCCGCCACCTTGCTGTTTGCCGCGCTGGTGGGCGCGGCGGTGATCGTGGCCCAAGCGAGAGCAGGTGAGCAGAGGAGCAGGTGAGCAGGTGACAGGGCGGCCAGGGCTGAAACACGGATTCAGAATTCTCCCTCTCCCCGCGGGATGGTGGGGAATGAATACCCTAATCCCTAATCCCTAATCCCTAATCCCTAATCCCCAACCATCCACCATGCAGCACGAAATCGCTTTGCTCTACAACTACCTGGTGGTGGGTGCGATGCTGTTCGGCATCGGGCTGGTGGGCTTCTTGAGCCGGCGGAACATGATCGTGATGTTCCTGGCGGCCGAGACGATGCTGCAGGGCGTGTCGGTGAGCCTGGTGGCCTGGAGTCGCTACCACAATGATTTCGGCGGCCAGATGTTGGTCCTCTTCATCATTGCCGTGGCGGCCTGCGAGGCGGCCGTGGCCCTGGCCCTGGTGGTGGCCCTCTTCCAACGCCGCGGAAGACTGGATATTGCCGTTTGGCAGCAACTGCGGGAAGCGAACCAACCGCCCTTCGAGGAGGCCGAACTGCCGCCCGACGCCACCGAGCCGGCCCCGGCCTGGCCGCACCTGTCGCCCGCCGGACTGGCGCCCAACGTGCCGGTCGAGGAGTTGGATCACCGTCGTCACGTGTAGAACCGATGCCTGACATCAAAACGCTGCTGATCCTGATTCCCGCCCTGCCGCTGGCCGCGGCCGTGCTCACCGCGCTGCTGGGCAAGCGGGTGCTGCGCGCCCAGAGCCATTGGCCCACACTGCTGGCGCTGGCCGCCTCCTGTGTCGCCAGTATTGCCTTGGTCTTCGTCGTCCAGGACGAGGTGCGCAACGCGGCGCCGGGTTCCGTCGGTTGCGAGAAAATTGTCTCCCTGTGGACCTGGGCCGCGGTGGACAATGCCTATTTGCCGACAGCCGGTTTGCCTGCAACGGATCAGCCGGCACAAGCCGCCCCGCGGCGCGACTTTCGCATTGACGTGGCCTTGCGGGCCGATCCGCTCACCGCCGTGATGCTGGCCATGGTCACCTTCATTTCCTTGTTGGTGGCCGTTTATTCCATCGGCTACATGCAGGGCGACCCGGGCTATTGGCGGTTCTTCAGCTACGTGCCGCTGTTCGTCTTCTCGATGACCATGCTGGTCTCGGTGAGCAACTTCGTGTTGCTCTACGTGTTCTGGGAAGCCGTCGGGTTGTGCAGCTATTTGCTGATCGGCTTCTGGTTCCAGAAGCCGGCTGCCGCGGCCGCCGGGTTGAAGGCTTTCTTGGTCACTCGGGTGGGTGATTGTGGTTTCGCCCTGGGCGTCTTCCTGCTGTGGACCACCTATGGCACGCTCAACTTCCACGATGCCGCGGGCGTGCCCGGCATCCTGGGACAGACATTGCTGAAGCGGCCGGAACTGTACGCCCACGGCGGCGTGGCCACGGCCATTTGCCTGCTGCTGATGCTGGGCGCGTGCGGTAAGAGCGCGCAGTTCCCGCTGCACGTGTGGTTGCCCGACGCCATGGAGGGCCCCACGCCGGTCAGCGCCTTGATCCACGCGGCCACGATGGTAACGGCGGGCGTATACCTGGTGGCCCGCTGCACGCCCTTGTTCGCGGCCTCGCCCGATGCGCAGCGGATCGTGGCGGCCATCGGCTGCTTCACCGCACTGCTGGCGGCGCTGATCGCCTTGACGCAGACCGACTTGAAACGCATCCTGGCCTATTCAACCATCAGCCAACTCGGCTACATGTTTCTGGGTCTGGGGGCCGGCAGCCTGCTGGGCATCACCGCGGGCATGTTCCACCTGGTGACGCACGCCTTCTTCAAGGCCCTGCTGTTCTTGGGCGCCGGCAACGTCATGCATGCCATGGGCGGCGTGATCGACGTGCGCTACTTCGGCGGCCTGCGGCATCGCCTGCCCACCACGCATTGGACATTCCTGTTCGGCTGCCTGGCGTTGGCCGGCGTCGTGCCGTTTGCCGGGTTCTGGAGCAAAGACGCGATCCTGCTGGCCGTGCGGGAGCAGGCCTCGGGGGGTGCCACGGCCGGCTATTATTGGGCCTTGTACTGGACGGCCAGCGGCACCGCCTTCCTCACGGCCGTTTATACTTTCCGCGCGTTGCTGCTGACGTTTTGGGGCGACGAGCGGATCCCGGCCGAGGCCGGCCGTCACGCCCACGAATCGCCGCCCGCGATGACCGGCCCGTTGGTGATCCTGGCCCTGGGGGCCTTGACCGTGGGAGCCTATTTCCAGCGGACTGGCGACTTCCTCGGGCCGCACGGTTTTCTTGCACACACGCCTTCGCTGGCCTTCTCGGGCCTGGCGGCGGCCGAGCCCGCCGGCGAAATGCATCAGACCGTTGCCTTGGTAAGCACGGCCCTGGCCGTCGCCGGGCTACTGCTGGCCGCGGTGTTGTACCTTGGGCCGCGGCAGTGGCTCCAAGGGCTGACCCGGCTGATGACCGCGCTGGGGTTGTACGGCCTGTCGCACGGAAAGTTCTTCTTCGACGAGATCTACCGATCGCTGATCGTGCTGCCCTTGCAGGGGATCGCCTGGCTCAGCGCCTGGTTCGATCGTAGCGTGATCGACGGGCTCGTGGACCTGATCGGATGGTTGCCGCGGGCCATAGGATCGTTGTTTCGTCCTGCGCAAGGCGGCATGGTGCAGTTCTACGCCCTGGCCATGGTGCTGGGGCTGTTGGTATTGATTGGAGTGCTGTTGTTGTAAGACATGGCCAACCTGCTGTTGATCACCGTGCTGTTGCCGATCCTGGCGGCCGCCTTCCTGGGCGGAGGGCGGGCCGTGGCGCGCTGGTGGGCCCTGGCAACCGCCCTGGTGGTGCTCTCGGGCGCGTGCGTCCTGGCGGCCAACTACCGGGCCGGCGACGCCGCGGCGGCCGCCACCGACCTCTCCTGGCTCTCGACCGCCGCGGCCGTCGATATTCGCTTCAGCATTGCCCTGGACGGCCTGAGCCTGTGGCTCTTCACGCTGACCGCGCTCTTGGTGGTCGTGGCCGTACTGATCAGTTGGGAGTCGATCCGCCAGCAGGAGACGCTCTTTTACCGACTCCTGTTGATCCTGGAAACCGGCCTGCTGGGCGTCTTCGTGGCCCGGGACATCATCCTGTTCTATTTGTTCTTCGAGTTCACCCTGGTGCCGTTGTTTTTCCTGATCGGCATCTGGGGCAGCGACCAGCGGCGTTATGCGGCCGTCAAGTTCTTCCTGTTCACCCTGGCCGGCAGCGTCTTGTCGTTGCTGGGGCTGTTGGCCATCGTGCTCTGGGTCTCGTGGCACACGCCCGGCGGACGGATTACCTTTTCCATTCCGGAGTTGACGCAGCACTTGCAGGATCAGCCCATGGACGCGGCCGTGCAGTTTTGGGTTTTCTTGGCCCTGTTTGCCGGGTTCGCCATCAAGGTGCCGCTGTTTCCCTTGCACACCTGGTTGCCGCTGGCGCACGTCGAGGCCCCCGCCGCCGGCAGCGTGCTGCTGGCGGGAGTGCTGTTGAAGATCGGCAGCTACGGATTCGTCCGCTTCTGTCTGCCCATGCTTCCCGAGGCATCGGCCATGCTCATGCCGCTCATGCTCTGGCTGTCGCTGATCGGCATCGTCTATGGAGCCCTGGTGGCCTTGGCCCAGAGCGACATGAAACGGCTGATCGCCTATTCCAGCGTCAGCCACCTGGGCTTCTGCATGTTGGGCGTCTTTGCCGTCAACCGCCTGGCCATTCAGGGCGGGGTGCTGCAGATGATCAATCATGGCCTGTCAACGGGCGGCCTGTTCGCGTTGGTTGGCATGCTCTACGAACGGTACCACACGCGGCGGATCGCCGACTTGGGCGGCATCGCGCGGGAGGTGCCGCTGCTGGCCTTCTTCATGGTCTTCATGGCCCTGGCAAGCATCGGCCTGCCGGGACTGAACGGCTTTGCCGGCGAACTGCTCTTGCTGGTGGGGATTTTCCAACGGGCGTGGGCCGAGGGACCGACGCCGCTGGCCGTCCAATACCGGGTCATTTCCGTGCTGGCCGTCAGCGGGGTCGCGCTCGGCGCCTGGTACATGCTGTCGCTCGTGGAGCGCGTCTTCTTTGGTCCGGCTAGGCAACAAGCGGGGGACTGTCCCAGTTCGGGCACCACGCCTCGCGTGGTCGCGACGAAAACGGGACCGGGTACCCTCGGGGTGCCTTCCGAAGCGCGTGAAGCGGTCCGCGATCTGGACCTCCGCGAGGTTTCGGCCCTGGCCCCGCTGTGCGTGGTGATCGTTTGGATCGGCGTCTGGCCGGCCTTCTTCCTCGACCGCATGAGTCCCACGCTGGATCGCCTGTCGGAGCCGGTGATGCGCAGTGTGGCTGGGCAAGGCAGAGAGGGGGTCGCGCGCGTTTGGTCCCCTCTCCCTTTGCGGGAGAGGGTTATGGTGAGGGGAAAATTGGCGCGAACAGCTTGCGATGGATTGGCGGTCGGGAAACCCCTCACCCCGGCCCTCTCCCGCAAGGGGAGAGGGAGAGAAACAGAGGAGACCGCCCGTGTCGACTGATACCGTTTGGCACTTGACTGCCGAAATGCTGCTGGTGGCCGTCGCCTTGGCGATCTATATGGGCGGAGCCTTTTTCCGCGCGCCGCGGCTTTGGGCCTGGCTGGGGGGCAGTGGCATCGTCTTGGCTGCGGCGGCACTGCGGCTGTGGGGCGGCGGAAATGCCCCCGGCGGACCTCTCGTGGCCGATCCTTTGGCCTACAGTGGCCGTTGGCTCGCCTTGGCCTTGGGCGCGGTGCTGGTGCTCATGAATTGGCGCCCGCTGGCCGGCGGCGGAACGGCCGAGAACCTCGGTTCGCTGTTGCTGACCATCGCCGGGATGATGTTGGTGGTCGGGGCCAATGACCTCGTGCTGCTGTTCGTCGGCCTGGAGTTGATTTCCATTCCCACCTACATCTTGCTCTACCTGGGGCGGGACGATGCGGCCCGCCAGGAAGCGACGACGAAATACTTCTTCCTAAGCATTCTGGCCTCGGCGATGCTCCTGTACGGGTTCAGCTTCCTGTACGGCGCGGCCGGGTCCACGTATCTGCCGGCGGTCCGCACCGTGTTGGCCAATCCGGACGCGCTGCCCGCCGGCTTTCCGTCGCTGGTCCGGCTGGCGTTGGTGCTCGTGTTGGCCGGATTGAGTTTCCGCGTCACGGTCGTGCCGTTCCACTTCTATGCCCCCGACGTGTACCAGGGCACGACGCACGCCAACGCCGCGCTGCTGTCAGTGCTGCCCAAGGCGGCCGGCCTCTGGACCCTGGTGCGATTATTGGTGCTCACGATGCCCGGCTCGGGAACCTATGCCTGGCAGATCGTGGTCGTCATGTCGGCCCTCACGATGACCCTGGGCAACGTCTTGGCCCTGTGGCAAGACAACCTGCGGCGGCTCATGGCCTATTCGTCGATCACCAACGCCGGTTACATGCTGATCGGGCTGGCGGTGGGCCTGGCGGCAAGCGGCTCGACTGCTTCGGGCGGGTCCTGGGACGGTCTCGGGTCGATGTTCTTCTACTTGTGCGTTTATGCCGCGGCCACGCTGGGCGTCTTTGCCACCTTGATCCACTTGGGCGGTGATCAGCGCTCGATCGAGGGGATTGATGAACTGGCCGGACTGTGCCGCGGCCGGCCCGTCGCGGCCGCCGTTCTGGCCACGCTCCTGTTGAGCCTGACCGGCCTGCCGCCGTTGGCCGGCATTTGGGGAAAACTGTTCGTCTTCGGCAGCGCGCTAAACGTAGGCGGCGGCGCGGCAGGCCAGCCGAGGTGGTTCCTGACCCTGGCCGTGATCGGCGTTTTGAACGCGGCCGTGGCCGCCTTCTACTACCTGCGGATCGTGGCCGCAATGTACTTCCGCGATCCCTTGGCTACGCCGCGGGCCGAAGGGGGGCGCGGGGCCTGGGCCGCCGCCCTGTTGTGTACCTTGTTCGTTTTGGCAGTCGGCGTCTATCCGGGGCCGCTGTTGCACCTCTGCCAGGCCGCCAGTCCCACGGCGCAGCCGGATGCGGCAGCCGTCAGCGCCGGCCTCGCGCCGCCAGACAATAATAAAAACTAACATGGTCCGACACCGCATTCACGCCACCGAACTCGCCCGGCTTCTGGACGCCGCAACGCAGCCGCTGTATGTCTTGGACGAGGATCTGACCATCGTGTTCCTGAATCAGGCCTGCGCCGAGTGGCTCGGCGAGGACGCCGAGAATCTGCCGGGCCGGCGTTGCCGCTATTGCTCCGGCCCGGAAATGGCCGGTCCCGACCTGCTGGCCGCGGGACTTTGTCCGCCACCCGCGATCAGCGAGGGGCGGGAAATCACGGCCACCGTATGCCGCGGCGCACCCGGCGGCGGCGCCTATCGCCGGGCGCGGTTCGTGCCCCTGGGCACCCCCGGCGCCGAATTGATCGGCATCGTGGCCCTGGTCGACTCGCACGATCTGGCCGGCCCCGAAGCCGAGGGCCAGCTCGGGCAACGTGAGATGGCCCCGGCCGAGTTGCATCAGATGATCCGGCAGCTCCGCGAGCAAGTGAGCCCGCGTTACAGCTTGGATCGGCTGGTCGGGGCGAGCCCGGCTATGCGGCGAGCCCGGGCCCAGGCCGAACTGGCCATCGGCTCCGCGGCCAGCGTGCTGCTGGTCGGCCCGCCAGGGATCGGGCGGCAGCACTTGGCCGCGACTATCCATTATGGCCCGCGGCCGGAGTCGGCGGGGATGCTGATTCCCTTGGCCTGTTCGGTCTTGGAACCGGATCTGCTGGAGTCCACGGTGGCCGCCTTGTCGGCCGAAGATACCGCGGGCGCCGGAGCGGGACGCGGCACGCTCCTGCTGGGCGACGTGGATCTGCTTCCGCTGGAGATTCAGGCGACCTTGGCGTCGGTGTTGTCGGCCCCAGCGCTGCGATTGCGGCTCATGGCCACGGCCACGCAGCGGCTGGACGAGTTGGCCCGGCGGGGACGCTATCTGGAAGACCTGGCCGTGCTGTTGAGCACCATTACCATCGAACTGCCCGCCTTGTCGCAGCGACGCGAGGATCTGCCCTGGCTGGCCCAACTCCTCTTGGAAGAGGCCAACGCCCGGGGGACGAAGCAGATCGCCGGTTTTGGCGCCTTGGCCCTGGATCAGCTTGACGCATATCCCTGGCCGGGCAATGTCGACGAGCTGGTGCAAGTGGTCTACGAGAGCCACCAGCGGGCGGCCGGCCCGGAAATCACGCCGGCCGATCTGCCCGAGCGGATCCACCTGTCGGCCGAGGTGGCGGCCCGGCCACGCCGCAAGGAAGAGACCATTGTGTTGGACGAGTTCCTGGGCCGCATCGAGCGGGAATTGATCCGCCGCTCGTTGGCCCGGGCCAAAGGCAACAAGTCCAAGGCGGCCCGGCTGCTGGGCCTCACCCGCCCGCGCTTATATCGCCGCATGGTGCAATTGGGGTTGATCGAGGAAACGGGGGGCGAGCGGGAGGCGTAGCCCGAATAAGGAGTATGCCATGATTACGGGAAGTTCGTTG
>JBEKZQ010000093.1:0-15939 GCA_049509675.1 Thermoguttaceae bacterium | reverse complement strand
CAAGACCGGCGCGCCGCAGCAGGATGCCGATGCCGGCGCGGATCGCGCCGCTGGCAAGCTGCAGCTCGCGGACGTCGCGCTGCGTCAACAGCACCGCGCGGCCGTCGGCGGTTTCCTCGGCCGCAGCCAGACAGAAGGCGATTTTGCTTGTCACCCATCCCCCGGGTTATCGCGTCCGGGTGTCACAACGGGTGTCGTAGCGAACCACAACCTATGATACAGGCAACCGGGAAAGTCGTCGATACCCCTTGTTTTCCAGGGTGGGAAGCTACTTGGCCAGCCACTTTGCCACGTCCTTGGCCCAATAGGTCAAAATGATGTTTGCGCCGGCGCGGCAGATTGCCGTAAGGCACTCCAGAACCACCGCCCTTTCATCGAGCCAGCCGCGCTCGGCGGCGGCCTTCACCATGCTGTACTCGCCCGATACGTTGTAGGCCGCCAGCGGCACACCGGGGAACTGCTGGCTGGCCTGGCGGAGGATATCGAGATAGGCCAGGGCCGGCTTGACCATGATGATGTCGGCCCCCTCGGCCAGATCGAGTTCGATTTCCCGCAGGGCCTGGCCGGCGGCAGCAGCGGGATCCATCTGATAGCTGCGCCGGTCGCCGAATTGGGGGGCGCTCTCGGCCGCCTCGCGAAAGGGGCCATAGAAGGCGCTGGCATATTTGGCCGCATAGCTCATGATGGGCAGATGGGCGAAACCGGCCGCGTCCAAGCCGCCGCGGATCGCCCCCACCATGCCGTCCATCATGCCGCTGGGGGCGATCATGTCGGCGCCCGCCCGGGCGTGAACCACCGCCTGCTCGGCCAGGAGCTTGAGCGTGGCGTCGTTGTCCACGTCCAGACGCCCGCCCGTCGCCGCCACGGGACCGCAATGGCCGTGATCCGTGTACTCGCACAGGCAGAGGTCGGTAATCACCAACAGTTCGCGGGCGATTTGTTTTGCGGCCCGAATGGCCTGGGGAATGATGCCCGAGTCGCGGAGTGCCTGGCTGCCGGTGGCGTCCTTTGCGTCGGGGATGCCGAAGAGGATGACGCCGCCCAGGGCGAGTTCCGCGGCCTGGCCGATTTCCTCGCCGAGCAGGTCGGGCGAGAGTTGGCACACGCCCGGCATGGCCTTGATTTCCTGACGGACGTTCTGACCGGGGCGCACGAACAGCGGCAGAATCAACTGGCCGGGGTCGAGCCGCGTTTGCCGCACCAGCGTGCGGACCGCCGGTTGATAGCGAAGCCGCCGCATCCGCAGTGCGGGAAAGCCGGGCGAAGGGTTGTTAGGATTCATTTACCGCCTGTTCTTCTTTCTTCGAGGGCATTTCTCGCGCGGCGCACGACCGTCGCCGCCCACGGTTTTTCGCCATAGAGCTCCACGACGGCCCGATAAATCCGCTCCGCCCGGGCCGGCTCGGTGCGGCGGAGCCGATCGGCCTCGTTGAGCCGATCTTGCAGCAGGGCCAGGTGTGCGGGCGATTGCTGTTCGAGTTGCTCGCCCAGTTGCGTCAGCCGGCGGTGGGCCAGTTGCAGGTATCGTCCCGTGGGCCCTTGCCGTTCGCCCTGCGTGTCGTACAGGGCGAGCAAGGCTTGGAACTTGGCCATGCCCAACTCGGGGCTAAGCCGCGCATAGGCGAGCGCTTCCAGATAGGTCTGTTCCACGGGCATCAGGCTCTCGTTGGCGGCGAGCCCCTTGGCGCGGAGCTCGATGCGATGCTCCAGGCGGTGCAACTCGATCTGGTCCTCATAACCGCGAAGTTGTTCCGAACGCCAATCGCTGGAGTAGCGGGTAAGGAACTGTTGGATGTCGCCTTCGGCCTGCTCCAAGGCGTCGATGCTGTTCTCCGCAGCCCGAGCGGCAACACGATCGTACAGCCGGTCGGCGGAGGGCGGTTGCAGGAAGTACCAGATCGCCAACCCGACGACGAGCAGGCTGCCGGCCAGGACCCAAGTCTGCGGAGAGACCCAGGCCGGCCGGGGCGTGGCAGTTTCGGGGCGGTCGAGGTCCTCGGCTGGCACGGTGGTGAAGTGGCCCGGCGATTGGGCGGCCGCAACCGCGGTTGCCGGGCCATGCGCGAACAGGGCCGTGGCCGGGGCCGACGGTTCCTCCGGGGGCCGTTCCACGGGCGATTCCCCAGCCGGCGGCACGGCGACCCCGCCGTGTGCCACTGGCTTTGCCAGTGCTTCCTCGGCTGGCGATGCGGGGACGGCCGCTTGCGCCCGGACCTCTGAAGTGGCCGCGCGCGTCGCCGCCAGCAGGTCCACTTCCTTTTCCCCGACCATCCTTTGGATCGTGCCCGGCGGCGCCGGGGCCGGCTCCTCGGGCTGTTGGGCCGTCGGCCCGGCGCGCAGCGTCAGCGCCTGCTGCATGGCTTCCAACTGCCGCACCAGCAGCGTGGCATTGGCAATCCGTCGCTCCGGATCCTTTTCCAACAATTGCATGACGATCTGTTCCAACTCGACGGGCACGTCGGCCACGAAGCGTCGCACCGGGTCGGGTGTCTCGAAGCGCTGCTTGTGCAAGACTTCGACGAACGATCCGCCCGGGAAGAGCAATCGCCGCGTCAGCAGCACGTAGAGCACCGCGCCGAGGCTGTACAGATCGGCGCGCGGTCCCACGGGCCGCCCTTCGGCCTGCTCGGGCGCCATGTATTCCACCGTTCCCAGGACGCTGCCCTCGCCGGTCTGCCGCAGGTTGCCGAACAGCCGGGCAATGCCGAAGTCGGACAATTTGGCATGGTCGTCGGCGGTGAGCAACAAGTTGCCCGGCTTGAGGTCGCGATGCACCACGCCGCGGTCGTGGGCGTGCCGCAGGGCCCGACCGATCTCGATGCCGATCTGCGTTACTTCGCGCCAGCCCAGGACCCGGCCGCGGCTTAGCTGGTCTTCCAGGCTGCTGCCCTCGATCAATTCCATGCCGTAGAACAGATGGCCGTCCTGTTCGCCGAAGCCGAACAAGCGTACGATGTTGGGATGGTTCAGCTTGCGCAGGGTCTCGATCTCCGTCTCGAAGCGCTGACGGAAGTCCTGATCGAGCGCCATGGGAGCGAAGAGCAGCTTGACCGCCGCCGCTTCCCCGGTCTGGAGATTGACCGCGGCATAGACCGTCCCCATGCCGCCGCGACCAATGCGGCGGTGGATCTCATACGGCCCAAGCCGGTCGATCGTCATCCTGGCCCCACTCCACGGTTACAATAAGAGCTATCCTAACCGGCCGCTACAATAGATGCCAGCCATTGACACGATAGGAGTTGAAGAAAACGGCCCTTCCGGTTCCAAGTGCAAGAGTCGTTCCGGGAAGAGCGGGGGGCAAAGCAGTTGTTGACACGAAAGGGCGGGTGTTGATAGATTGAACCCCGTGGAAAACCAAGGGAACAGCAATAGTTGGACCAACCCTTATGAAATCCAAGTTATGGCTCATGGCGGTGTGCAATACGCTGCTCGCTGTGGCTGCGTGGGGACAGAACAGCCCCGCGCCGCGCACGAACGACAATTCCGTGAAGGTACTCGTCCTTCAAGCCCAAAAGCTGATCAATCAGGGGAAGCCTGTTGAGGCCCTGAAAGCCTTCGAACAGGCTTCCGCACTCCAACCGGATAACGAACAGGCGGTGCTAGGACAATATGTCAGTCTGGTGCAACTGAAACGGCAGGATGACGGAGCCAGGGTTCTGAATAAATGGGTCAAAGCCAGGCCGCATGATCCCAGGCGTTGGCTCTGCAAGGGCATGGCCGAAGCTCAAGCAGGGCGGCCCGAACAAGCGCTAAAGTCTTTCGAGAAACTCATCGATCTTCAGCCGGAGGAGGGTGCCAATTGGGTTGGCAAGGGACAAGTGCTGTCGGCGCTGAATCGCAACGAAGAAGCGTTGAAAGCTTTCGACAAGGCAATCACGTTGAGTCCGAAACATGAAGCGGCGTGGAACAACCGCGGCGGCGTGCTGCTCAGATTCGGAAAATACGACGAGGCGATCAAGTCGCTGGACAAGGCGATTGAACTTCGTCTCCAGTGGGCAGAATCATGGTATCTTCGTGCTTGCGCATACTCGAAAAAAGGCGACAAGGCCAACGCTATTACCGATCTGAAAAAGGCGATTGAACTGCAACCGCCGCTCAGATCGCGCGCGTCAACAGATGCCGATTTCAAGAGCCTGCGCAACGACCCGGATTTCAAGAAGTTGACGGAGACGGAACCAATTTCCAGAACCGCGAAAGAAAACAGACGATGAACACCAAGAGCCGTGATTGGGGTAGGGAAGGCTGGGCTCTTCCGGTTCTAGGTGCGGCCGGGGGAGCGGGAAAAGGGGACAGGCGCCTTTTCTGCGACGACCATGCGAGCATGGTGCCCGCTTTCGGGCTGTTCCGGCAAAAGGCGCCTGTTCCCTCTTCCTTGAAAGGCTTTTGCACCTAGAACCGGAAGAGCCCAGAAATCGCGTGCCGCACGGACTGCTGAACCTGAACAAGCCGGCCGGGATGACCTCGCGTCACGCGGTGGATTGCGTTGAGCGACTCATTCGGCCGGCCAAGGCCGGTCATGCCGGCACGCTCGATCCGCTGGCCACGGGGGTGCTGGTGGTGTGCGTGGGGGCCGCGACGCGACTGATCCAGTACGTGCAGGCCATGCCCAAGCTCTATACGGCCGGGTTCCTTCTGGGTCGGCAAAGTCCAACCGATGACCTGGAAGGCCGCGTCACGGAACTGGATGCTCCGCCCGTACCGACCCGGGCACAGCTCCTCGCGGCGGCCGGGGCGATGATCGGCGTGATCCGGCAACGGCCCCCCGCCTTCTCTGCGGTGAAAGTGGCCGGACGGCGGGCGTACGATCTGGCCCGCAAGGGGCGCGAAGTCGAGTTGTCGCCCCGCGGCGTGACGATCTACCGTCTCGATCTCCTGGCCTACGACTATCCCGAGGTGCGTCTGCGGATCGAGTGCAGCGGGGGCACCTACATCCGGGCCCTCGGCCGCGACCTGGCCGCATCGCTGGGGACTGCGGCCGTGATGGCCTCGCTGGTCCGCAACGCGGTGGGCGGCTTCTCCCTGGCCCAAGCGGTCGATCCGCGCGAGTTGACGCCCGAGAACTGGTCCAAGCATCTCATGCCCATGGCCCGGGCCACCGCAGGACTCCCGCAACTCGTGTTATCGCAGGCAGAGATCGAACGGCTTCATCACGGGCTGACCATCGTCAAGCCGGATCTGCCGGCCGCCGGGGATGAGATGGCCGCGGTGGACGACCAAGGCCGGTTGGCGGCGATCGTCCGGCAGCGCGAGCCCGGCGTGTTGCGGCCGGTGCGATGTTTTCCCGGTTGAATGGATTGTTGCTCATATTGAAGATGGCTAGTCGTTGCGCTTCATGAGCACGGCGGCAAAACGACCGTCTTTGCCCCACTTCTCCACCGCCGCGTAGTTCTCGCGGAGCCAGCACATCATGCGGCGCGCGTAACCGACGCCGAACGGTTTGACGCCGTATTCCGAAACGTCGCAGTCCAACAGCAAGATGAAATCGGGTGGATGGCGACGATGGCTGTCCAACATGGTCTGTTCGCCGAACATCTCGATCTCCGGCGGCATCAGCACGATATACGGCGTCGCTGCGGCCCGCCGCACCGCGAAGCTGAGGAGGCATCCCTGCGGCCAAACGGCCAGCGTTTCTTGTGGTCGAAGTTGACGCTTGACGGTTTCCAGTGCGGCCTGAAGCACTGCGGCTTGCTCCCGCGTGGCGCGTATCGGACAGTCGCCGTCCCAGGCGATCTGCTGCCGTTTTTGCGAGAGTTGCCAGGCCATCTGTGCCAGGTGAGGCCCCGCTCCCATGGCCAACAGAAGCAGCAGGCCGATGGCAAAACGGGCGAAGGAAAACCGCCCGGGCGACAGGGCGGCGCCGCCTTTACACTGATCGCCCAGCCACCAACAGCCGACCAGGCAAGTCATGACCGCGGGCATGGCAAGCACGAAGCCGTAGTGGCAGACGTGGACGTTCAACAGCACCTTGGCCAGCATGGCCAGGGCGAAAACGCCCAGGACCAGCCCCGTCGCCACCCGTGCGCGCTCGTCCGGATCGGCGGCGGCCGACCATTTGCGAAAACCGAGCGTCAACACCAGCAGCACCCACAGAGGCAGCGGCAGGAAGAAGTTCATCGGCGCGGCAACCGACGGCATGACAGCCAGTGCCGCGGCGGCGATGGCCAAGAGCAGGATGTCGGTCCACAGCCGGACCGCGCCGGCGCGGCAGGCGAATCGCAGCGTCACGAGTTGTACCGCCAGCCAGAAAAACATGATGAGCAGATGCCCAACAGGCGCATCCCAGCCCGACACCAGGCGATAGAAGTGCATGCCGCTGACGCGGGGATTGAAAACGTAGGGCCAGGCGCCCAGCACCGCTTGGCAAACTTCCTGCGGTGAGAGAACCATCGCCAGGGCCGCGGTTGCCGCCGCGAGCACGGCCGCGGTGCCCGCGGCAAGAACCAAGACCGGCGCGGAGGCCTGTCCCCATTTGACTTTTCGAGTAATAGGTGCGAATGTCACCTGGGTGCCACTGCTGGCTTGTCCAGCAGTGCGGAGAACACGGTTGGGCAAGCCAACCGTGGCACCCGTTCTCTCACGTTCTCCAACTAACCCCGGAAGCGCCCCCAGTTGTCGTCCGACGCATATGGGACAGTCCGCTTCCGAAACGGCGCTTCTTTCGCCGGCCCGTGCCAACAGCAGCGCGACGGCCGAGGCCAGCGCCATCGCGGCAAAGATCTCCGGTTTGGTCAACAGCAACAAGCCGAGCACGCCGCCGGTGGCCAGTGCATAGCGGTTTCGCCCGGTCGCCAGCCAACGCGCCAGCGACGCCAATCCCATAAGCGAGAGGAGCAGGCCGTGCGTCATCTCATGGGAGTAGGGAGCCAGGTAGTTGTAGTTGGCCACGTCCTCGTAATTGCCGAAGGCGAACAAGAGGAAGAAGATGAAGAGACCTGCCGCGGCGCAGGCCCGCCCGGCGATACGCCGCAACAAGTAGAAGAGCAGTGCGGCGATGCACGCGAGTACTACGGCGTTGGCGATCAACAGGCTGCGGATCGAGGGCCCGAGCAGGGAAAACACGGCCGCGTTGACGTACGGGCTCAGAGGGCCGTTGAAATAGGCGACGTCGCGATACAGGTGTGCGCCCTGGAGGAGCAGCCAGGGGACGTACGCTTCGCGGCCGAAATCGACGACCGGGTCGGCCCAGGCGTTCCAGGTGCATGCCAGAAGCGCGGCGATCAAGGCGGCCAGGGCAATGGCGACGGCAATGGCCGGTGTGCGACGGTCCATAGACGGATCGGGGGGGTGCGCGGTGGGATCTTGGAAAGGATACCTTGCGGAAGCACTGGCAGAGCCGGTGGCACTCGGCGATGTCCCAAGCCCTCACCCCCTGCCCCTCTCCCGCAAGGGGAGAGGGGAGAATGTTGCGTCTTTTCGTCATAACCGTTGTAGTCGTTTCCTTCGCAAGTGGGTTTCTCCGCGACGATGCGGCTTATTTCCGCTACGCCAAGGGTGACCGATACGCCACTGGGGCAAACAAACGGGCGCGGCGGTTTACAACTCGTTGGCAACTGTCCGGCGTGACGATAGCTCTTGATGCTTGCTAGCCAATAGTCGTGGATCGTGGCCGAAATCGTCTGAATTCCGGCCTCCCGTTGGTCGGCCGCGGTCTTTGGCAATGCAGGCGTCGAAAAGTCGAAGCAGGATCGGTTTCGGGCATGGACGCGCCCAGGGTTGGCAGCCGCACGGTCGCGCGGCGACCACTCCACGAACGGGGAGTATGCGCGTCCTCATGCTGGAAAACCGCAATCTGAAAATGGACCTGCTGGCGCTGGGCCTGCTGGCGCTGGTGGTCTTTCTGGGCGCCGCGCTGGTGAGTTACGATCCGGCCGACCCGCCCAGCAAGCTGGTCTTTCCCGAACGCGCGGAAACGCTCAATTGGTGCGGGCACTCCGGGGCGCTGGCAAGCCGATTGTCGCTGGCTGCCGTCGGCTTCGGCGCGTATTATCTTCTGCTTTCGCTGGCCGCGCTGGACGTGCTGTTGTTGACCCGCCGCACGATCCCGCAGCCCGTGTTGCGCACTACCGGATGGCTGATGTCGCTGGCCGGTCTTAGCACATTTGCGGCCCTGGCCGTGCCGCAGCTTGGCCCGGGGCCGGTCATTGGCGCGGGCGGCTATCTCGGCGCCGCCGGTCGCGGCCTGTTGGAGATGCATTTCGCCAGCGTGGGGGCCTACATCGTTGCGGTCAGCCTGATCCTGGGCGGGCTGCTGCTGGCGACAGACTACGTGTTGATTCGCGTCCTGGCCCTGGTTCTGGGCAAGCCGACGCAAGGGCTGGGGCGGGGCATGCTGCACGTGGGCGCGGCCTATGCCCAGAAGTTGGGCCGGCGACGCTCCGATCTCGACGATGGTCCGCAAGAAGAGGAGGAACCGGGCCGCCTGGCCATCCGCATCAGCGGCCGGCCCAGCGACGAAGACCCTGAAGTTCCGGACGAGGCCGATGCGGACGAAGAGGCGGAGTCCGACGACGAGTCGGGCGACGGGCAGAAGAAGGCGGCCGCGGCGGCCGGCCGCGGCCTGGCGTCGATGCTCCGCATTGCCAAACCGGCGGCCGCGGCCGCCGACAGCAAGAAGGCCGAGGCAGAGCCCAAGGAAAAGGAATTGGACGAGATAGAGGCGGCCGCCCCCGCCGCGCCCAGCGATTACCAACTGCCGTCCGTCGACCTGCTCCTGCCGGCCGAGACCTTCTGTTTCGACGAGCAGGAGAAGGAGGTCCGCCGCAAGGCCAAGATCCTGGAAAAGAGCTTCCTGGATTTCGGCTTCCACATCCGCGTGGTCGAGATCCAGACCGGGCCCGTCATCGCCCAGTTCGAGGTGGAGCTGGAGGCCGGACTGCGGCTGAGCAAGATCACCGGGCTGGCCGACGACCTGGCCATCGCCCTGCGCGTGCCCAGCGTGCGGATCGTGGCCCCCATCCCCGGCAAGAACACCGTCGGCGTGGAAGTGCCCAACAACGAACGGCAGATCGTCCGCATCCGCGAGGTCATGGAGGAGACCAACGGCAAGTCGCTGAAAATGCGGATCCCCATCTACCTGGGCAAGGACGTGTCGGGCAACCCCATGGTCGTGGACCTGACCACGCTGCCGCACCTGCTCATCGCCGGCCGCACCGGCACCGGCAAGAGCGTGTGCCTGAACTCGATCATCGTTTCCATGATCATGACCCGGCGGCCGGACGAGGTCCGCATGCTCATGATCGATCCCAAAATGGTCGAGCTCAGCCCCTACAAGAACCTGCCGCACCTGATGCACCCGGTGGTGACCGACATGCACAAGGCCGAGGCGATCCTGGCCTGGGCGGTGGACAAGATGGAAGAGCGCTACCATCTGCTGGCCCGGGCCGGCGTGCGACACGTCAGCATCTACAACCAATTGGGCGAAGAAGAACTGATGGAGCGCGTCCGCCCGGAGAACGACGAGGAGCGGCGGCAGATCCCCACGCACATGCCCTATATCGTGATCGTGGCCGACGAGCTGGCCGACTTGATGATGACCTCCGCCAAGGAGGTCGAGCAACACATCATCCGCTTGGCGCAGAAGAGCCGGGCGGTGGGCATCCATCTCGTGCTGGCCACCCAGAAACCGACGGTCGACGTGATCACCGGCCTGATCAAGTCGAACCTGCCGGCGCGGATCTCCTTCCAGGTGGCCAGCCGCACCGACAGCCGCGTGGTCTTGGACGAGATGGGGGCCGACAAGCTGCTGGGCAACGGCGACATGTTGTTCCTCTGGCCGGGCACCAGCATGTTGTTGCGCGGCCAGGGCACGTACGTGAGCGACGACGAGATCAATCGCGTCATTGCCGCGGTGGCCACCACGGAGCCGCAGTTCGTCAAGGAACTCGTGCAGTTGAAGGCCACGCAGCCAGGCTCCGGCGAGGGCAGCAAGGCCCTGGCCGCCCGCGACGAATTGTACGAGGCAGCCATCGACGTGGTGATCCGCGAGGGCCGCGGCAGCGTATCGCTCCTGCAACGAACTCTGGGCGTGGGCTACGGCCGCGCCGCCCGGCTGATCGATTTCATGGCCGAGGACGGCATTGTCGGCCCCTACAACGGCTCGCAGGCACGCGAGATCCTGCTCACGCTGGAGCAATGGGAGCAGATGAGCGGCCAGGGTTCGGCCGCCGCCGCGTCGCCGTCGGCCGCCGCCCCGCCGCCCCGCCGCAGCAACAAGATCCTGCTGGCCGCAACCCACCGTGCAGCCCAAGCCGAGCAAGTGCCTCCCGACAGCGCAGACTTGAACGAGCCGACGGATGAAGACGATCAGGAAATTTTCAAAGATCAACAGGACGAGGACCAGCTCGACGACGAGGAGTTCGAGGAAGAAGAGGAGTTCGAGGAAGAAGAGGAGTTGAACGAGGAAGAGGACGATGAAGACGACTTCGAAGAAGAAGATGATGAAGAGCCGGATGCCGAGGAGCAATCGCTCGTCCCCGCGCACCCGGCGGGCAGCAACCCAAGGGACTAGGACCGCCAAAGGAATTACTGTCGCACTTCAGAAGGGGACAGTCCCATTTTCGTCGCGACCAAGCGTAGCTTGGTGCCCGAACTGGGACAGTCCCCCACTTATTGTCTCGCCGGCCCTTGACTTCCGTCTCCCTGCCGATCTGAAGACGACCATCGAGGAAGCGGCGGCCTGCTTGGGCCAATCGGTGAGCGACTTCGCCGTTTCGACCCTCGCGCAGACCGCCCGCCCGGCTATTTCGCACTTGACCGTGCCCCTAAAGTTCCTGCAAACGGAGGAAGAACAATGACTGACGACACACTTCAGATTGGCGCCAAGGCCCCGCCCTTTGCCTTGCGCAATCAGGACGGCCGGGAAGTCGCTCTGAAGGGCCTGCTTGGCAAGTGGATTGTCTTGTACTTTTACCCCAAGGACGACACGCCGGGCTGTACGACCGAGGCATGCGAGTTCACGTCGCAGTGGAAGTCGTTCGAGGCGCTGGACGCGCAGGTCGTCGGCGTCAGTCCGGATTCGCCCCCGGAGCACCAGAAGTTCATCGCCAAGTACGATCTGAAGGTCGAACTGTTGAGCGATCCGGATCATGCGGTGCTGCAGCGATACGGAGCTTGGGGCGAGAAGACGATGTACGGCAAGAAGAGCGCGGGCGCGATCCGCAGCACGGTGATCCTCGATCCCCAAGGCAAGATCGCTTACCGATGGTCGAAGGTGACGGCCGCGGGACACGCGCAAGCCGTGGCCGAAAAGCTGGGCCAATTGCAGGAAACGTAGCTGAACGCGAAAGGGGTCAGGTCCATGTTTTCGGTCGTGAGTCCGGCCAAATGGCAATGCCTATAAGCCGAAAAATGGACCAGACCCCGACTTTGCAGTTCTCGCGGGGAGTTTGCACAATCTGTGGCGACCTCCTATGATAGGAATTATTCTGTCAGGGGCGTCGCTGGACCATCGCATACAACTCGTACCGGGAGATTAAAAATGGGGCAAGGCCGTAAGGTCGGGCGTCGGGCCGCGTGTTCGACCATGCTGGGTGTGGGTAGCAGCCTGTTGCTGGCGGGCAAGAGCAAGGGCGCCGAACCAAAGGACAAGATCGCCGTGCCGGCGCTCGGCAACGGTGATTTCTATGACAAGGGCAAATTCCTGGCCGAGAAGGCCCGGGGAGCTTATTACGACATGTTTGCGCGGTTCGGCTATCCCAATCCCGAGCCGCAGCAGAAGTTGATGTGGGTGCTGGACTTTGCTTTGGGCGATTTCATAAACGTGGGGATGGCCGGCGTTTTTTGGGTCAACAATCAGGAGTACAGCTACTTCGGCCACGAGATCTACCTATTGCCCGGCCAGCAGATTCCCGAGCACAAACACGTCAAGACCGCGGCCGGTCCCGCCAAGATGGAGGCCTGGCATGTCCGCTATGGCATGGTCTATTGCCTGGGCGAGGGGAAAGAGACCAAGCCGATGCCGATCGCGCTGCCCAAGAGCCAGGAGTCGGTCCGCACCGTCAAGCACGCACATCGCGTTTTGCCGGGCGAGGTGTACGCGCTGAACCGTCCGGAGGCGTTCCACTTCATGATCGCCGGTCCGGAGGGCGCAATTGTCAGCGAATATGCCACCTATCACGACGGCGCCGGTTTGCGTTTTGCCAACCCCAAGGCCAAACTCTAAGAACTGCAAGAAGTACCACCGGCGGCACGGTCCAGGGGCAGATCCTCCGCACGCGCTCCCACTATGGCTTAATGTGTCTGTCCCCTTTGCCGGGGCTGGCAATTTCGTGGCATGTTGGATATGCTGGCAAGTCCTGGCAAAAGAACACCCCTATGCTAGCCACGCTCATTATGTCGCAGTCCCACGATGCTCCCGATTTCTCGCGCGGCAACGGTCTTGTGCCGGCAATCGCCCAGGACGCCACCAGCGGCCAGGTCTTGATGATGGCCTACATGAATGCCGAGAGTTATGCCGAAACGTTGGCCACGGGCAGGGCCGTATACTACAGCCGGAGCCGAAAACGCCTGTGGCGCAAGGGTGAAGAAAGCGGCAATGTGCAGTTGGTCGAGGCCATCTACGTCGATTGCGACCTGGACACGATCCTGCTGAGTGTCGAACAGGTGGGCGGCGCCGCTTGCCATGAGGGCTATAAGAGTTGCTTCTTCCGCAAGGTCACACCCGGCGGGCTCGAGGTCGTAGGCCAACGGGTCTTCGACCCGGCGGAAGTGTACAAGAAGAAATCCCCATGACCAATGCGATTCTCAAACTGGGCCTTCCCGCGGGCAGCCTGCAGGAGGCGACGGCGGAACTTTTTCGCCGCGCCGGTTATAAGATCACGTTCAGCGCGCGCAGCTACTATCCGACGATCGACGATCAGCAGATCGAGTGCCTGCTGATCCGCGCCCAGGAGATGGCCCGCTACGTGGAAGACGGCGTGCTGGACGCCGGATTGACCGGCCACGACTGGATTGAAGAGAACCAATCGGACGTGTACGAGGTGGCCGAGTTGGTGTTCTCCAAGGTGAGCCGCCGCCCGGTCCGTTGGGTCCTGTGCGTGCCCGACGACTCTCCCATCCGCACGGTGCAGGACCTTGAGGGGAAGCGGATCGCCACCGAGGCCGTGGGCCTGACAACGCGGTATCTGGCGAAGCACGGCGTTGCGGCCCGGGTCGAGTTCAGTTGGGGCGCCACCGAGGTCAAGCCGCCCAGGCTGGCCGACGCCATCGTCGAAGTCACCGAGACCGGCAGTTCGCTCCGCGCCAACAACCTCCGCATCCTGGACGAAGTGTTGCAAAGTACGACGCGGTTCATCGCCAACCACCAGGCCTATGCCGACCCGTGGAAACGGCAGAAGATCGACGATCTGGCGATCATGCTGCGCGGCGCCATGGCGGCCGAGGGCAAGGTCGGCCTGATGATGAACGTGCCGCGCGACCGGCTCAAGCAGGTGTTGGCGCTGTTGCCGGCCTTGCAGCAGCCCACCGTCTCCACTCTTGCCGACGAAAGTTGGGCCGACGTGAACACGATTCTCGACGAATCGGTGGTGCGGCAGATCATTCCGCGGCTCAAAGCGGCCGGCGCGCGGGGAATTGTGGAATACCCGCTGAATAAGGTGATCGAGTAGTCATGCTTTGCGCGGTTTCAAGTGATGCCAACCGCAGCAATAGGCAGCGGACCGTGTCATTACAAACCGTTCATGCTCTATGGGCCACGAAGCGCGTTTGACCGACCTGCTGGCGAAACTCGGCCTGCAGATGCCGCCCACGCCGGAGCCCAGGGGCATCTATACGCCCCTGGTGATCGTCGGCAACCTGCGGGCTACAGATCGCCGCTGCCGGCCAGGCCCACCTCGCGCAGGTGCTCGACCGAGTTGAACGAATGCAAGCGCACCTGCTTGCCCGACACCTCCAGGCGATGGATGGCCGCGTTCTGGAGCCGGAATGGGTGCCGCCAGGCGGGGATGTCCAACAAGGCCTTCATGGCCCCGGCCAGCAGTGCTCCGTGACTGGAGATCACAACTTGCCGGTGTCCCAGCGCCAAAATCTCTTCAAGAACCTGGCGGCCGCGACGCATCAGGTCGCGCCGCGACTCGCCGCCGGGAATCGCATAATCCGGGTCGCCGCTCCGCCAGCGGGCCCACTCCGCCGGATGAAGTTCGGCCAGTTCGCGGTGGCTCTTGCCCTGGAAAATCCCGGCGTTCAGTTCGATCAGTCCCGGCAGGACTCGAATCTCCAGGTTTAAGACCCGGGCGAGGGGTTCAGCCGTCTGGACCGCGCGGAGCAGGGGGCTGGAGTACACGGCCTCGATCGGCTCTCCGGCCAGGGCCGCCGCCACGGCCTCGCTTTGCCGTCGGCCGAGCGGCGAAAGCGGAACGTTCAGATGTCCCTGGATGCGGCCCTGGGCGTTATACGTGCTTTCCGCATGTCGCAGGCAAAAGAGCATCATGGCCGACGATTGTCGCCGCTCCCGCCCGATCTGGCAAGCACTCACCTGCGGTTTGGGGTACGATTGACAAGACGCACTTCGGGAACCATAGTTAATAGGCGGCGTCAGAAGCCCCCCCCTCTCCCATCCCGTCGCGGCGACGGGCGGGAGAAGGGGACCTGAGTCTAGACTTTCCCAAGCAGCCTCCCAATCCTTACCACTCCTATGACCGCCCCCTGGATTACCTATCGACCGGCACTGAAGGTCCTCGACTGTACGATCCGCGACGGCGGACTGGTAAACGACCACGCTTTTGACGACGGCTTTGCCAAGGCGGTCTATGAGGCCTGCGTGGCGGCCGGCGTTGACTACATGGAACTGGGCTATAAGGCCGACCAGAAGGTCTTTGCCCGCGACCAGTTCGGCGCCTGGAAATTCTGTACCGAGGACGATCTGCGGCGTATCGTGGGCGACAATCCCACGCCGCTGAAACTGGCGGTGATGGTCGACGCCGGCAAGTCGGACTGGCGTCACGACGTGCTGCCCAAGAAAGACAGCGTCCTGGATCTGATCCGCGTGGCCTTCTACGCCACGCAAGTTTCCGAAGCCCTGGACATGATCCAAGACGCGCACGACAAGGGCTACGAGGTCTCGGCCAACCTGATGGCCATCTCGACTGTCAAGGAGCAGGAGGTGGACCAGGTGTTGGAGGTCGTGGCCGAGTCGCCGGCCGACGTGCTGGTGGTCGTCGACAGCTACGGCTCGATGTACGCCGAGCAGGTGGAGATTCTGGTGAAGAAGTTTCTCAGCTTCGGCAAGGACACCGGCAAGGTGGTGGGGATCCACGCCCACAACAACCAGCAACTGGCCTTTGCCAACACGATCGAGGCCATCATTCACGGAGCCAACCGGGTCGACGCTTCCATGGGGGGCCTGGGCCGCGGGGCAGGCAATTGCCCGATGGAACTGTTGATCGGCTTCTTGCGCAATCCGAAGTTCCACATCCGCCCGATCTACCAGGTGCTCGAACAACATCTGTTGCCCCTGAGCCGCCGAGTGGAGTGGGGGCCGTTCCCGCAGTACAACATTACCGGGCAGTTCAACGAGCATCCGCGCAGCGCCATTTCCGCCCGGTCGGGCGAACGTCGCGACGCCTACGTCGAGTTCTACGACAAGCTCGTCAACGACATGGACATGTAGTTTGCGCTACATCCGCATCGCCCGCCCCCATTTCCTTACGGCGGGTCATGTCCACCAGGGTTCCAGGGGTTGCAGCGGCAGATTCGCCAGATTCCCCGCCAGGTGCCGCCGATGGCCCCGTACTTCGTCACGGCTTCGATAAAATACGCGCTGCAGGTCGGTTGAAAGCGGCAGTGTCGGCCCAACATCGGACTGAGAACCATCTGGTAGGCCCGCACGATAACAACCAGTGTCCACCGGACGACTCGCGCCACGGGAGTCTCCTCGTCGGGGGAGCGAAAGGCTCCTGCTCATCAACGTCGCCCTGCAATCCTACCTATCCAAACGGCACGTTG
>JBEKZQ010000092.1:0-25136 GCA_049509675.1 Thermoguttaceae bacterium | reverse complement strand
GACACTGGCGATCAGCAAGGCGCACCTGGCCGTGGCGGCGGACAACCAGTCGAAGACTTACGACGGGAAGCTGTTCACCGCGTTTACCGCCCATCTGACGGGTTTTGCGAACGGCGAGAACGCAACGAGTGCCGGCGTGACGGGTGCGGCCGGGTTCACCGGCAGCGCAGTGACGGCAGTGGGGGCGGGGAGCTACACGATCACGCCCACGGCAGCGAGCCTGGCGGCTGCCAACTACGACTTCACCAGTTTCACCGGCGCGACGCTGGCGATCAGCAAGGCGCACCTGGCCGTGGCGGCGGACAACCAGTCGAAGACTTACGACGGGAAGCTGTTCACCGCGTTTACCGCCCATCTGACGGGTTTTGCGAACGGCGAGAACGCGACGAGTGCCGGCGTGACGGGTGCGGCCGGGTTCACCGGCAGCGCGGTGACGGCAGTGGGGGCGGGGAGCTACACGATCGCGCCCACGGCAGCGAGCCTGGCGGCTGCCAACTACGACTTCACCAGTTTCATCAATGCGACACTGGCGATCAGCAAGGCGCACCTGACCGTGGCGGCGGACAACCAGTCGAAGACTTACGACGGGAAGTTGTTCACCGCGTTTACCGCCCATCTGACGGGTTTTGCGAACGGCGAGAACGCAACGAGTGCCGGCGTGATGGGTGCGGCCGGGTTCACCGGCAGCGCAGTGACGGCAGTGGGGGCGGGGAGCTACACGATCACGCCCACGGCAGCGAGCCTGGCGGCTGCCAACTACGACTTCACCAGCTTCACCAACGGCGCGCTGACGATCAATAAGGCGCCGCTGACCGTCACCGCCGACTCCAAGAGCAAGGTCTATGGCGCCCCGCTGCCGACGTTGACGGCCAGCTACAACGGCTTCGTCAATGGCGACACGCCGTCCAGCCTCGCCACGCCGGTGACGCTCACCACCGCGGCCACGGCCGCCAGTGATGTCGGCAGCTACCCCATCAGTGCGAGCAATGCGGCCGCGAACAACTACGCGATTGGCTTTGTTTCCGGCACATTGACCGTTGCTCAAGCGCAAACGTCCACGACGGCAACCGCCTCGCCCAATCCGGCCGTTCTCGGACAGACGGTGACGGTGACTGCCGCCGTTGCGCCAGTCGCGCCCGGCGCCGGCACGCCTTCCGGGACCGTCGATTTCCTTGACACGACCACGGGGGTCGATCTTGGAAAAATCGCCCTTTCGGGCGGCGGCGCTTCGATCAGCAGTTCCACGCTGACGCTCGGCAGCCATTCCATTACCCTTTCCTACAGCGGCAGCCTCGATTTTGCCGCCAGTCCGGCCGCCATTACGGTGGTTGTCAGCCCTAACGTGGCGTCGTCGATCTACGTGCTCGACCCCACGGCCTGTGGAGCGATGAGTTTGTCGGGCACGGCGACCATCAACATTCCGGGCCGGATAGAGGTCGAATCCAAATCCGCCACAGCCCTGTCGGCCTCGGGCAGTGCGAACGTCCAGGCCCTGGCGGTAGACGTGGTCGGCGGCGTCCGCGCGACGGGCCATGTCAGCATCAGCCCGAAGCCCGCCACCGGCGCCAAACCCGTGGCCGATCCGCTCGCCGCCTTGCCGGCGCCGGTTTTTGGCGCAACTCATCAATCTGTCTGCCTGGCCAAGGGTTCTCTTACGATCAATCCCGGCGTGTATAGTCAGATCCAGGTTTCAGGCAACGGCAAGCTGACCCTCAACCCGGGCATCTATATCATCGCCGGCGGCGGTCTGGCGGTGAGCGGTTCGGCGAGCATCGCCGGCAACAGCGTGCTTATCTACAATGCAAGCAGCCAGTCCGGCGGCAACTACGGACCGAAGGGGGCAATCCAGATCTCGGGCCAGGCTCATGTTAACCTGACGCCGGCCGCCGCTGGCCTTTACGCCGGCGTGACCATCTTCCAGGCCCGCAACAACACGGCCCAGATCTCGCTGACCGGCCACGCCGTTGTGTCGACGCATGGCGTGATTTACGCCCCGGCGGCACGCCTTTTCATTGACGGCGGTGCTCAGTTGTCCGCGCCGCTTGTGGTCGACCAATTCCAATTGAGCGGCAGCGAATCGATCGCAACCGGAGTGGGCCCGGCGGCAAGCTCTCCCGTCACAACCGCGCCCCTGCCCGGCGCATCGCCGACAACCAAGGCAAACGTGGCGACGTCCGTCCCGAAAGTCTCGTCCGCCCAGTCCTCGTTGACGCCGGCGAGCAAGAATGGCAGTGCCGCTGTTCTCATCGCTGCGGCCGCCGATCAGGTTCATGCGGCGGTACACCCGGCATCTCCACCGGCAGACACCCCGATTGCTGTCTTGGCGCTGGCTCGAACGGTCGCAAGAGCGGGCAAGCCTGCCGTGCGCGTTGCCGATGCTCATGCCGTTGCGTTGCGAAGCCTGGTGGGAATCGCGATCTCCAATCGCAGGGCGTAAAACGTGTGGCCCCGGCCGGCCAGCCCTAACTTACTGGGTAACTGCCGCATGTTGGCCTGTGACACTCTGCACACTGGCGGTCTTCGTTATCGGCGGCCCGGTCTGTGAATGCGCTTGTGTACCCCTATAGGGGAATATGCCAAAAAGCGGATTCTAGTTACACTTGACGGTTACTCAAGGACGGCGGCTAAGTAATCATGTGTATGATGGCGATACTTTATCGTGTGGCACGGAATACCCCCCTGCTGGTGGCGGCCAACCGGGAGGAGTTCGTGTCGCGCCCCACGCAATATCCGAAGATCCAGCCTGGGACCCCCAGAGTGGTGTGCGGAATCGATCGCCAGGTGGGGGGAACGTGGCTGGGAGTGAACCAGTTTGGGCTCTTTGTGGCGGTGACCAATCGGCCCAAGCGTCTGCTGCCGCTGGAGCCTCGCTCGCGCGGACTTCTCTGTCGCGATCTGCTGGAAATGCGCAATGCCCGCGACGCCGCCGACCGCGCCGCCAAGGAGTTGCGGAGCGGTCGCTATGCCGGCGCGAACTACGTTTGCGGCGACGGCAAGTTCGCGGCGGTGGTCTACGGCGGCAACCGCACCGAGGTGGTGGAGTTGACGCCCGGCCTGCACACCCTGAGCAACGGCGACTTGGACGACCTGCACGACGAGCGGCACGCGTTCATCCGCCGCATGCTGACCTTGCACACGCTCGACTCGGCCGTCACGTTCCTGGCGGTTGCCAGCCGCGCCTTTTCCCGCAAGCTGGATGCGGAAGGACGCCGCGGCGTGGTGCTCAGCGGGAGCGAGTTCGGTACGGTGTCGTCCGCCTTGCTGTCGCTGCCGCGGAAAATCCAGCAGTCGATCTACCAGTACTGCCCGGCTTGCCCGAGCGATCGCCCCTACGACGACCTCTCGGCCCTGCTGCGACAGGTTCTTTCCGCGGGCAGGAACAGGAGTAAGAGTTCCGATGGGGAGAAGACGGACGGCCACAAGAAAATAAGAAGTTCCCGGCGGGTGGGCAGCGGAGATTGAGGGCCAGCTCACGCGCGGACCGACGGCCTATCCAGCCGTTCTCCCTATCAGGAAAGCTCACAGTATCATGGCGAAGGGTCGCATTGGCATTTGGCTGGTCGGGGCGCGAGGGGGCGTTGCCTCCACGGCTATCGTGGGCCTGACCGCGCTGAAGAAAGGGCTCATCCAGGGCACCGGCCTGGTTACTGAACTGCCCTGCTTCGCCGCGCTTCCGCTGGTGCCGTGGAGCGACTTCGTCGTCGGCGGCCACGAGATCCGCAACCTCCGCCTGTGCGCCGAGGCGATGCGCGTGGCGACCGAAATGCGGGCCGCCTCGACCGAACTGATTGCCCAGTGCGGCGACGAACTGGAGCAGATCGACGCGCGGATCCGGCCGGGCACGATCCACAACGTCGGCGCGACCATTGCCCGCTTGGCCGACTGCCATCTTCCCGCCGCGGAGACGCCGTGGCGCGCGATCGATCGGCTGCAGCAGGACCTGGGCGACTTCACGGCCCAAAACCAACTGGCACACGTGGTGGTGGTGAACGTGGCCTCGACCGAGCCGCCGCGGGAGTCGGCCGGGCTGCCGCAGCAATGGGAAGACCTGGTGCCGCTCTTGCACGAGCCTTCCTGCCCGCTGCCGGCCAGTTCGCTCTATGCGATCGCCGCGTTGGATCTGGGCTGTTCGTACGTCAACTTCACTCCCTCGCTGGGAGCGGCTCCGCCGGCCATTGACGAATTGGCGCGGCTGCGCGGCGCGCGTCACGCCGGCTGCGACGGCAAGACCGGCGAAACGCTGTTGAAAAGCGTGTTGGCCCCCATGTTCGCCCGCCGCAACCTGCAGGTGCTGAGCTGGGTCGGCCACAATATCTTCGGCAACATGGACGGGAAGGTCCTCGACGATCCGCAGAACAAACAGGCCAAGATCGCCAGCAAAGAGCACTTGTTGGGCGAGATCCTCGGCTACCGGCCGCAGACGTTGGTCTCGATCGAGTACGTCGCCAGCCTGGGCGATTGGAAGACCGCCTGGGACCACGTGCATTTTGCCGGTTTCCTGGGCACGCCCATGACGTTGCAATTCACTTGGCAGGGTTGCGATTCGGTGTTGGCCGCGCCCCTGGTCTTGGACCTGGTGCGGTTTAGCGAATGGGCCTGGCGGCGGGGCGAGAGCGGCGCGCTCCGCTTCCTGGCCAGCTTTTTCAAGAGCCCCTTGGGCGTCGAGGAGCCCTGTTTCGATAACCAGTTTCGCATGCTTCAGGAGTGGGCACTTGGCTGAACGACCCCCGCGCAGCAGACCTCGCACGAAACCCTCGGCCCCGGCGCAGAGCGAACTCCCGTCGGGCCAGGCGAGCGGCTTTGCCGCCATGAACCTCTCGCCGGTGATGCGCGCCGCCCTGGAGGCGGCCGAATACCTCGATCCCACGCCGATCCAGGCCGGCCTGATCCCCCGCGCCCTGGAAGGCATCGACTTGATGGGGCAGGCGCAGACCGGCACCGGCAAGACCGCGGCCTTCGCCATCCCCATCCTGGAGAAGCTCCAGCCGCACCGCAAGGGCGCCGGGCCGCAGTGCATCATCCTCGTGCCCACGCGCGAGTTGGCCGTACAGGTGCGGGACGAGTGCGCCAAGCTGGCGCTGGGCCGCAACGTCCACGTCGTGGCCGTGTACGGCGGAAAGCCGCTCCGCAAGCAGATCGAGCAATTGGCCCGGGGCGCGGAAATGGTGGTCGGCACGCCCGGCCGCGTCTTGGACCTGATGGGCCGCGGCGCCCTGATGCTGGGCGAGGTGCGTTTCGTGGTGCTGGATGAGGCCGACCGCATGCTGGACATCGGCTTCCGGCCCGACATCGAGAAGATCCTCCGCCGCTGCCCGCAATCGCGGCAGTCGCTGTTGCTCAGCGCCACCATCGCGCCGCCGGTGAAGCGGCTCGCCGAGCGCTACATGCGGAACCCCGAGATGCTCGATTTCTCGGTCAAGGACCTGGCGGTGGAAACGATCGAGCAGTACTATTTCACGGTCGAGGGCGAGCAGAAGTTCGATCTTCTGGTGCGGCTCTTGGAGCGGGACAAGCCGGCCCAGGCCATCATCTTCTGCCGCACCAAACGCGGCACGGAACGGCTGCACCGCCGCCTGTCGCGCAAGTTTCCGAGAATCGACACGATCCACGGCGACCTGGCCCAAAATGTCCGCGACCGCGTGATGAAGGAATTTCGCGAGGGAAGCCTGCGCTGGGTGGTGGCCACCGACGTGATCGGACGGGGGATCGACGTCACCTCCATCTCGCACATCATCAATTTCGACATCCCCATGTTCTGCGACGACTACGTACACCGCGTGGGCCGAACCGGCCGGATGGGCCGCGAGGGGATCGCTTACACCTTCGTCACGCCCGAGGAAGGCAACGAGTTGACGCGAATCGAGATGCGGATCAATCGGCTGCTGAAGCGGGCCGAGATGCCCGGTTTCGTGGCGGTGAGCAAGCCGCAGCCCACGGAACCCGGCGGCCTGACCATGCCGGCCGGGCATGAGACGCGCATGGAGCCGCCGGCCCCCAAGCCCGTTTTCGGCCGGCGCACGCGCCGCATTCGCCGGGCACTGTAACTTGACGGTCCCATAGCGCCACTGCGCAGTAGGGCCAGGGACCACAAAACAGCGAATTGGCCAGTTGCCCGTAGGACGGATTGCCAATCCGTCCTACGATTGATCAACTCGCTCTCTTACGGCTTCTGACGCCTCCCGCCCCGCTCGCTCGCCACCACGATTCTCCGCGGCCGATGGCACCTGCCGCCAGGTCCAGAGGGCCAACACCACGCCGACGCCCAACAGCACCGCGGCGTTGGTCTGATGGGCCGTGGTCAGCAGGGCCCGCAGCGGAGCGACCGGCAGTTGCCCCCCGGCGGCCAGTGCGTCGGCCGAGGGCGATTGATCGATGCGTGGCGTCCGCACCGCGACGGCCACGATGCCCAGCGTCATTTGCACGAGCACGACCAACATCAGGGCCAGGCCGGTGCGACGCAGCGAGGGCAGCGCCGGATTTCGTCCCCAGGCGCGCATCCCTGTGCCCAGGGCCGCCAACGCCGCGACGACGGCGATGGCGACGTGCGTCAACAGCAACAGGCTGATCTGGCGGAGCACAACCCCCAAGAGCGTCTGTACGAGCACCAGGCCGGCGACCAGGCCGGTGAGAAGGCGGTCGGCGCCGGGTGCCGGGACCAGGAAGGCACCCAGAGGGTACCCGGGTCCATGTTTTCGGCCATCGTCGATTGGCAAAACCGAGTCTTCTCGCCGAAAAATGGACCAGTCCCCGGTGGCCGGCCAGCGGGGCGAGAGCAGGACGGCAACCAGTACCATGCCGCCCAGGATGGCATGGGCAAAGAAACCGTGGATGACGGCCAGGACGTAACTGTCGGCGGTGACCCGCAATCCGCCCATGATTCCCTGGACGAGCACAGCGGCGCCGAGGAGCCAGAGGAAGGCAATCAGTCGCCGCCGGCCGCGGATCGTTGCCGTGGCATAGATCGCCAGGGCCAGCGAAGCGGCGCCGACCAGCGTGCCGAACAGGCGGTGCGCGTGCTCGTAGAACACGCCGCCGGTCATGCGCGAGAAGGGAAAGAGAAACATGTTCCAGCCGAACGAGTTGGGCCAGTCGGGCACCGCCATTCCCGCGCGAAAGCCGGTCGTCAATCCGCCGGCCAGGATCAACAGCAGGGCCGCTGCCGAGGCCACCCAGGCCAGCGCGGCGGTCCAATCGGCATCGCTGGGGAGAAGTAAGAATGCCTTTTCCGGTTGATGACTTTCGGGCGAATCAAGCGTTGCGGCTTTCGGTATTAGTTCCCTCTCCCCTTGCGGGAGAGGGTTAGGGTGAGGGGTTTCCAGCCTATGCGATGTTCTTGCCGTGATTTCGCAAACCCTCCCCTCCCCCCCGGGTACCGACCGCAGGTTGGTCGCTCCCGCAAGGGGAGAGGGAGAGAGACAATCTTCGGCCGCGCGAAACTCGTGATCCGGAAGCGGAAGGAAGGTCCGCCCGGCCAGGGCCCCCGCGGCGCTCAGTAGGGTGCTGAGGGCCAACATGCCCGGCACCCAGAGCCAGGCCCGGGGGACAACTTGTCCGCCGCCCGGCTCGGCCAGGAGGCTGCCGAGGATCAACAGGTTCAACAGGGCGGAGATCAGCCCCGCCGCCACTCCGCCGGAGATTCCGCGCGGCGTGTACCGCCCAACCGCCCAACCGCCGAGCACCAGACAGACGAGCATCAGGGTCACGAACACCGACGGCGGAAGATCGACCAGCGGCATGTGTCCCACATAGGCGGCGGCCCACATGGCCACCGTCGTGCCGAAGCCGACGGCCAGGAGATCGCCGGGATGGCCACTGGTCGCCGCCGCCTCGGCCAAGTGGAATTCTGATTGGAAATCCATGGAACGTCTCTTATCATGGTGCTCGTAGGACGGATTGGCAATCCGTCCCGCAAGACACGGACGGATTGGCAATCCGTCCTACGGGCAACTGGCCCAGTTATTGTTTTGCGTGCCTTTCCCAAGAATAACCTACCGGTCCCGACCCGGCCAGATCGGAGCGATCGCATGAGCTTGCCAACCACCGACGATCGACGCCCCGCGTCGGCACCGGCGAAGCCAGTGGCACGCGGCGGCCATGCGCCGATCGGTCTGAGAGTGCTTGCGCGGGCGTACCTGCGGCTACTGAAGGTGCCGCTGACGGCCATGGTCCTGGTCACCACTGCCATCGGCTACCTGCTGGCCGCGCCGGGGGAGATCCGCTTGCTGGGACTGGTCTGGACCATTCTGGGCACGGGACTCGCCGCCGGAGGGGCCGGCGCGTTGAACCAACTCCTGGAAATCCGGCGCGATGCGAAGATGCAGCGGACGCGGCACCGTCCGCTGCCGGCCGGAGAGCTTTCGCCCGTGGGCGTGTTCGTCCTCGCCCTGCTGAGCGCCCTGGCCGGACTGGCGATTCTTAACGAGTTGGTCAATCCGTTGACGGCCCTGTTGGGCCTGGCGAACCTGGTGATCTATCTGCTGATCTACACGCCGCTGAAGCCCCGCACGTCGCTGCACACGCTCGTCGGGGCGATCTGCGGCGCCCTGCCGCCGATCATGGGCTGTGCCGGGGCCAGCGGCACTCTGGGCCGCGAAGCCCTCTTCCTCGGCCTGATCTTGTTCCTGTGGCAGATCCCGCACGCCCTGGCCTTTGCCTGGCTCCATCGGGCCGACTGCGCCCGCGGCGGCTTTCGCGTGCTGCCGGTGACCGACCCCAGCGGCCGGTTGACCGCCCTGTTGATTATCCTCTACAGCCTGGCCCTGGTGCCCGTGGGGCTCGTGGGGGTGCTGGCGCCATCTTATGCCGTCGCCGGATATTTGTTCGCCGCCGTGTCGCTGGCGCTGGGACTGGGCCTGTTCCTGCTGGCCGTGCTGTTTGGGGCCGCCAAGACAGACCGCAATGCGCGGCGGCTGTTCCTGGCCAGCATCGCCTACCTTCCCTTATTGCTGCTGGCCATGCTGGCCAACGCCCGTCCAAAGTCGGCAGTCGAGAGCGGGAGAGGCCCGCTTCCCGTGTCCGTGCAACGCTAGGAATAGGCCGTTGCGATTTCCGGTTTGCAACGTAATAGAGTGGCGATATATTCCTCTATTTAACGTACCCCAGGAACCTGCGAATTGCAGTTCTGTTCGCTGCCGCATGACGTATACTTATATTGGGTTCTCTGACATTACCGATTGGGTGCCACGACCAACCTCCGGTCGGTGCCCGGCTTGCCCAGCAGTGCTGGAAACACGGTTGGACAAGCCAACCGTGGCACCCGTAAACTCAAGTTGGACAGACCACTAGCCGGATCCCGAAGCGGATCGCTCGGACGAGTTCCTTTTCCTGCAACTCAACAGCCCGTCCCAGAGAGTCCCTTACAAGTTCGGCGGCAGACGGTCGCAGCCGTGCCCCGGTGTCTCGGTTGCGTTTCCCATCCGACACAATAGAGTTCGGCGCAATAGAGTTTAGCGGGAGCAAAATGATTCTTTGATATTTCAGCCATGAAGCGGCCCCCGCTACCGCGCGGGGAGCCCACGCACGCACCGAGAGCCGCACCAATGCCAGCAGACCCTACCGTCTATGTCGTCGATGACGACCCCGACATGCTCGCGGCCCTTGCCGAGATGTTCGCGGCGATCGGACTGAAGTGTGTCTGCTACCCCTGTGGCGACGCGTTCCTGGCCGCCTACACGCCGGAAGGGCCGGGATGCCTCGTGCTGGACGTGCGGATGCCGGGGCTCAGCGGCGTCGAGTTGCAATTGAAACTGCGCGAGGCCCGGATCACCTTGCCGATCATCTTCATCACCGCCTTCGCCGACGTACGCATGGCCGTGGAGGCCATGGAAAACGGCGCTTTTGCCTTTCTGGAAAAGCCGTTTCGCGCACAGGAACTGTGCAATAAGGTGCAAGCGGCCCTCCAGCAGGCGCAGGACCACTGGCAACGCCAACAGCGGCAGCACGCCACCGAGTTGAAACTCGCCAGCCTGACCCCGGCCGAACGACGCGTGCTGGAACTCGTCGTCGCCGGCCAGACGAACAAGACGATTGCCGAGCAACTGCGGATCAGCATCCGCACCGTCGAAGTCCACCGGGGCAGACTGGTAAAGAAGCTGGGCACCCGATCGCGGGCTGAGTTCATCAAGTTGCTGGCCCCGCCGGCTGACGAATGAAGTTGCGGGTCGCGCGCGACCAATGTAGGCGGCACACGCAAGTAGTCCCCCTCTCCCTCCGGGAGAGGGGAACTTGGATCGGCAGTTTGCAAAAGTCCAGTTATTGTTTTGCCGCTCCTTATTTCCGCGCCGGTCCGCCGTCGTTCGATGACAGCAGCGGCGGGCCGACCTCCTCGGGCTCCGGGCCCTGCTGGCCTTGTTCGAGCAAGCGGTACAGGGTCCGCCGGTGCAGGCCGAGGGCCCGGGCCGCGGCCGCTTTGTTCCCGCGGCAGCGCTGGATCACTTCCCGGAGGATCGCGTCCTCCATGCCCTTCAAGCCGCCCGTCAACGGTACGGAAATCGTTTCCACGGTGCCGCTGGGGTGAGGATTCCCCAGGGCCTCGGCAACCAGCTCGCGCCCCATAGGGCCGTCCTCGGCCAGGACCACGCATCGCGCCACCACGCTGGCCAATTGGGGAATGTTGCCAGGCCAGCCGTAGTTTACCAGGCATTGCCAGGCTTCCGCGGAAAACGTGGGGACGGCGCCGACGGCGATCCGCCCCCGCGACGCGGAGGCAACGGCAAGAAAGTGATCTGCCAGCGGCCGGATGGCTTCCTGTCGATAGCGCAACGGCGGCACGTCGATGCGGAAGGCGTTGAGGTAGTAGTACAGCCGCCGGTCGAGCAGGCCCTGCTCCACGCACGTTTCCGGATCGCAAGTGACGGCGGCGATCAACCGCGGGCGGGCCGGCTGGGCGCCTGCGTGCCAATCGGCTTCATGGCGTTGCAGGACGTCGAAGAGTTTCACTTGGGCCCACAGGGGCAATCGACATAGCTCTTCCACGAAGATCGTGCCGTCGCCGGCCGCGTCAATAAAGGCCGGCGCATTGACGCCCTCGCGGCCTGCCGACTGCCGGGCGAACAAGGCGCAGTCCAAATCCGCTTCCCGTAGCGAGCGGCAACAGACGTGTACAAACGGCGCAGGAGCGCGTCTGCTGCGCTGGTGGATCTCGTGGGCCAGCGTCGCTTTGCCTACGCCCGGTTCTCCCACCAATAGCACCGGCCCGGACGTCGGCGCGATCTTGGCCGCCATGGCGACAATCTGCCGCATGGCCGCACTGCGCACCACAAAGGAGCCATTCTTGGCCGGCAGCGGCGGACGAGGCACCGCGGCCAACGTCTTGGCGGCCGACCCGTTGCCGGCCGACCCCTGCCGGGCCGCCATCGCCCGCCTCACGGCGGCAAGAATCGCCTCCGCCGTGAGCGGCCCCAAGAGAAAATCCGCCCGCGCGAACATGATCCGCTCTTTGACCGCGGCCGCAGTCTCGTCGGAAGCCAAGATGACTACCGATAAGCGGGGTTGAATGCTGACCGCCGAACGCAAGAACGCGTCGTGGACGCCGGGCGCTTCCGAATAAGCCAGCAGGACGTGAAAGGGCGACTCCTCCAGAAGACCCAGGCAGTCGCCACCCTGAGCAACAAGTGCGATCCGCACCCCTTCGCGCAAGAGCGTATTCTCGATCAACTGGGCACACTTGGGCCGTTGATCCACGGCCAAGACACGAATGGCTTCCATCGCGTTGCTCCGTGTTTACGAGAAGAGGAAAGAAGCGGAAATTGGGAGAGAAAAACCCGCCGTCCCGTACCATCGACCCCCACAAATGAAGGAAAGTACTTAACCACCATTCCTAAGTACTTTACACTTATGTGGGTGATCGGACAACAGCGGATTATTGCGATTCTGTTCGGGTGCAAAAAATCACGGGTTAGGAACGAGCAAAGTGAGACGACTTGGCACAGGTGTGCTCTCATGCAACGCACAGGCGACTTGCGCGGAGGACTACAAAGTTGGGGTCTGGTCCATTTTTCGGCTGAAGAGAAGCGATCTGCCAAGGACCGGCGAAGGAATAACCTACCCTGGGGGCATCCGGTTCTCAAGAGAGAACAAGATGCTTCTTGTCCGTGTTTCAGCCGTGTTCCATCCGTGGCTGCTTCTTCTGCTCTTCCGGCGGCAGGACATGAAACACGATGCGGAAGGCCCGATAACCGGCCGCCAACTGCTCGGGATACAGTGCGGCCACCTCGGCGCGCAGTTGATCGGCCGTTTCAAAACCGTCCGGCCGGGCGTCGGCGTCGGTCAGGTCCGACAGGCGGACCTCCTCCACGGCCGTAATGCGAATATAGCCCGCCCCGGGGATGTAACTGCGCTGCCCGGCCCGCATCCGCGCGTATTTCCACAGGCGGATCGTCTGGGTCTTCTGCCCGCCGCGGATGGCTTCCAAAAAGCGTTTCTTGAACAACAACATGCCGTTAGCCTATCGGCCCCAACGGCGTCGCGTCAAGCGGGCAGCGGCAGAGAACTGCGGCGGAAGGTGACGGAAAATGGGCCGGTTGTGCCGGTTGTGCGGGCGACAAATTATCGCCTTTGACGGCTGTAGCGCGGGTGTCGCAACGGCCTGTGACGATTGTTCCGCCCGAAAGCATCGTAACGGCCGGTGGTTTCCGGGCTTTCGCTCATAAGAACCCGAAAATCCGGTCGATCCGTAAGACAATGAGCGCCCCAATGGATTGGGGTCCGCGCCCAGTGAATCCGACCCCGGATTTTGTCAGGCAATAGCGATGGATCGAGACATCCGATATCTTTGCCGCCGACTGGCGTTGCCATTGGCGGTTTTGGCCCTGGCCAGCCTGCCCTGGCTGGTCTTCCGTCCCGGGACTTCGGTTCCCAGCCAGGAACCGCCGCCGATCCGCGTCACGGTCGTCGAGCCCGCGCGGGCGGAGACGATTGGCGCCGCCCCGAATCGATTGCCGGATCTGAAGCCGGCCGTGCGGAGCGGCGTAGCGTTTGCCGGCCTGGCCGCGATTGGCAACGCCGGCAGCCTGAGACAATGCGCGGCCGACGCGGCCGCAGTCGCGTCGGCCGGTCCGGAACTGGCCATGCCCGCCCCGGCACTGGCAAAGCCGGTGGCGCCCAGCACCCAGACCACTGGCAAGCCAGCGGCGCCCGCGCAGGCTGCCGAACGAAAATCGGGACAGGCCCCCACCGATTTGCCCACGGCGGCCGCCGGGCAGTCGCGACCGCCGGCCGCACTGCTGGCCCCCGACGCGCCGCCCACGCCCCGGTCCGACCATTTGGAGAACATCGCCCGGCTGGCCGATCGGCAACTGCTGCACGGTTTTGAATTGGCCAACCGCGAGGCCCTGTTTGCGGCCCGGGCCGAATTCATCGCCGCCCTGCGGCTGGTGTCGCAGGGACTGGACGACGAAACTCAAACCACGTTGCACAGCAGCGCACTGAGCGCCGGCCTGACGGCTCTGAAGGAGGCCCAGGATTTCATTCCCGCCGGCGCGAAACTCGAGGCCGATCTCGATCTGGCCACGATCGTCGCCGGCCACCGCACCCCCGTGCTCAAAAGCGTGCCGGCCAGCGGGTTGCGGCCCATCTCGGCCTTGAAAGCCTACTTCACCTTTGCCCAGGCGCAGTTGGCCGCGGCGGGCGGACACGAGGTCGCCGGCTCGATCGCCCTGTATGCCCTGGGGAAACTGCACGCCACGTTTGCCCGTCAAAAGGCTCTGGAGGTGCCGGCGGCGGAGCCCAAGGCCATGGTTTGCTTCCAGGCGTCGTTGCTGGTGTATCCCAGGAATTTCATGTCGGCCAACGACCTGGGCGTGCTGCTGGCCCAGTGCGGCAACTTTTCCGATGCCCGCACGATCCTCCAGTACAGCGTATCCCTGTCGCGGACCTCGGTGGCGTTGGGCAACCTGGCCAACGTTTATCAACAACTGGGCGACGCGCGCCTGGCACAGCAGACCCTCCAGCAGGCCGGCCTCGCTCGCAACGCTGAGGCGGCCCGGATGAAGGCCGGACAACGCTCGGCCGACGGCATCGTGGCGTGGGTCGATTCGGCCACCTTCGCCCGAGCAACCGGCGACGGCTCGCTCGGTCCGCCCCCGGCCGCGGCGCCGACCGTTGCCGCGTCCGGCCAGACGGCCGCGGTAGCTCCCGGTTCCAGGACCGCTCCGGCCGGCAACAATGCGCCGGCCCCGGCGGCCACGAAATCGCCGATCAGTTGGCATTCCTGGTTCTCGGACGACCCGTCGACGACGCGCTAGACGGCAGAAGAGGAAGGAACCGTTATGACTGCAAGGATCGGCCAGGAAACACATCGGGGAGGGCCCCATTTTTCGCTCGCTCATCGCTTGCCGTCGCATGAGCATGAGGCCGGCTATCCTCCCGCTGCCTCCGCGGTCGCGCGCGTGCCGAACACCAGTGCATTGGCGGGGCGAATGGCGATCGTGCTCGGGCTGGCGCTGATTGCTGCTTCCTCGCTGCTGGCCTGGTTCCAGCCGCGCGGGCCGGCGCGCGAGGTGGACATCAAGATCACCGACCGCCACGAGCAGCCGGCAAGCCTTAGCTCGCAAGTGCAGAATTCCGCGAACGGCCGCCTCGAGGTCCCCCTCTCCCTCCGGGATAGGGCCGGGGAGAGGGAACGCTCGGGACGACGGGCATTTTGTGAGGCTGACGCTTGCCAAATTTCCCCTCACCCTAACACGGAGGGAGAGGGAAACGGTGCGATCGTCCAGTGCCAGGCCCTGGGACCGGCTGCCCCCTACGACATCCGCGGCGTCGATTGCACCAACTGTCGGCGGACCTGGTGGGGCGGCTTCGAGGCCAGCCGGGCCGCACTCTGGCAGGCCTACGCGCAAGGCGAATACGTGGGCCACGACCGACTGGCCCACGTGCCCGCCTATCGCATCCGCGTCGACGACCAGTTGGACATGCTCTACCGCATCACCCGCGAGGAAACCGCCGCGCCCTACCGGCTGAACGTGGGCGACGAGATCCGCGTGGAGTCGTTCAGCGACAACGAACTGAACCGTGAACTGTTGATCCAACCCGACGGCACGATCACGCTCCGCTTGCTGGGCCAGGTCCACGCCGCCGGGCACACCGTCACCCAGCTTCGCGACGACCTGGAAGGACTTTATCGGAAATACTACAAGGTGCCCTCGATCACCGTCACGCCGCTGAAGGTGAACACGCAGTTGGACGACCTGCGGAACACGGTGAATCGTTTCGGCGGCGGACAGAGCCTCACCGTCCGCGTCACTCCCGAGGGGACCATCACGCTGCCGGCCGTCGGCTCGTTGCGGGCCCAGAACCTGACGCTGCCCGAACTGCAACAGGAGATCAACGAGCGCTACCGGCTGAAGATCGAGGGCATTGAAATCATGCCGGTGCTGGACCAGCGGGCGCCCCGCTTCGTGTACGTGCTGGGCGAGGTCAAGCAGCCGGGGCGATTCGAGATGACCGGCCCCACCACGGCCCTGCAGGCGCTGGCCATGGCCGGCAGTTGGAACGTGGGGGCCAACATCAAGCAGATCGTGGTCTTCCGCCGCGGCGACGACTGGCGGCTGCTGGCCACGATGATCAATCTGGAAGGCGCCTTGCGCGGGCGGCGGCCCTGCCCTCCGGGCGAGATCTGGCTCTCCGACTCCGACGTCATCATCGTGCCCAAGTGCGCCATTCTCGAAGCCGACGACTTCATCAACCTGGTGTTCACCCGCGGCATCTACGGCGTGTTCCCAATGGTGGCCAATCTGAACTTCTCCAAGCTCAGCTCGCTGTAAGGGATTCAACGTGCCCTCTTTCTCCGGGAGAGGGTTAGGGTGAGGGCTTTCGGCCGGCACGAAGGACTCGCTGGGTGCCACTGGCTTGCCAGTGCTCTTCTGTGCCGGTTCTTGCCGCGTTGAAGCGCCAAGAACCTCTCCGCGTGATTCGTCGGCGAGCATGGAACGTATCCGCACCCACGCGGAACGGCCGCCGGCTCTTGACCTCTCGCACGCTCCTGCTTTGGCACTTCTTGCCGCAAGAGCCCTCCGAAAGAGCACGGGCAAGGCCCGTGGCACCCGGCGTGTGGCCTGCTGCTTTTCTTCCCAACCGGTAGACGCCGGGCGGCGGGCGAAGTAGACTGGCGCGTGGTTTCATTCCGCCCATGGGGCTCTATAATGTTCCGCGCGGCGCTTTGCCAAATCTGTTGCCTGGTGCTCTTCCAGTCGGCGCCGCCGGTACGGGCGGAGGTGGCTGCTGGTCCGGCCGTCCTCAAACCCGAGGCGTTCCGCCACTACGTCGATGAGTTCAACGGCGGCGACCGCGAACTGTATGCACAGGAGTTTCCCAACGCGGCCGCATGGGAGTTCCTGCGCAAAAACGTCCCGTTGCTGGACTGCCCGGACAAGCAGATCGAAGAGATTTACTACTTCCGCTGGTGGACGTATCGCAAGCACATCAAGCGGACGCCGGACGGTTGGATCATTACCGAGTTCTTGCCTAACGTCGGCTGGGCAGGCAAACACAACTCGATCAACTGCGCGGCCGGGCATCATCTGCGCGAAGGCCGTTGGCTCGCCGATCCAAAATTCCTCGACGACTACTGCCTCTTCTGGTTCCGCAAAGGCGGTGCCGTGCGAAGCTACAGCTTCTGGGCCGCCGACTCGATCTGGTCGCGGTTCCTGGTCAGCGGCGACGACCGCCTCATCAGGGACCTCTTGCCGGACCTGATCGCCAACTACGAGGCATGGGAGAAGGAGCACCGCGATGCCAATGGGCTGTTCTGGCAGAGCGACGATCGCGACGGCATGGAAGTCTCGATCGGCGGCAGCGGTTATCGGGCAACAATCAACTCCTACATGTACGGCGACGCGGTGGCGATCGCCGAGATGGCCGCGCGGCTGGGGCAACCGGCCGTCGCCCGGCGTTTCCGCTCCAAGGCGGCCGAGATTCGCCGCCGCACGCAAGAGATGCTCTGGGACCCGCAGGCGCAGTTCTTCAAGGTCCTGCCGCGGCGGCCGGGCGCACTTCTCTGCGACGCCCGCGAATTGCACGGCTACACGCCCTGGTACTTCAATCTTCCCGAGGGCGACCAGGCGCCGGCCTGGAAACAGCTCCTCGATCCGCAGGGCTTTTGGGCTCCCTTCGGACCCACCACGGCCGAACAGCGGCATGCGAAATTCGCGCTCTCCTACGCCGGCCACGAATGTCAATGGAACGGGCCCAGTTGGCCCTACGCCACGGCCGTCACGCTCACCGCCATGGCCAATCTCCTGAACAACTACCGCCAGGACGTCGTGGGCCGAAACGACTATCTTGAACTGCTGAAGATCTACGCCAAATCGCAGCACCGCAAGCTGGCCGACGGCCGATCGGCGCCGTGGATCGATGAGAACCTCAATCCGCGCAGCGGCGACTGGATCTCGCGGAGCTTGCTGTTGGAGCGCCGCCAGACCCCCTTGGAGCGCGGCAAGGATTACAATCATTCCACCTATTGCGACCTGGTGATCAACGGCCTCGTGGGGCTGCGTCCGCAGGCCGACGAAAGCGTGGAAGTCAACCCCCTGGTGCCGGCCGGCACGTGGGATTACTTCTGCCTCGACCAGGTCCGCTACCACGGCCGCTGGCTTACAATCGTCTGGGACCGCACGGGCGAGCGCTATGGGCGGGGCAAGGGACTCCAGGTGCTTGCCGACGGTCACCCGATCGCCGCGTCGGACCAATTGACGCGGCTCTGCGCGCCGCTGCCGCACCCGGCCGACGCCGACGCCGGCGCCAGCGGCGGCTGGAGAAAATATCAAAACAACCCGGTGATGGGCGGCAAGTACGGCACCTGTTTCGACGTCTCGGTGCTGAAGGAAGGCGACCTCTATCGCATGTGGCTCTCCTGGCGGCCGCGAAAAAGCATCGCCCTGGTCCAGAGCAAAGACGGCATCCATTGGAGCGAACCGCCGCAGATTGTACTCGAGCCACGCACTGGCAAAGCCAGTGGCACTCAGCAGATTGTACTTGAGCCACGCACTGGCGAAGCCAGTGGCACTCAGCAGATTGTACTTGAGCCGGGCACTGGCAAAGCCAGTGGCACTCAGGGCACTGGCAAAGCCAGTGGCACCCACGGCCCCGGCGGCGGTTGGCAGGACGAGGTCAACCGCCCCTGCGTGCTGCGGCGCGGCGACGGCTATCACATGTGGTACACGGGCCAGGCCCGGGGCCATTCGTGGATCGGCTACGCCATCAGTCCGGACGGCGTGCGTTGGCAGCGGCAGAGCGCCAGCCCGGTCCTATCGCCGGAAAAGCCCTGGGAGCGGGAGGCGGTGATGTGCCCGCACGTGATGTGGGACGACGCGGCGAAGATGTTTCGCATGTGGTATTCGGCCGGCCAGCAGTACGAGCCGGATGCCGTGGGCTACGCTACCAGTTCGGACGGCTTGAAGTGGACGAAACACGCGTCGAACCCTATATTCCGTCCCGATCCGCGGTCTCCGTGGGAGCAGCACAAGGTGACTGCGGTGCAGGTTCTGCGGCAGGGCGAGTGGTACGTGATGTTCTACATCGGCTTCCGCGACGTGGATCATGCGCAGATCGGCCTGGCCCGCTCGCGGGACGGCATCAACAGTTGGCAACGGCACGCGGCGAATCCGATCGTGCGTCCCGGTCGGGGCGAATGGGACCACGACGCCTGTTACAAGCCGTATGCCATTTTCGACGGGCGCCAGTGGCTTCTCTGGTACAACGGCCGCCACGGCAGTCTGGAACAGATCGGCGTGGCGCTGCACGAGGGGGAAGATTTGGGTTTCTGATTCAAACGAAAGGACAAACATCATGTTCAAATCAGGCACAGTGATCTTGGCGACTCTTCTGATGACTGTTGGGGCGATGGCCGCCGAGCCGGCCAAAGCGGCCCGGCCGGATGCGATCGACGCGGAGATTGCGCGGCTGAAGCGGGCCGGGTTTACGCTGGTCGATTTCCACATCCATCTCAAGGGCGGCCTGACGATCGAAGAGGCGGTGGCGCTGAGCCGCCGCAACGGCATCAAGTACGGAGTTGCCGCCAATTGCGGCCTGAAATTCCCCATCACCGACGACCGCGGCATCGAGCAATACGTCCGCAGTTTGCAGGGGCAACCGGTCTTCATCGGCATGCAGGCGGAAGGCCGCGAGTGGCCGCGGCTGTTTTCCAAGCAGGCCATCGCCCGCTTCGATTATGTCTTTACCGACGCCATGACCATCGTCGATCATCGCGGGCGGCGGGCGCGGTTGTGGATCAAGGAGGAGGTGGACATTCCCGACAAGCAGGCATTCATGGAACTGCTGGTGCGGACGATCGAGAATATCCTGGGCCACGAGCCGATCGACATCTATGCCAATCCCACCTATCTGCCCGACGAGCTGGCCCCGCAGTACGACGAGCTATGGACGCCGCAGCGGTTGCGGCGGGTGATCGACGCGGCGGCCGCCCGCGGCGTGGCCATCGAGATCAGCAATCGCCTGCGACTGCCCAAGCCGGCGTTCATCAAGGAGGCGAAGCAGGCGGGAATCAAGTTCACCCTGGGCACGAACAACGTCGACCACAATCTGGGCCGCGACGAGTACGGCCTGCAAATGATCCGGGAGTGCGGCCTGACGCCCGGCGACATGTGGATGCCGAAGAAGAGCAGGTGAGCAGGGGAACAGGCGAGGAGGTGAAAGGCCGTTTTTCGCCTGTTCACCTGCTCTCTTGTTCGCCTGCTCACGGTTACGGCACGCTCGTTAGCGCCAGGCAGCGGGCCGCGGCCGGATCGTCCGGCATCGCCTGGGCCAGGATGCTGTAAATGCCCCGCAATCGGCTCTTGGCCGTGGGCGAAAGCTGGCGCAAGTCGCGGACGGGCGCGGTGCGCAGCTCGTCCGCGAGCAGGTTCATCGCCAGCGTGTTGCAGGCATCGAAGCCGATGCGGAAGGCGCGGGCCCGGGATTGCCGATCGGCCAACTTGCGACGCATCACGGAAGTGTTGTCCGGCGTGTGTACGGCGCCCAGGAAATGCCCCAATTCGTGGACCAGCACCTCCAACCGTTCCGGCTCGGCCACTTGCCGCAGGGCCTCGCGGATGAGGATGTGCGACCCCAGCGGCTCGCGGGTTCCGCCCAGGTGGACTTCGCCCGGCACCCACTGAAAACGGCCGGTGAAGCCGATGGCCAGCCGGGCCGGCGCGGACGGCACTTTCTGCTCGAATTCCCGCAACGACTGCTCGAACACGCGGACGCTCTTATCGGAGGACCAGCCGCCAACGGCCACCACCTGGAAACGGACGCGGCAGTGGCGTTCGAAGATCTCCGAGGCCGCGGCCAGGCGAGTGCGGATCCGTTTCTCCCACACGCTCTGCACCCGCGGCTCGTCGTCGTCGGCCAGAATCTTCACCGGCACGGTCAGCACCGCGTCCGGCGGCGCAGTGCGCGAGTTCGCATCGGCCCGGAGGGCCGGGGGCAGCGGCAGCTCGAACAGATCGAGCTTCTCGTCGCGGCGGAGGAAGTAGTGGATGCTGTTGGCCTGGAGAATGTATCGGCGCGCACGCCCCTGGGCGTCAAAGACGATGCTCAACGGGGCCGCGGCGGCGACCGGCAGCAGGTCGCCGGGAGTCAGGCCATGACGGCTTGGCGGGCCGGCGTCGACTTGCACGGTGAAGTCGATCTTGGCGCTCGTGCGATTCTCCAAAATCACCACGGCGGCTGCCGCCGGGCAGGCGAGCAGGCCAACGACAACCGCCAACAACAGCATCCTGGGGCGATCACGAGCGGCACTAGCCCGAAGCGCTAGCGAGGGTCGAGCCACGGCGCGGATCCCTTGCTGGCGCTTCGCGCTAGTGTGGGGGCGGCGGCGCGATCGACCAGATCGGGCAAGAAAGCACAACTGGTCCGCACCCGCTGCCGCAGTTTCCAGGCAGGACAAATGGGACAGGCGCATATAATGGGTACTCTGGGACATTGTTCGCGAGTCTAGTTTACGCAGATTCTCCAGTATATGCGCCTGTCCCCTTTGTCTCCTCCCCCATGCGATACGCAACTACTTGCAGCGAAAGGACTTAGCGGATGGGGAGGGATTCGAACCCCCGGTAGACTCTCGCCTACAGCAGTTTTCAAGACTGCCGCCTTAGACCACTCGGCCACCCATCCAAAACCCCGTTTTTCCCGGGGATTATTGACGTTTTCAGGGGTTGTGGCATGATCGGTTGTGAAACTTGTACACCCGCTAGTACACCCGATACCCACCCCCAAAGGAAAACGCCATGTCCAAGCCTACCAAAAACAGGAAACCGCGGCCAGACTTCCCGTTGTTTCGGCCCCAGCGGGGGTACTGGGTCAAAAAGGTACGGAAGAAGCTCCACTACTTCGGCAAGGTGGCTGACGATCCCGATAGTAAAGCCGCCCTGGAAAGGTGGCTGTACCAGAAAGACGATCTTCTTGCCGGCCGTACCCTTCCTTGAGGCGACGAGCCATCCACTCCGCATAGAAAGCGGGAATGTCCATCCTTCGGCTCGCGCTGATGATCATCGGCGGCATCCCTTCGGAAACAGTCAACCAGGATACAGTGCATTATCGCCGATTGGGGCAAGCCGGAGACGCCCGTCCTCCGCTCGTCCGGCGCGGGTATCGCGAGGGACGACGACTGACCGACGGCCCTGCTGCCCCGAAATCCTTCTCAGCCCCTCGCCGGATAGCCCACGGTCTGGGCGAACAGCACGCGCTGTTCGGGCCGGAGTTTCAGCACGGCGGCCAGTTCCGGCTTGTTACAATTGTGGAACCAGGCCGCCAGACCCTGGGAGGCAGCGAACAGATAGACGTTCCCCGCAATCAGCCCGACAGCCACGTCGTAGTAGGACTTTTGGATCTCCGGATCCTTCAAGCCCGGCTCTTGCAGCCGCGCCTGGGCGTACCGGGCGACGTCCGCCACGAAGACGAGGGGCGCCGGGGCCTTTGCCGGGGAACCCCGACGACCGCGCCCGCCTGCTTTCGTGCGCAGGTCCCCGGCGACGACCGGAGCCAGGCGGTGCGCCGCCGCCTCGTAAAGATAGATGCCCTCAGGCAGGGCGACATAGAGATCGATCTCTTGCGAGTTGCTGGCCGAGGCGGCGGTCCTTCCCGGCTGTCCGAACGGTCCGGCTTGCCGGTTCACGCCGAACGCCGCCCAGAGAAGGTTCGATAGCACCTGCGGGGGTAGCCTTTCCTCCCGGATGTCGCGGGTCGTCTTCCTTTTTGCTAACATGGGGAGACGGTTGCTGCTTCGCAGCGAGTCCGAGCGTAGTCCAAACAGGAAACTCCGGATGAGGATAACAACCATGAGCAGACAAATGACGCTGGCGGCGGTCTTGAGCGTGTTCTGTGGCGGCGTCATCTTGAATGCCGCGGAAGTCAAAGAGTTGCGATGCGAATACCGAACGAATCCCCTGGGAATCGACGCCCGCTCGCCGCGGCTGAGTTGGGTCATCCAGTCCGACCGCCGCGGCGAAATCCAGACGGCGTATCAGGTGCTCGTGGCGTCAAGTCCGGAGCTGCTGAGGCAGGACAAAGGCGATCTCTGGGACAGTGGCCAGGTGGATTTGGATCGGTCAACACAGATCGAGTACTCGGGAAAACCGCTCGCACCCCATCAACCAGCCTACTGGAAGGTCAAAGTCCGGGACGCCAACGGCGGGTTGGCGGTTTCAAGCGAACCGGCCTCATGGTCCATGGGCTTTGCGAACCAGGCCGAGTGGAAGGCGAAGTGGATCGGACGCGATGACGCGCAAAGTTCGGGTCCGGGAAACGGGAAGGAGAAGTTCCTCCCCGCAACCTATTTGAGAAAGGAGTTCACGCTGGAAAAGATCCCGGCAAGGGCGGTGCTCTACATAACGAGTCTCGGCGTGGCGGAGCCGCATCTGAACGGCGGCAAGGTGGGAGAGGATTATCTTTCGCCGGGTTGGACCGATTTCAACAAGCGGGTCTATTACCGTGCCTATGACGTGACCGCCCGCCTCAAGCCCGGCGCCAACGTGCTTGGCGCGATTTTGGGCGACGGCTGGTATCGGGGGCACTTGAGCATTGTCGGACAGAACATCTACGGCAGGCAGACGCGGCTGCTGGCGCAGCTTCACCTCTTTTTCGCGGACGGCAGCAGTCGAGTGATTGCCAGCGACGAAAGTTGGAAAGGGGCCTTTGGACCGGTCCTGGAAGCCGACATTTATGCCGGAGAGACCTACGACGCTCGGAGGGAGATCAGGGGATGGGACGAACCTGTATTTGACGACGCCGATTGGAAACCGGTAGACCTTGGCGCCACGGTGCATCCCGCGATCCAGGCCAATCCGGGCGCACCCGTCCGGCGGACCGGCGAAATCAGGACGGTCGCGGTAACACACCCCAAACCCGGACTCGCCGTATACGATTACGGTCGCAATTTTTCCGGTTGGACCCGTTTGCGAATCGGGGCGCCGTCCGCAACGAGAATCGTCATGCGATTCGGCGAGATGTTGAATCCGGATGGAACGGTTTACCGGAGAAATCTGCGCGCCGCCCGTGCCACGGACACTTACATCTGCAAGGGCGTGCGCGGGGAGACTTGGGAGCCTCGTTTCACCTATCACGGGTTCCGGTATGTCGAGGTGGAGGGCCTGCCGGAGACCGCCGGTCCGGAAACACTGACGGGAATCATCGTCGGTTCGGCCCTGCCGCTGACCGGCAATTTCGAATGCTCCGATGCGATCATGACGCAAACGGCGGCGAACCAGCGCTGCACGATCAGGGCGAACCTTGTCGAGTTGCCAACGGACTGTCCGCAGCGCGACGAACGGATGGGCTGGATGGACTATCACGAGGTAGTCGCCAGTACGCTGTACGAACAGGATGCCGCCACGCTCTTGACGAAATGGACGGCAGACATGGTCGATGCGCGCTTGCCAGACGGGGCATTTTCGATGATCTCACCCGATGTTCACCGCTTCCCGTGGTCGCCGGGATGGGCGGACAGCGGCGTCCTCATTCCGTGGACGATGTATTTCGTGTATGGCGACACCCGCCTGGCCGCGCGGTACTACCATGAAATCGCCGGGCACCTTGAGACTTACAAGCGGCAATCGAAAGCGTTCGTGGTCCGGCCTGCCGGCTTGGGTGACTGGCTGGCCCCGGACATTTCGACACCCAAGGAGTTGATCGGCACCGCGCTGTACGCCCGCTGCGCGGAGGTCATGGCGGAAATGGCGCGTGCCTTGGGCAAGACTCAGGATGCGGCGGCCTTCGCGGATTTGCACAGGTCCGTCCGCGGGGCTTTTCAGAAGAAGTTCATCGCTGCGGACGGAACCATCGGAAGCGACTCGCAAGGCGGATACGCGCTGGCGCTTGCCTATGATCTGCTGGAGCCGGAACAAGCCCGTCAAGCGGCAGACAAGTTGATCGCAGCCATCGAGAAGAGGGGTGGCCACCTTTCCACCGGGATGGTCACGACGCACCTGCTTCTGCCGGCGTTGAGCAAGGCGGGGCGGACGGATGCCGCTTATCGTCTGCTGGCAAAGACTACCTTCCCTTCGTGGGGCTACTTTCTCAAAATGGGCGCTGCCAGCATGTGGGAACGCTGGGACGCCAAGACGGAGAAGGGCTATCACCCGGATGGCATGAACTCGTTCAACCACGCCAACCTCGGCACTTGCACGGAATGGTTCTATCGGAACGTGTTGGGGATCGACGCGGCCGAACCTGGCTTTGGCAAGCTTCTTCTCAAGCCCGAACCGGGCGGGAATCTCACCTGGGCCCGGGGCTACTACGATTCCCCGCACGGTCGCATCGGCAGCGACTGGAAGATCGAGAACGGCCGGTTCGTCTGGAATGTCCGGATTCCCGCCAACACCACCGCGACGGTGCATGTCCCAGCGAAGGAACCTGCATCGGTCACCGAAGGAGGCAAGCCGCTCGAACAGGTGGCCGACCTGAAAGTAGTGGGCCGCGGGCCGTCCGTTGTCGTGGTGGAAATCGGCTCCGGGAAGTACGAATTCCGGTCCAGGTGCTGACGTGAACCAGGTTGCGAGACAGTAAGGAATGGAGTCTCAGCATACTGGTGAACACGAAGCTGGTCACGGCGCGAAAGGCGTCAAGCCAGCATCGCCAGGATCTCCACGATCGAGAAGCTGGCGACGCAGATCACGCTGTCCGAGGCGCCATAATAGATGGTCACC
>JBEKZQ010000091.1:0-15976 GCA_049509675.1 Thermoguttaceae bacterium | reverse complement strand
TGCGGGGCGGCTGCACAACTCTCCGCGCTGCCTTCGCCGCTCAACGTCTGCGCCGCCGCGCTCACTTGCCTGCTGAACTTCGTCGTCGTAAGTCCAATCAAATCAAGGCGCAGTGCCATTCCCCTCTGGACCCGCTTCTGACCGATGAGCAATGGCTGAGGATTGCCCGCCGCTTGGAAGTCACGGAGCGTGAACTTCAGATCGTGACGCTGGTGTGCGAGGACCAGCACGAAAAGACCATCGCCGCCCGACTTGAAATCTCTCTGCATACGGTTCATGCCCACTTGAGGCATCTTTACGGGAAGCTCGGTGTCGAAAGTCGTGCCGGGTTGGTATCGCGGGTTTTCCGCGAATACCTTGCCGATGCCCAGCAGGATCAGCCCGCATTGCCGAGGCTGATGTCGCCGCGTTCCAGGCGAAAAGCGGCGTGATCTTCGATTAGTTGGGACGAGTCCTAGCATCTTCTTTCGCCTTATTCTGAGCGATTTCCACGCTGCTACTTGGCTGGGATGTCCGCCCCCCCAAGCGACCATCGCCTATTCAGGCTAGCCTGAATAGGCGAATTGACGGGAGAAGCAGCGGAGAGTATAAGAGCGGGGAGTTTTCTATCTTCTCCATTTTCAAGAATTGGTTGGTTGACTGCGATCAGTTCCCCAAGGTTTCACAGGCGGGGTGTTCCCGTCTCGCCATCGGGGGCGGCGGGGTCACGCTAAATCAAAGGAAGCATAAGATGAGAAGGTTCATTCTTGGGTTGGTCGGCTTTCTTGTAATTGGCGTTCTTGGCAGCGTCAATTCCGTCGCCGAGACATTGGGCTTCTCCGACGATTTTGAGTCCGGGCCAGTTAACACGAGCTTGTGGAGCGTTGGTGGGCGACCGACGTCTTGGGACGCTAACGATCCCGGCAGTTGGGCATGGACCTTCTCCCAGCCGGTATACGACGCAGGCGACACGGACGGATACCTTCAGGCTAGGGCATGGGGTCCCTACACCGGCTACAGCTATGGTGCCGTTATCTGGGTGCGAAGCAAATACAACTTGAACGATGGCAACACCTATATCGAGAACTTCACGTGGAAGGCACATGTTACTGAAAGCCACGTAAACCGCTACTTCTTTCAAATAACAGACGGAGATAACCTTCCAACGTATCAACAATCAAATTGGGGTGACGGCAGCCCAATTTCCGACCCAAGTCACTCCTGGCTTGAAAGTCCCCCTGTCGGAACCGTAGATTTGCTAACGGATTTTCAGTCGGGTAGCAACCTTCTTCCCGGGATCCAATACACTTCTGACAGCCCGAAGTTAGGGTGGTCAATAGAGATTGCGCCGTCTGGTGTTGCCACACTCTACGACGGTCTGAATGCTACAGGTGACATCCTTGGACAATCGCAGCTCGATCCGACCAAGGCTTGGTACACGAGGTTTATGCTATATGATGCCACAAGTGCGGGTTTTGGGGCGGGAGATAGCTCTCTGAACCTCTACTCGGTTTCTGCCTACGCTGTCCCCGAACCAGAACCATCCAGCTTTGTCCTTCTCGGTGTCGGCGGCATCAGTCTTGCCGCCTACGCTTGGCGACGGCGGCGAGCGGTGCAGGGCGTTGCACTTCATTGACCATTGAAACCAGACGAGCCATCTTCACGGATGGCGCGTCCTCATTTATGCCGCCATCACCAGCCGTTTCGTATCCTCTTCCCACCCCTCGACGGCGTGGACGAAAAGTTCAACTGGTATCCAGTTACCTCGACTGACGTAAGTTCAACCGAATCCTGGAGTTAGGATACCTGCCGGCGGTCGGCAGTGCGGTTCGTTTTCCTGGCGATAAACGGTACATACCGTTTACTGGCAAGATAGGAAAGGATCGCACATGCCCAGATTCACAGACCGTTTTCTCCCACCAACTCGAAAATATCGCAAGCACCGAGCATCGGGGTAGGCGGTTGTCACTCTCTACGGCCGAGATTTCTATCTCGGCCCTCACGGTACGAAGGCCAGTCGGATCGAATACGATCGGCTTATCGGCGAATGGTTGACCACAGGTTGGACCAGAGCGTATTGCCCCGCTGGAACGTCACCGCTTCCTCCGGCAGGTCCGCAAGCGGCTCCGATGATCGGGTCAGGCCGTGACGCATGATCCGCACCTCGGGCAGTTCCGTTTCCGGCTTGGGGGAGACGTAGAGCGGGTACAGGCCGGTATCCTCGTCCGGGCCGCTGGTGTCGATGTTGGACTGCCCGGACGCGATCCAGACTTCCCCCACCAACACATTCCTGATGCTGAACGACTCGTCTCCGATCCGGATGTCGAGGTTGCGGCCTTCGTTACTGGCCGGCAACTGGTCAAGAACCACCTGCCAGCGGCCGTCCGGACCGGCCGTGCCTTGCTTGGTCTGTCCAGCGAAACGGATTTCCACGGCGGTTCCCGGCGCCACCCAGCCCCAGACCGGGACCGGCATCTCGCGCTGCAGGACCATGTTGTCCGCGAACATCCGCGCTACCCGCGCTTCGCCGCCGGGTGCGGCCTGGACTTGGCCGACGAGCATCGCCGCCGCCATGAGCAGGCAGCCATCGCCATCGCTGGTTTCTGGTGCATTTTGGTTCCTCCTCCTCCTTCACGAGGTCCATTGCCCGGCCTCACACAAGAATTCAGCCTGTCACCTGTCTACTCCATCAGTCTTTCCTGATAGAGCAGTTCTCCTGTAGCTGTAACTCCTGTTGTGGTCAGCGTGCCTTCACTTTGTGAACAATCCTTGCGATCCGCTCTCCCAGGCGGCGGGCGCCATCCAATTCCTGCTCGCTCACGCCGGGATCGAGCGGACCTGTCATCGCCGATGACCCCGGTTCGCCCCAGACGCTGCCGGTCTTGTCGTTCCGATAGAGCGGGCCAGCAACGATCATCCGGTTGCTCAACATGAAGAGCAGGAGGCTGGTAACGACGTGTTCCTTACCTCCCACCTGCCCGCCGCCGGTGGAAAATGCCCCACCGACCTTGTCCGTGAAGTCAACTTTCATTTTCCACGACCAATCGTCGATGACGACCTTCATCTTGCCGGGGATATTGGCGTAGTAGGTCGGGCAGCCCAGGATGATGCCGTCCGCCGCCTCCAAGTCCTGTTTGCTGACCTCGCCAACCTGTTTGACGACGGCGATCACGCCTGGTACGCGGCCAACCCCCTCGGCAACGCCGCGAGCCATCTTGTCCGTGTTGCCGGTAAGCGAGTAGTACGCTACGAGAACACGCGGCGCCGTGTTAGCCCCAACGATCGGCGGCGTAGCCTCGTCGGCACGGGAGACCGACACGAGCGCATCGAGGATGAAGGAGAGAAGAATCAACAAGATGATCCTTTCAGGAGATGGAAACGTCCTCATTGGAGGGCTCCACATGGAAGCTGGTGTACAGCGGGGTGTTGACCAGCCGATTATAGCTCCGCCGGTCGTCGCGCGATAGAATGAGACCGTTGCCCTCGCGTGCGATCGCGGGATCATGCACACCCACAACCATGAGGAAGATTCAAGAATGAAGTGCCTATTTCACTGCTGTTTGGCGGCAACGACGGCAATCATGGTTACGGCGGCAATCCACGCCGAAGAGCCGCACCTCTCCCGAGAGGCAATCGAGTGGTGCAACGTCTGGATTCCCGACGCCAACGGCACCAAGCTGCCCCGAGTGCTTTTGATCGGCGATTCGATTACCGTGAACGATCTCTACGGGCTGGTGAAGGACCATCCCGAATACTGGTCCGGGGACGGCGTCCACTTCAACGGCAAGGGAGTTGCCGTACAAGGCGAACAAGTGAAGCAGCGGATCTTGGAGAATCTCGTGGGCGTGACCTCGACCAGGTCTGCGTCGTCCGAAGACTGCCTCCTTTTCTTCTATTTCGTCGGCAACGGAGAAGACGGCTTGCACCTGGCTCGCAGCAGCGACGGCTACCACTGGCAGGCGCTCAACGGCGGGAGGAGCTTTCTGGGGGGCAATTCCCTCCGGGCCGAGCCGCCCGACGTGCGCATCCGCAAGAAGCTCATCGCCACCGGCTGGGATCACCCGGACGCCGAGCAACTTGTGAAGCACCTGGCCGAGATGGAGAAGCGACCATTCGACGGCGTGGTACTTGAGGTGACCGGCCGCACGACCGATGGCAAACCATGCTTGCTTCGTGAGACTTTCGCCAACGAAAAGTGGCAACGGGAGTGGTTCCAGGCGAGCGTCGATCAGCTCCGTTCCTGCAAGTTCACCCGCTTCACCGACAACTTTGTCTCCATCGGGGCCAACCCGGGGAACATCGACTGGTTCGACGATGAGGGCTGGCAGCGGATCATCGAGCATTGGCGGATCGCTGCCTGGTTCGTCAAACACTCAGGCGTAAAGGGACTGCTCTTCGACCCCGAACCGTACACGCCGCCGCACTCGCAGTTCAGCTACGCCGCCCAGCCACAGCGGAACGAGCACACGTTCAACGAGTATGCGGCGAAGGCCCGCCAGCGGGGCCGCCAGGTGATGCAGGCCGCCGTTGAGGAGTACCCGGGGATCACGATCTTCTGCTACTTCATGAACAGCGTCTGCGCGACAGCGACCGGCCGGGCCGATCCGAAGCCCGCCTTGGCGGCACAAGGCTACGGGCTATATCCGGCGATGATCGATGGTTGGCTCGACGTGGTGCCGCCCACGGTAACGCTCGTCGATGGCTGCGAATCGGCCTATCTCTACAACAGCCGTGAACAATTCCTGGAATCAGCCACGCAGATCAAGGGGACTTGCCAGGAATTGGTTTCACGCGAGAACCGGCCCAAGTACCGTGCCCAAGTCCAGGTGAGCTACGGCATTTACCTCGACGCCTACTGGAATCTCAAGGACTCGCCCTGGTACATCGACGGCCTGGGCGGTCCGCGTGTCGAGCGTCTGCGTGCCAACACGTCAGCAGCGCTTTCTGCCGCCGACGAGTATGTGTGGGTCTACGGCGAGCGGTTCCGTTGGTGGCCGACGCCGAACAAGGGCGTCCAACAGAAGAGCTGGCCCGAAGCGCTCCCCGGCTCCGAGCAGGCACTCCGATATGCCCGCGATCCGCTGGATTACGCCCGGACGGAAATGGCGCGAGCAAGAGTGGCCGGAAAGTTGCTGAACCTGACCCGCAACGGCGACTTCGGTTCGCCCACAGCCAAGTCGCGGGATGGCGCCGAACAACGATGGCGCGAGGGCGGCCCGCCTGCCGGTTGGAGTGCCTGGCAACGAGAGGACTCGAAGGGAACCTTCACCTGGGATCGGGAAGCTGGGGCTGCGGGCAAAGGCTCTGCCAAGGCGACCCACGTTGCGGACGGCTGCTTTCTCCAGACGTACAAGGCGGCCCCGGGTCAGCGCTACGCCGTTCGGGCCGTGTGCAAGACGCATGGCAACGGCAACACATGGCTGCGGGTCCGCTGGCAGATGGCGGAGGGCCGATGGACCGCCGAGAACCAGGATCGGCTCTTCTATTGCGAGCCTGCGTCGGACAAATGGCAGGAACTGTTCGGGGTGGTGGAAGTGCCGGAGGGAGTTGGACGGCTGTTGATCCTGCTGGGCGTTGGTGGCCAGAGAACGGCAGACGACGCGGCTTGGTTCGACGACGTGGAGTTGTATGAGTTGACTGCGCGGGAGAGGAATCCATGATCGTGAAGCACCGTTGGCGCCGACGGACGAGTTTCTTCGTGGGCTTTGCCCACCTTACAGCGGCGATCCTCAGCAGAGGCGACGTTTCGGCCGCCACCTACCACGTGGCCCAGGCCGTGCGAACGGCTGCGGACAGCAATCCAGGGACCGAAGCGGCCCCATGGAAAACGATCGCGCGGGCGGCGGCGGCCAAGGAACTGAAGCCGGGCGACACGGTCCTGGTCCACTCGGGCGTGTACCGCGAGAATATCGACGTAAAGGTCTCCGGCGAACCGGGTCAACCGATCACGCTGGCCGCTGCACCCGGCAGTCGCGTCGTGGTCAAGGGTTCGGAGGTGGTCCGTGGCCCATGGACCCGGCTTGCCGGGAAGACCGGGCGCAAGGAACCCTATCCCAATGCGTTCGCCGACGTGTGGAAGATCCCGCTCGACGAGCCGTACTTCACCGATGCGCGATTTCAGGGCTGCTACCAGGACAAGTCCCGACGCTGGGTATCGCAGGTTTTCGTGAACGACGACAGGCCGCTCCAGCGAATCGGCGCCGACCCGATCTACAAGAACGAGGACTGTCTGCAACTGGCGACCATCGGCCGGGGTGTGGACGACCTGGTCCAGGATTCGTTCTTCTTCGATCCGGCCGACCAGACCCTGTATCTGAAAATGGCGGGCGAGCCGGGCTGGTTCAGTATTGAGGTCGGCGTTCGCGGCTTCCTGCTCACGGCCGAGAAGGTCCACGACGTTGTCCTCCGGGGCCTGGAGTTCCGCCACAACCGCCAGCCGGGCGGGCAGTGGTCGATGGTCTCCATTGGCAACTGCGAGCGGGTGACCGTGGAGGATTGCCGTTTCCATCTGAGCGATTTCTGCGGCCTGAGCATGGGGAGGTGCCGAGACTGTACCCTCCGCAACTGCGACCTGTCCTGCAACGGCAACACGGGCCTGGGGATGGGTGAGTGCCAGGACTGCCTGGTCGAGCGCTGCAGCCTGTTGTTCAACAACTACCGCCGGTTCCACGCCGGTTGGCACTGCGGGGGCATGAAGTGCATCCCTGCCAATCTCCGCTGCACCGTGCGGAACTGCGAGGCCGCCTACAACATCGCCTCGGACGGCATTTGGTTCGACTCCGAAAACGGCGACATCCGCATCCTCGGCAACGTCTGCCATCACAACGACGGTGCGGGCATCTTTTTCGAGATCAATAAGAAGGGCGGGATCATCGCCGACAACCTGGTCTATGCCAATCGCGGCCGGGGGATCTACATCTCCGGTTCGCAGAACACATGGATCGTCCACAACACCGTGGCCTGCAACGAAAGCGGCATTATCTGCATGCCTCGCGGCGACGACTGGCCGTTGGAGAATGTCCGCGTGCAGAACAACCTCCTTGTGCGAAACTATGTGACGGCCGACACGTTGACGCGGGGCTGCGACCTGACGCTCTTCATGGGCTGCCGCGATGCAGCCCCGTACACGCGCATGGTCACGTCCAACCATTCGGACTACAATGTCTATGCCGACACGAGTTGGACACCGACCATGCGGCATAGCTGGAACCCCGACAACACGCTTGTTGAGTGGCGGGAGCGGTTCGGGGAGGACGTCCATTCGGCGCTCGTCGGCGTGGATTTCCAACAGCGGGGGACCGGCTTCACGTTGCGGACGCGGGACGGGCTGCCGAAGGCGGAGCCGCTGCCCGACGAAATTCGCTCGATCGTCCAGCCTCCATCGCACATTGGTTGCAGCCGCTCCATGTGGCCTGTCGAACTGGGCGGCGGAACAGCAAGCCGCTAGCGCCATCCTGCCTCGACAATGTCGCCCTTGAGTCCTCCTTCTTGATGTGTTGGCGCAAGAGGCCCACGTAACCTTGGGCATGAGTGCTGACGCCTGATCGCGTTGTCGGTGGGAAAGTTGCAGTCGGCCTGTGCTGCGGATACGATCATCAGTATGTGACAGGCCGACAATCGGAGCCGGGCGTCAGCCAGGCGATTACGGCAGAGCACTGGTGGAGAGCAGATGAAATGAAGATCGACGGCAGATACCGTACCTATGATATTGGTTTGCTGCTGGCCGCGCTGCTTGGAGTTCTCGGCACGCTTGCGCAGGCTGAAGAGTGCGTTGGCCCGTTTGAGGGCTGGGCCGACGTGAAGCGGGACTTCCAGGCTATCGGCGACGGCAAAGCCGATGACACCGTGGCGATCCAGAGGGCCCTCGACGCCTTGCGGGATGAAAAGGGCCAGACTCGGGCGGTCTACCTGCCCGCAGGCACGTACCGCATCACCCGCACGCTGACACTGCCCCGTAAGCCCGGACGCGAGGCCATCGGGCTGAACATCCAGGGCGAGGCCCCGGACAAGGCGATCCTCATGTGGGACGGTTCGGCGGACGGCGTGATGTTCGACTACGGCGCTTGGTATAGCAAGCTGGGCCGCATGACCTTCGACGGCCGGGGCAAGGCCAAGACGGCCATCCGCCACGGGCCGGAGTTCGTCACCGCCAACGAGATCGCCGACATGGTCTTCCGCGACGTGGGCTTCGGCATCGAGGCGGGCGACCCAGCCAAGGCGGGCATCGCCGAGACCTCGGTGCAGCGGTGCAGGTTCCTCCGCTGCTCGAAGGCGGGTGTTAGCATCCAGAACTTCAATTCGCTGGACTGGTGGATGTGGTATTGCCTGTTCGAGGACTGCCGCGTGGGTGCAACGAACGGCTACGGGGCTGGGAACTTCCATGTGTACAAGAGCATCTTCCGCCGCTCGACCGAGGCCGACATCGCCATCGGCAACACCGGCTACTTCAGCTTCCGCCACAACACGTCGGCGGGCTCGAAGGCGTTCTTCGTGGCCGCTGGCATTGGCGCCGGGGCACAACTGACTTTCCAGGACAACCAGATCATCGACACGGCCGACACGCAGGCCATCCGCGTGGGCAACCTGGGACCAGTCTTCCTGCTGGACAACACGATCGCCAGCCGGGTCGAGGTGACCGAGGGGCCCGTGGCTGTCGGCCAGAACGCCCACGTCATCTCGGCGGGGAACACGTTCACCGTGGCGAAGCCGATCAGTTTCAAGGCGGGTTCGATCGCGATGGCCGACCGGACTGTCAGCCGGGAACAACTCCAGGTTGCAATTCCCGCGCTGCCAGGCACGCCTTCCCGATTGTCCAGGAAGGTTTTCGCGGTGCGTCCGGGATCGGATGCCGCCGCCATCCAGGCAATCATCGACGCCGCTGCGAAACTCACAGGCCAGCGGCCGATCATTCACTTCGGCGTGGGCCAGTACCCGATCAACCGCACGCTCACCATCCCGGCCGGTTGCGACGTGCAGTTGGTCGGCGAGGGCATCCCCTACAACACGCAGTTGCAGTGGACCGGCGACGGTAGCGGCCCCATCGTGAGGCTGGTTGGCCCCAGCCGTGCAACGCTTCGGGATCTGGTGCTGGTCGGCTCCGGTAAGGCCGACGCCCTGGCGATCGACGGGTGCGATCAGCCCGGCGGGCGAGTGTTCTTCGACCAGGTCCAAGTGGACGGCGCCACGGAAGTGGGCTACCTGGTCAACGGCGTGGAGCGGGCGCAAGTGCAACTGCGGGATTGCGGGCACGGGGGGAACAAGATCGGCGTGAAGGTGGTCGGCGGTCCACGGCTCCGGCAGGGCCAGCCGACCGAAGGCCGCGTCGTCATCCTGAGCGGCGCCTCCAGCGATAACCACTTGAGCTACGACATCGTGGACGGTGGCCGGTTGCTGGCTCGCGACATCTGGTACGAGACCGGCAGCAAGCCACGTTTCCTGCGGCTGACCGGCCAGGGGGAGTTCACGCTGCACGGTTCCAACGTAGCCCATCCCCGCAAACGCGGCGAGCCGGGCCTGGAGATCGACGGTTTCCGTGGTCGGGTGAGCTTCCTGGGGGTCTGCTTCACGCAGGTAGGCGGCGACGAAGGAGTTCCCGCTCTGGTCGTCAAAGGTGGAAACCCTCAGACCAAGGTGCTCGCGCTAGGATGCCATGGCAGCGGCGAGTGGTTCGCCAACCAATCGCCCGGCGCCCGCGCTGCCAGGTTGGACAGCGTTGAGTACACGCCGGGAGGCGGGGCGAAGTCCATCGCCGACATTGGCCAGGGCGGCGAAGCCTTCCTGACTGAGATGTTGGCCCAGACCCGCGAGCTTCGCCTTGCCGACAAGGAAGATGTTGACGCAGGACTGACCGACGTACGTCTGCATCGTGTGTTTGTCAGGAACCCGAGGGTCGGCATAACACTGACGCCGGGGCAATAGCCCTGTTTGGCCGACACGCATCGCAACGGCTGGTGAAGACAGAAGAGAGGAAGTGCAGGAGCTGACGGGCCTCACGCCCGGCTCGATCCCGCCCTTCGGCAGCCTCTTCGGCCTGCCCACGCTCTGCGACGAGCGGCTGGGCGCGAACGAGATCATTAACTTCAACGCCGGGGACCACAGCATCTCTGTCAGCATGCAGTACGCGGACTACGTGTCGGTGGAGAAGCCCGATCTGGGCACCTTTGCGGCGGAGTTGGAACCATGACGGAGCTTCTGCTGCGGGTCAACGGCATCCAAGCCGCCTTTGGGATTGAGTTCGGCCTGGACAGCCCGCGTGCCAACGAAGGCCGAGCCGGTGATCCATACCGCCAGGCCAACGTCTCCTATTCACTGGTCCAGCGACAGGATGGCCACGTCGTCCGGCACACGCTCATCGACTGCGGCATGGGCGTGGTGCCGTCGCTGTTGGAGTTCGAGCACAGCTACGGCGTCCACGTCGTACACGATGTCCTGCTCACCCAGCCGCACTTCGATCATTTCGCCCAGCTCGACTGGCTGTCGATGTGTCTGCTGCGGAGCGGCCGCGCGGACCAGCCCCGCCCGTTGCCAATCTACGCCAGCCAGGAGTGCTGGGAGAACGGCCCGGGCCGCGTCCACCGCTACTTGGCCGAGCGGAGCGACTTCCGGCCGTTACGGCCGGGCATCGTCGTCACGCTGGGCGACCTCACTGTTGCGCCGTTCGCCGTGGATCACGGTCCCAAGGCCCCCGGCGCCCTCGGGTTCGTCGTCCAGCACGGCGGCCGGAAGGTGGTCATCACGGGCGACTTCCTCCACGTCCCCGAGGAGGACGCCCCGTTACTCTTCGACGCCGACGTGATGTTCCTGGACGCCAACACCTGGCACCCGGCCGAATGGACCTGGCACCAGTCGGTGCTGGGCAACCTGCGGCTCGTGGACAAGTGGCGGCCGAAGCGGGCCTACATGGTTCACTACTCCGGCTACGAGGATCGGGAGCATCCGGGAGATCGGATCAGCGGCCCGATGGGAACCGAGCGGTTCGAGGAAGAAGTTCGACGAGTAGCAGGCGATCGGGATCTTCGGCTCCCACGACACGGCAGAGCAGAAAAGGGGGAGCAGAAAAGGGAGCAGAAAAGGGGAGCAGAAAAGGGGACATCACTGATATTGGCAAAATGGGGAGGATTGATGAACGTCATCAACGAAGAGGAGAGGGAAATCAGTGATGTCCCCTTTTCCGCTCCCTCTTTTGAGAAGTAGAATTTCGCTTCCTGAGAGGGGTTGAGGAACATAGCTACGCGCTGTTCCTCGATATTGGCTCCTTGCTCTTGAACTGCCTGCCTCAGACTGTTAAATGCCCGAAACACGTCCAAGCGGTTGACGTGCAGGGCTAGCAAGTTTGTCCTTTGAGCTTCGCGCCACACGTAACCCGCGTACACCGCCGCCAGCAGTCCGATTGCCGCTCCCAGAAGAGCGATCAAGTCAGAGGTAGTCATACTCATTCCCACAAGCATAGCCACTTTCGTCCAGACTGCAAGCGAGGGGTGGGGGAGCAAGACGTTCCTGATGCCAGTTATCGGGAGGAAGGGTCCAAGGCAACGGCAGCCCTGATAAGGGCAGGCTGAAACCTTGCCGGCAACGCAATAACAACTCTGCCGCTTTCCGGCGAGGTCGCAACGGCCCTGCTCCGCCGACATGCCCAACCCACCGCCAGGGTGACGGGATGGTGCCAAGACGGCGCTAATAGTGTGATAGATGGGGGGCTGTTTCTGCGCCGGGCAATGCCGTTTCGGGCAGGTCCATCCCCAACCGGCGGCCCTCCGCCGACCCTTAGCTTGCCAGGCATCTTCGTCCACCGCTTCACAGCCCCGTTGTTGAAAGGGTAGCTCCGTGGCGTCATCTCCCCACGCGCCACCATGCGGCTTCCAGGCACGACACCTTCCGATTGATGTCCCGGCGGCTTGCACGCCGCCTCGGCCAAATGGCGAGCCGCACCGGTGCTTGACGCCACCACTCATTGGTGGGATAATCACCGCAATGTGCCGCATGGTATGCTGCACTGCTCCGGGGAAAGGCTATGATCCGCTTCGCTTGCCCTCAGTGCCATAAAGGCTTCCAGGTCGAAGACAAACTTGCCGGCCGGAAAACGAAGTGCCCAAACTGCAACGGAGCAATTTCGATTCCCGCCGCTGGGTCCAGTCCATCGCCAGCGGCGACCCCCGTAGCCGCAGCAATCTCCACGCCGACATCAACTGCCTCGTCACCGAAACCAACTCATGGGGCATCCGCTGCCGTCGCCGTTCGCCGTGGCGCGGGCGATGGCGCGCACCCAGGCCCCGCTCGGCCTCTCTCTCAAGTTGCCGCCAGGGAAGACGAGGGATCAGGCTTGAGCGCGGCAACCAAGATCGTCATGGGCGTGTGCGGTGCCATTTGCGCCATTGCTGTCGGCTGGTTCGTCTGGTCCGTGGTCACTCGTGACAATTGGGAAGCGGATAATGACACTCGCATCTCGGCCAGGCTTGAGGAGGCCGACCGGCTGCAACCATCCAATCCCCTCGCGGCTTACAAGACCTATGACGAGGTACTGAAGGAAGCCGAGCACCACAAAATCAACAGTCAGCAGTTCGCTAAGAAGCTCGCCGATGCGGAAGCATCCCGAACGGCGCTGTACCCGAAGGTCCAAGACCAGATTCGGGCGGAAGAAGCCGAGAAGCAACGCCAAGCCGATGAAGAGGCTCGGCGCGCGGCGGCTGAGAAACAGCGGCTTGCCCAAGCGGAAGAAGAAAAGCGGGCCGCCGACGAGAAATCGCGTGCGGAACAAGAGCGCCAGAAAACCGCGATTGCAGCCTACCGCGCAGTCCCCCAATCCGCGCGGACCGCTTTGAATGCGGTTAAGAAACTTGAGGCGAGAACGGAAGTCGGCATCGGCCAAAAGGACTATTCGACGGTAGTGGGTGAGGCGTGGGGCGACGTAAAGGTCTTTGTCGAATTACCCGATGGCAAGGCATTGCCGGACCTGAGTTTCCTGTTGGTGTCGGCGATGGCGAAGCATAAGCTGGCCTTGGAAATCTGGGAGAAGAAGGAGCGAATCCTCTTGTTTGAAAGCGAGATGCAGCGACTCCACTTTGAATTGCACGCAACGGAGATTCCATTTTTCACGCAGTCGCTCTCCGGCGAACTACTTCAGCGATGCTGGGGAGCCGCGCGCCGCCGCACGGAGGTGGCAGCATCGCTGCTCACTGCGGATTTGGCCGCGTTGGCGCGGGCGGCGGGACTGCAAAAGGCGGACGCAAGCTACGACGCAACCTTGCGGTCAGTCCTGGGGGATGTAGAGAAGCTGTCGAATGCGGTGGCCGGGGCTTCCAACAAAGACGATGCGGAGTACAAAGGCATATACAAAGGCATAAGCCCAAAACACAAGGCGGAATTCGACAGCAGGGCAAAGGAACTCTTGCATAAGCTGGACGACGCTGACAGCCAGGACAAGGAGGGCCGGTAGCTGCGGCGGAAGAATCGTCGATGCGCCGCACATGCGCGTTTGCATCGGTCAATGGGAGACCCCAATGCCAATTGAAGTTCCGTGGCCGCGCAAAGGCGACCTATTGTTTGACAGGACTGACGACGGGTGGTACAACACGACCATTGGTGGAGCGTGGAATCGGTGGCCCGTGTATGCCGCCGGCTACAAGCACGGCGCGGACGTTCTCGTCCAGCATGTTGTTGGGACACCGGCCGCACAGGAGTCCTTGATCTATCCAATCATTTTCCTTTACCGGCATTCGTTGGAACTCGCCCTCAAGCACCTGATTCTGCTTGGCTGGACGATCATGGGGCGTGACGAAAATGGGGAGCCTGTTACAGGGCAGTCAAAGCGAGTGGCGAAACTCTTCCGCGAGCACCGGCTGTCGAGTCTATGGGAGAAGTGCCGGCCGGTTATAGAGCACCTTTGTCCGCGCGATTCAAGAGAAGACGATGATGCTGTCGGCGACATTCTCAAACAGTTTGACGGCAAGGACCCACTCGGTCAGAAGTTCCGCTATCCTGCGGACACAGACGGTAATCCATTCTTTTCGGCCCCTGAGCAGATCAACATTCGCCATTTGGCCGACGTTGCCAATCGCGTGTCCACCTTTCTTGATGCTTGTTGGGACTGCTTCGACAGTTCCTACGACGGGCCGTGAACGGCCGAATGTCCCGCGGCGACTAATCGCGGAACCGGTTTGATGCAGTAGGACTTGCGGATGGGTTCCGTAATCCGAAGTCAAAGAAGTCGGGCACACTTAGCGCTTGGGAGCAGCCGCGCGTTCAGAACATGAATGTCGTCCTACTGCGAATCGGCATCGACACTGGTTCCGGCGGTATCCACGGACCGCTGTTCGCGGACGGGACGTTTGAGTACATCCCGATCCCCGATGGGCACGCGGTTGACAAGCGGACTTACGGCAACACCCTGGGGAGGCACGGGCGAAAGCTCATCGACTACTTTCCGGCAGCAATGCGGGACCGAATGGCCGATCAGCCGATGCACGTTGACCCGGAGTTCAAGACGTTCACCTACGGAGACCCGACAGGGCCGAAGGCCGGCCTGCGACACCTGAAACCCGGGGACCTGCTCGTTTTCTACTGCGGGCTGCGCGGATGGGGCTGTGCTACCGCCCCGGCGCTCTACCTGATGGGGTTCTTCGAGGTTGTGCGGGCAGGCAGGGCAACCGAGTTCACCAAGGCGGAACTGGACCGTCTATTCTCGTGCAACTTCCACGTCCGCCACCGCCGGGTTTTCCAGCGACAACGGGAATCGCTTGTCCTGGTGAAAGGCACGGCCAATAGCCGCTTGCTGCATGAGGCAGTCACGATAAGCGCCAACGGCAAGGATTGCGCGGGCAAGCCACTGAAGATCCTTTCCCCGGCGATGCGCAAGGTGTTCGGCGACTTCGGTGGAAGAGTCTCAATTCAGCGATCGCCGCCACGATGGGTCGAGCCCGAGTTCACCGCAACGGCTGCCGGTTTCGTGAGATCGCTGGGACAACGTGCCACAGTGAAGGAGCGAGGACGATGACGCAACTGTGGATTTATGTCGTCGCCTCAAGCAGTGACCCAGATTGTGTTCGCTGCAAGGTGCCCTGGCGTGTGGATGGGGACTTGATCTTTTTCGGACCGTGCAAGAAGCGCATGCGCGCACGGCTCCGCAGACAATTTCTCGGGCCAACGGTGAGCCATTGCGATACTGCCGGAAACGTTGACAAGATATTCGTCGTCGGCATCAATGGGAGCAACCAGCAGCATGTGCGAAAGGTGATTTGGGCTGGCCGACTTGCCGAGGTAATGACCTTTGCGAAGGCCACCACACGTCTCCGCGGGCCTCGATTCCGAAAGCTCCGTAAGGATTCAGAATCCCCGTTGCATGTGCAGCCTATCGGCGATGGGAGCGAGAATATAATCGGCTACAAGCACGTTAGCAAGCAACACATCAAACACGGGGCATGGGTTTCTGACTTGGTGTCCCCAAAGGCCATGCGGAACGTTCAGGTACAAGGACGCGAGGTTCTCATCGAGTGCGGGACCGCGTGGGAGACCCTTGACCGCGACTGCTGCCTACTCTTGGAGAACCTCTTCTTTGCACGGGGGCAGGGCATCGCGTTCGACAAAGAGGCGATGGGCCTTTTGCGCCGGGCGCAACCCGGAAAGACCGGGATCGACGCCTACGCAGTTTTTGGCCGGACGGCTGGCGGTCAAGTCAACGGTCTCAGGGGCACGTTCCTGCCGATCCCGGGCGACTTGGCCGACAGCTTTATGGCTTGGTTGAAAGACCGCTCGCGCACCATCCAGGGCTGCCAAAGGAACGACGGGGATGTATCCGGTCCTCGGTGCATCCTCACGCCAACCGACCATCGCTGTTGAAAGCGACCATGACCGATTTTCACGGGAGCAGAAAAGGGGACATCACTGAATGGCACTTGAACTTTGCTAAGTTGTTTTGTGGAAAGCTGATATGGACAAAAAAGGCCTCACTTGTCAAAAGAGGGGTTGTGAGAAACCCATTCCCCAGTGGCAAGGAGGCCAAAGA
>JBEKZQ010000090.1:0-16007 GCA_049509675.1 Thermoguttaceae bacterium | reverse complement strand
CCCCGCCGGTTGCGGCGCTTTGACGAACTTGTTCAAATGTAGTGAAGACTTTGACCCAAAAATGAACGTAAGTCCTTTACTGACAACAAACCAACCCGCGCAACAGCGTAACTTGGGTTAACTCTTTGGGAGGAACCGCATGGTCCAGACGCCCGCGATCTACAAGGAGGCCGGGCAGACCTACGTGGCCGATACCTGCTGCTGCCTGGCCCGTGCCGTGGAACAACAGCGCGTCGGCCTACGGGCGTTGGTGTGCGGCCATTATCCCGGCCGAAAGCTGCCGCGCGGCGCCCTGCCGGGAGTGAAGACCGTCGGTTTCTGGGATGCCGAACATCCCCAGGATTGGGGATTGGACTGGCATCGCAATGAAGGCATCGAACTGACGCTGCTGGAGCGCGGGCGGCTGCCCTTCAGCGTCGACGGGCAAGACCTTGTGCTGCAGCCGGGCGATTTGACGATCACGCGTCCCTGGCAGTTGCACCGGGTGGGAAATCCGCACGTCACCGCCGGCCGGCTGCACTGGTTGATCCTGGACGTCGAGGTCCGCCGCCCACACCAGGCATGGAAATGGCCCCTCTGGCTGGTGCTCTCGAAGGCCGACTTGAAACAACTGACCAACATGCTCCGTCACAATGAACAGCCGGTATGGCACGGTTCCGAGGAGTTGCGGCGGTGTTTCCAGCGGATCGCCCGCTTGGTCGAGACCGATCGCGCGGGCGAGAACATCTCACGGCTGACGTTGCACTTGAACGAACTGTTCCTGCTGGTGCTGGAAATGTGCCGCCACAGCGAAGTCCCCTTGGATGCCGCGCTATCCAGCAGTTGCCGCACCGTGCAACTGTTCCTCAACGATCTGTCCGCCAGTCTGGAGCGCCTGGGGCAGGAGTGGACGCTGCCGCGGATGGCGGAACGTTGCGGCCTGGGGGTCACCCATTTCGTACACCACTGCAAGCGCTTGACCAACATGACGCCGCTGCAGTACCTGAACCAGTGCCGGCTGCAGACCGCCGGTCGCTTGCTGCACGAGCGGCCCGAACGGACCATTACGCAGATCGCCACCTGCTGCGGTTACTCTTCGGCGCAGTACTTTGCGACGGTGTTCGGACAGTACTATGGCTGCACGCCGCGCGACTTCCGCCAGCGGAACGCCGCCCGAGCGCCTTAGGATTTGGCGGAATCCCGTAGGACGGATTGCTAATCCGTCCACCGTTCGGCGACGGATTAGCAATCCGTCTTACGGCCAAATACAGAAGCTATTCTTCGCCAGTGCCTTAATTCCTACTGTGCAGCGGCATTCTGGCGGCCGGAAACGAAAGGCTGGCGGCAAGAAAGCAAAGCGGGGCGACCGGGAAATGACGTCGCCCCGCCAGAGACCCCCCAGGCATTGTCCACGTGCTTTAGGAACTCTCTTAATAATCATACGCTTCGAACGGGCAATGGGGAATAGACGAATACGACTATGCGTAAAAATATCAGCCCCGCCAGACGGGTTACAACGAACAAGTTACATAGGAAACATAGGAAGGATGGGTAGGCTGGCCGGACTTGTAGGGTGGGTCGAGCAAACCGCGATTGTGGTGGGGCTTCGGTCGCTTGCCGCCCTACTCTCGACTTCGGACCCTCGACTCTACATGAATAGGGGTCAGCGGCGAGCACGCTCGTCGTGTAACAACATGTCCAAGCCCAGCAGGAGTTGCCCGCACGCGCTGGGAAGCTCTTCGATTGCGGCCATGCAGTCGCGCAACGCTTCCTCGGCTGCACGCCGATACTCGCTGCGGCCGGAGTGCCGGGCCAGTCGCAGCAGGGCGGTAACGGCCAGGCCGCTGCCGCTGGGCACCGCACTGTCCCAAACGTCTTTGCGACGGACGATGAGCGGCTCGTGGTCGACGGCCGTGTAGAAGAAGCCACCCTGCTGCGGATCGGCGAACCGCTGTAGCAAGTCGTCGGCCAGCCCCGTGGCCGCGGCGAGCCAGGCAGCCTGCGGTTCAGTTTCCCGGAGCGTGACCAGGGCGTTGGTCAAGCTGGCCACGTCGTCCAACAGCGCCATGTGCCGTGCCTCTCCGCCGCACCAGCAGTGTGCCAGCCGGCCCTGCCAGTCGCGCACGTGGTGCAGGAGGAAATCGGCCCCGGCTGCCGCCGCGGCGCGGTAGCGGGGTTCGTCCAGCGCCGCGCCGGCGCGGGCCAGGGAGTCGATCAACAGCCCGTTCCAACTGGTCAATACTTTGTCGTCGCGACCGGGCCGGACGCGCCGGGCCCGCGCCACGAGTAAGCGAGCCCGGTCGTCGGCCAGCTCGGCCGCCAGTTGCCCCGCGTCGCGGTCCAACATCTTCGCGCAGGTATCTACGGGATGCAACGGATGGAGGATACTGCGACCCTCGAAATTGCCGGCCGCGGTGACATCGTACACGCGGCCGAACGTTTCGGCCTTCTCCGCACCGAGCACCTCTTGGATCTCCTCCGGGGTCCACACGTAAAACTTCCCTTCTTCGCCCGCGCTGTCGGCGTCTTCGGCACTATAGAATCCGTGCAGCGGATCGGTCATGTCGCGCAACAGGTAGTCCAGCGTCTGGCGGACGATCCGCGCGTACTCGGGGTGGCGCGTGGCTTGCCAGGCGTCCAGATAACACCCGGCCAGCAAGGCGTTGTCGTAGAGCATTTTCTCGAAGTGCGGCACGAGCCAGCGGCCGTCGACGCTATAGCGATGGAAACCGCCGCCCAACTGGTCGTAGATCCCGCCGGCGGCCATGTGGTCCAGCGTGCTGGTCACCATGTGCAGAAGATCGTCTCTGCCGCTACGGCGCCAGCGGCGCAGCAAGAGGCTCAAGTCGACCGGCCGGGGGAACTTCGGCGCCGGACCGAATCCACCCGCCTGCCGATCGAAGGTCTGTGCCAAGGCGATCTCGGCATCTTCGAGCGGGTTCTCGGCGAGCGGGCGTTTCGCGTCGCCGGGCGGACGCCGCGATTGCAAGAGGTCGGTCATGCGCCGGGCCTGTTCCATGACGGCCGCCGGCCGATCGCGCCATGCTTCGGCCACGGCTCGCAGCACCTCCTCGAACCCCGGCATTCCGGTCTGCGGCCGTGCGGGCCAATAGGTGCCGCCAAAGAACGGCTGTTGCTGGGGCGTCAAGAAGACCGACAATGGCCAGCCGCCTCGGCGCACCATCATCTGCACCGCTTCCATGTAGATCTGGTCCACCTCCGGCCGTTCCTCGCGATCGACCTTGACGCTCACGAAATGTTCGTTGAGAAACCGGGCGATCGCCTCGTTCTCAAAGCTTTCGTGGGCCATCACGTGGCACCAGTGGCAGGCGGAGTATCCGATCGACAGGAATACCGGCTTCCGCTCCTCCCGGGCCAGCGCGAAGGCCTCATCGCCCCAGGGATGCCAATGAACGGGATTGTCGGCGTGTTGCAACAAGTACGGGCTGATTTCCCGGCGCAGGAGGTTGGGCACGTGACGGTTCGCTACTCGGGACCACGGGGTCGATACATTCGCCGTTATCTGCGAACCATGTCAGACCTGGCTCAACGCCTGCTCGGTCGCCCGCCGGACCTCCTCGTGCATGGCTTCCACGCGGGTCATCGCTTCGCGCGGTTTGAAATGATCCGTAACCGTTCACAGTATAATCTACCGCCCGGGCGCCAACAGAGAATCCTGGAATTCCTTGTTCTTGGTTAAGAGTTGGCCTGAGTCGCCCAACTTGACAATAGCGATTGCATTACCATCCTTTGCGGCCGGGACCATCAGCCGCTAGCCGGACAAGTAGCGTTCCAACTTAGTCCGGTCTACTTCCACCCCCAGTCCCGGGCCTTGTGGCACGGTCATCATGCCGCCCACGATCTCGAGTGGTTCACAGAGCACGTCGTCGGGCAGGGCATGGTAGGCGCACTCGTTGCCGGCCGAGAAGGCGGGGGTGGCGGCGGCAAGGTGTAACATGGCAGCGGTGCCGATCCCCAGCGCGGGCCGGCCGCCCATGAGGGCCGGAATGCCGGCCGCGGCGGCGACGGCCGCACAAGCTCGGGCGGGCGAGAGACCGCCCACTCGCTCCAGATCGGCCACGACGAACGAAGCCGCCCCGGCGCGGACCGCGGCCAACACGTCGGCGGCCGTCGCGATGCCTCGCCACAGGGCCAGCGGAACTCCGGTCTGCCGGGCCAGCGCCGCCACCGCATCCAGTTGCCCCTTCGCCAGCGGGCAGAATGGATTGTCAATCCGTCCCACGGGGTCGATCAGGAACTGCAAGCGCTGGCGCTGGATGTCGTCGCACAGATTGCGCGCCACGTCGGCATCGTAGCGGGCCAGGGCGTCGAAGCGAAGTTCCACCCGGTCGCCCACACTGTCGCGAATCAACCGGAGCATGGCGCAGTCCAGATCCGGCCGGCCCAACGAAGCCGCGATCTGGCAGCAAAAGCCCTGGGCGGCCAGTTCCCGGGCCAGTTGCGCCACGTGATCCGGCCGCCGACCCGAGAGGCGGACGGCGATCGGCACGCGGCGTCGATATCCGCCGCCGAACAGGTGGCACAGGGGCTGCCCGGCAGCCCGGCCCGCCAGGTCCCAGCAAGCCATCTCCAGCGCGCAGCGCAAGGGCGGACTGGCGAGCATCTGCAAGGTGTGCAACTCTTCAATGTCGAAGACACTTCGTCCGGCCAGCAGCGGCAGAAGGAAGTCGCGGCGTGCCAGGAGCTCGCCCTGCCGCCACGGCAACCCGCATTCACCCCATCCCTCCAAGCCGGAAGCGGTCGATAGCCGCACCAGCAAGGAGCGGACCGGGGCGGGAATCTCCGGGCAAGCCGGCACAGGCGTCTTGCGCCGAGAGCGGACACCGGCCGCCGGTCGCTCAGCGGCGGACGCCGTGTCGCGGGCATCGCCGAGCAGGCCTTTATCCCCGCGCGCCGGGATCTCGACGAGGTAGAACTCCAAGTCGCTGATTTTCATGATTCCCGCAACTCTCTTGGCAGCCGGAAAGTGATCTGCTCCTCGCAGATGGTACGCGGCTGCACGGTTCCGCCGAAGCGCCTTTGCAAGAGCGCCACGCACTCCCGGACCACGTTCTCCGGCGCGCTGGCGCCGGCCGTGATGAGCACCGTTTCGTCGCCGGAGAACCAGGTCGGGTCGATGTCGGCGGGGCCGTCGATCAAACGCGTGGCCACGCCGCAGGACTGCGCCAACTCCGCCAGCCGGCGGCTGTTGGAGCTATTGAGGCTGCCGACGACCAGCACCACGTGGGCCTCGGGGGCCAGGGCCCGCACAGCCCCTTGGCGATGCTGCGTGGCGAAGCAGATGTCCTCGTTGGCCGGCCCCACGATACGCGGAAAGCGACCCCGCAGCCGCTCGATGATCTCGCGCGCATCCTGCAGGGAGAGCGTCGTTTGCGTGAGATAGGCCAGCTTTTCGGGATCGGCGACCCGCAGCAAGTCCACGTCCTCCAACCTTTGCACCAGGACAAACGAGTCGGGCGCCTCGCCCATTGTGCCCGTCACCTCGTCGTGTCCCGCGTGGCCGATCAGCACGATCGTATAGCCGGCGCGGGCGTAGCGGATCGCCTCGAGGTGGACCTTCGTGACCAGCGGGCAGGTGGCGTCGATGACCTTCAGATCGCGCCGGGCCGCCAGGCGGCGGACTTCCGGCGGCACGCCGTGGGCCGAGTACAGCAAATGCGCGCCCGGCGGCACGTCCAGCAGATCATTGACGAACACTGCCCCCAACTGGCGAAACCGCTCCACGACCCACTTGTTGTGGACAATTTCATGGTACACGTAGACCGGGGCACCGAAGGCCTGCAACGCCGAAACCAGGCTCTCGATGGCCATATTCACGCCGGCACAAAAGCCCCGTGGCGCCGCCAGAATGATGTGCATGGATGGTACAGGTCGAATCTCAAATCTCAAATCTCAAATCTCGACTCTCGACTCTCGACTCTCGACTCTCGACTCTCAACAAGATGGTTTCGTTCTGCAAGGAAGTCCAACGCAACGCCTGGGCCGAGGCCGGCACTAACACCGTCGCGCCTCGGCTGAACGTGCGGCGATAGCCGGTTGCCGCACTGGCAAGCTCGGCCGCCCCTTGCGGCACCATCCAGATGGAAAGCCGCTGCGGATGCGGCAGGTCCAGAGACGACCGCAAGTACAAACGATCGATGGAGAAATAATCGCAGGTCACCAACCGCTCGCCTTCGGCGCCGGCCGCCAGCCCCTGCAATGGCCCGGGCTTGACGGGGGCGACCGGTCCGGCCGACCAGTCGATGGACATCAAGGCCTCCTTCTTGTGCAGCGGCCGCGGTTTCCCGTCGCTGCCCGGGCGGTTCCAGTCGAACAGGCGGAAGGTGGCGTCGCTGGATTGCTGGATTTCGGCCATCAGCACACCGCCGCCCACGGCGTGAACCGTTCCGGCCGCCAGAAAAACCACGTCGCCCTTGCACGGCGCAAAGGAGTGCAGGCATTGGGCCAGGGTGCCGTCGGCGAGCCGGCGCTCGACGTCCTCGCGCTGCACTCCCGGGCGGAAACCGGCATAGATCAGGCCCTCGGGAGCGGCCTCCATCACGATCCAGGCCTCGGTCTTGCCGAACTGCCCGCAGCCCAGCCGCCGGGCGATCTCGTCGTTGGGATGGACCTGGATCGAGAGCAGCTCCTGGCAATCGAGGTACTTCACCAGCAGCGGGAATTCGGCTGGCGCGTGCGCAGCGTTTCCGACGAGCTCCGCGGCGCGGGTGGCCCATAGCTCCGTCAACCGCATGCCGGCCAGAGGCCCTTCGGCCACGCGGCTGACGTGCAGCGATTGAGCGCTGATCTCCCAGGCCTCGCCGAATGTGCCCTCGGCCGGCAGCGGCTTGTTCAATTGTTGTTGCAAACGTCGTCCGCCCCACACCTGCGGCCGGCAATAGGGCTCGAACACCAGGGGATCCATGGTTCTTGGCAACCTCGTTTCCAAGAAAAATCAGGACTTGGACGCACGCACCCATTCATTTTACCAAGCTATCCGCCGCCCGGTAGCTGGCCCAGGAGAACTGCGAAATGGGCGAAAGACCTGGCACTTTGCAGTTCTCCTGATTTCCGGGCGAGCAGTGGTGGGGCTCGCCGACCAATGCTGCCAACCTCCGGTTTGCCACAGCGGTAGGCGGTCGACCGACCCTATCCCACGTCGCCCAACTCCAGCGCCTTGCCGTAGCGCCGCAAGGTCATCCGCCGCAGCAGGGCATGCTCCGGACGCGACAGCCCGGGATCGGCGGCAACCAGGGCCAGCGCATCGCGGCGGGCCTCGGCCAACAAGTCGGCGTCGCGCAGCAGGTCGGCAATCCGCAGCGGCGGCAGGCCGTGCTGCCTGGTGCCGAACAGGTCGCCGGGGCCACGCAGGCGGAAATCGATCTCGGCCAGCTCGAAACCGTCGCTTGTGGTCACGAACGCCTTGAGCCGCTCCTGGGCCTCCTCGGTCTGCGGCTGGGCATAGACGCAGCAGAAGCCGGGGAAACGGCCGCGGCTGATCCGCCCGCGCAATTGGTGCAATTGCGCCAAGCCGAAGCGCTCTCCGCTCTCGATCGTCATGAGCGTGGCGTTGGGCACGTCCACGCCCACTTCGACCACCGACGTACACACCAGCACCTGGACCTCGCCCCGGCGGAAACGGTCCATCACCGCGTCCTTCTCTTCCGGCGTCATCCGGCCGTGGATCAGGCCCAGGCGGAACTCCTCCAGTTCGCCGTTGGCCAACGCCTCGTAGGTTTCCTCCAGGCTGACGGCCGCGAACTGGTCGGACTCTTCCACCAGCGGTGCAACCACGTAGCCTTGCCGCCCTTCGCGGAGCTTCTTGCGAAAGAAGTCCCACCAGCGTGGCCGTTGCGCTTCCGTGGCCAGATAGCTGTTCACCTTTTGCCGCCCCGGCGGACTGTCGCGAAGCGTCGAGACGTCCAAGTCGCCGAACAGGGTCATGGTCACCGTGCGCGGAATGGGCGTTGCCGTCATCACCAGGTAGTGCGGATCGGGGCCCGAGTGTTTCAACGTGGCCCGCTGCTGCACGCCGAACTTGTGCTGCTCATCGATGACCACCAGCCCCAAGCGGGCGAACTGCACGTCGTCTTGAAGAATGGCCTGCGTGCCGACGACCATGTCGATCGCTCCGGCGGCGATCTGCTCCAACATGGCCGCGCGCGGCCGGGCGGCCAGCCCGCCGGTCAACTGGGCCCGGCGAACCTGGCTGACGGCCAGCAGCTTTTCCAGCGTTTGGGCATGTTGCCGGGCCAGCACCTCCGTCGGCGCCATCAGCACGGTCTGGCAGCCGTGGGCCACGGCCAAGAGCATCGCGTAGACGGCCACGATCGTCTTGCCGCTCCCTACGTCGCCCTCCAGCAGGCGGTTCATCGGCAGGGGCTGGCCCATGTCGTGAGCGATCTCGGCGATCGCCTGTTGTTGGCCGGCGGTCAGCTCGAAAGGAAAAAGCCGGCGGATCCGCGCATCGATCGCGGCTGTCGCCTCCAGCGGAGGCGCTTGGCGCTGCTGGTGCTGCGCATACCGCCTCACGGCCATGGCAAGCTGGAGGACGAATAACTCCTGGTAAATCAGCCGGCGGCGCGCCCGGGCAAGCCGCTCCTGATCGGCCGGAAAATGGATCTGCAACAATGCTTCGCTGAGCGGCCAAAGATCGTGCGCGTGCAAATACTCCGCTGGAAACACCTCGTCCAGCAGCGGCACGTACGTTTCCAACGTTTCGCGCATGATCTTGCGCAATTGCCATTGCTGCAGACCTTCGGTGAGCGGGTAGAGGGGGAGTATCTTGCCCACCGGCTCCTCTTCGTCATCGGCCAGAATTTCCACGCGGGGATGCGACATCTCCCACATCAGCCCGTTGAGTTTCGGTTTGCCCGAGACCGTTACGCGCTGGCCGAAGGCAAACCGTTCGCGCATGAAGGGTTGGTTGAACCAAAGGGCGCGGAGGTAGCCGCTGCCGCAGCGCACCAGCACGCCGAGAATGCAGCGGCCGGCGCTGAGGCCGCGCAGCTCGATCTCGTCGATCGTGCCGCGGACGGTTTGCAGCTTGCCCTCTTCCAACTGGTGGACCTCGCGCTGATCGGTCAGGTCCTGGTAGTCGCGGGGAAAATGGAAGAGGACGTCGCGGGCCGTGTCGAGGCCCAGCCGCGCGAGCAGTTCGGCCCGTTGCGGACCAACCCCTCGGAGATACTGGACCGGAGTGGCCAGCAATTGGGCCGGCGTTTTTTCCAAGGTGCTCATTCCGTGTATTCTAGCGGGAATTGGGCTACAGTCGAGCGGGGCCCCGGGTGCCGCTTGCCAGTGCTTCTCCGCCGGGTGCCACTTCCAGTGCTCCTCCGCCGGTTCTTGCCGTATTGAGCCGCCAGAAACCTCTTCGCGACGTTCGCCGCAGGGGAGTTCTTTCATTCGCGGAACGGCTTTGGCGAGACTTGGCTACAAGGACCGGCCGGGGAAGCACGGGCAAGCCCGTGGCACCAGCGGAGCCATCCGGGCCATCCTTGCTAGAAAATGCCGCCGGCAAGAGCGGCCTCTTGGCCGTGTTGCCGCTTCGGACAACGATGTGTATCATGGTCGCGGGAGGTGCCGTATGTCCGAAGAACAACTTCGCCAAGAGCTTCACGAATCGTTCAAGCATCGGGCCATTCTCTACTACCTGATCTTCGACGAGATGCGCGCCGAGTTGGGCGCGGAAAAGGCCGAGGAGATCCTCAGCCGAGCGATCTATCGCCGCGGCGCACAGAAGGGTAAACAGAAATATGCCCAGTTCGCTCCCAACGACCTGGCCGGGCTGAAGCGGGCATTCGTGGGCTCCTCGGCCGACGGCGGACGGCTCTTCCAACCGGAAGTGCTGCGCGACGACCCCGATGGCCTGGACGTGCAACATCACAGGTGTCCCTTGAAGGAGGCCTGGCAGGAGATCGGCCTGTCGGACGACGACGTGGCCACCTTGTGCCGCATTGCCGCCCGGGTCGACAACGGCACCTTCGAGGCGGCCGGTTTCCAGTTCTCCGCCGAGACCTGGCGGCCCGGCCGCGACGGTTGTTGCCTGCTGAAGATCCGCCCGGGGAAGTAGGGGGCTACATGGAAAACCCCCTCACCCCCGACCCCTCTCCCGCGAGGGGCGAGGGGAGCCTACTCGTGCTGGCTGAGCTTCATGGCCAACAAGTCGAGCTGGCCTTTCAGGTCGTTCAGCAACAGATGTGGGCCGGCGCCTTCGGCCAGATGAGCATAGAATGCGGCCGACGGCCCGTGTGTACTGCCGAGCATGTTGGTCGTGGTCTGCAACTGGTGCAGGTGTTGGTCGACGTCGTCGAGCTTGGCCACGGTCGCGTGGCTCCCCTGCCAAAGCCGGTCGATCTGAAAGACCAGGCCCACCAACAGGGCCACTTGTCCGCCCAAGGCAAGCGGCGTGCCCAGCGCCCACAGGTCAGACCGGCCCGAGACTACCGACCAAGCCATCAGCCCGCCGCCGCAGGCGAAACTTAGCAACCCCAGTACGCTGGCGATCCAGGTCAAGACCGACCAGAACCGGCCGCCGGCCTTCTTGGGGCGAGCCCGGCGCATCGCGGGCGAGTGGTTCTTCGCAGGGCTCGCAACAGGCGGATCGAACCGCAGCACTTGTCCAACCGTACTGTCGGCACTGTCGGACAAGCCGGGTGTCGACCGAAGGTTGGGCGTGGCGCCCGATCCCGCGAGCACGCGCTGGATGTGACGCAGTTGCTCATCCAAGTCCCAACCGTCGTAGCAGGGCGGCGCGAACGCCGATGTGGACACCGGCGACTCAACGTCCGGGACGTACTCCGCCGCAAGCACTCCGGCGCAGCGCGGACATGAGTAGCGACCCTCCGCCAGGGAGGGCACCCCGGGCACATCCTGTCCGCAGCGTCCGCACCACATGGTATTGCCATGAATCGGCCGCGGCGGCGATAAACTGTATCGATTCCGCAGATTATGCCGAAAATGCGGGCAGCGAGTGCGTTCTGCCAAGATGGGCAAACTGGCGGAAGGCGAGCCGCGCGGCTGCCAATCCGCTAACGGTCGCATTCTCCGTACCACTGGAGCCAATCGACCAACAGGCCCAGGTCGCGACTGCTGAGCATATTTCGGGTCGGATCGTTGGACGCCGGAGCGAAGGCCGGCATGCGGTCGTTCTTCTTTGCGTAGAACCGCTTGGCGGTCGGGTCGCTGATGATGCCGATCAGCCATTGGCGCGAGCCATAACCGGTCAACTCGGGCGCCGTGCCAAGTTGCCCCTTGTCGCGGAACTTGTGGCAGTCGGTGCAGCCGATCTGGACAAATGCCGCACGCCCCTGCTTCAGAAGTCCCGCATCGCGCAGGTCCTCGTCGTGCTGCGATTTCAGTTCCGCCTCGGCCGAGAGGGCGATCACCAGGCGGTCGCGATTCTGCGCATCGGCCGGGCTGAGCTGGGCGAAGTTCTCCTTGACGAAGCCGACCATGTCCTCGTTGTGGAACTTGGTGCCGCCGAAGTATTTTGGGCCCGCGATCTGCTTCGGGTCCAACAGGCCCGAGAGCCAGGCTCGCGTGGCGAAGCCATACAGGTCGGGGGCCGTCTTGTTCTTCTCGCCCGCCGTGTCCCCGTGCTCGACGTATCCATGGCATGAAGCGCAGTATTGCGCGAACAGCTTGGGGCCTTGGGTCTTAGGATCGTCGCGCAACAGCGCCAACGCGCCGCCCAGGGGGATACCCTGGGGCGACTCGGCCAACTGCCTGGCCCGCTCCGCCTGTTGCCTGCCGTAGGCCGCGGCCTGCTGATATTTGTCATTTCGGGCATCGTCGGCCCACGATTGCCACGACAACAGGGCCAGGCCGCCGAGTATCGCTAGCACGAAAACGAGGTTGAACCAGTGCCCCCGCCGCCACTTGCCCACCCACGGCATGGCCAACACCACGAGTACCAGCAGCCCGGGGATAACGAAGATAGGCAGAATCTCCAGGCTGGGTGGAAACAACTCGCGGAACTGAAACAGTCCGCGGAAAGACCACTCCGGCCGGGCGGCGCCGAAATCTTCGGCCGGATCGGCCGGGGCGCCCAACTCGATGCCGGCTTGAGGTCCCAACGTGCCATGCCGAAGCGACAGGAACAGGACCACTGTCAGCACCAGCAGGCAGGCGATTGCGTCGCGCGCCGCCTGCCGCGGCCAGTAGGAGGTGGCCGGCAAGGGGACAGTCCCATTTTCGCTTAGACGAGAATTGGGACAGTCTCCATGGCGCCGGCCGAGATACCCGTGCAGTACCAGCAGCAGGGCCAGCAGCGGGGTGAAGACGCCGATGTGCAGGGCGAGGAATCGCGTAAGCGTGAGATGGCCGAACTCCGACCCGCCCACCGCCAACTTGTACAGATCATCGCCGATCCCCGGCAGCAGGTGCAGGAACCCGGTGCGCACGTGGGTGGCCCAATAACTGTTCTGGTCCCAGGCCAGCAGATCGCCGGTCAAGTTCAAGGCCAGGGTGATCAGCCCCATCAACACGACTAACCAGAACAGCGCCTCGCGCGGGGCACGGTATGTGCCAAGCAGGATCATTTCGACGAAATAGATCAGCACCAGTGCGAGCATCACCTGGGCGGTGTAATAGTGCATTGCCCGCAAGAGCCAACCGCCTTGCACGTGGTACTGCACGAAGTAGACGCTTTCCCAGGCGCTATGGGTGCTGGGGCTATAGTACATCCACAACACAAGGCCCGTGATGGCCTGGCTCACCAGAGCGAACACGAGCGTGGCCGGCCCGACGTGTCGCCAGGCCGGCCCGCCCGCCACCGGTCGGTCGAGCCAATTGCGGACCGCGGTGGCAATGCCCGTCCGCTCTTCGATCCAATTGAGAACGGCGTTCATGCTTGCGGGCTCTTTTGGGCGGTGCCGGTTTGGAATTTTGCGAACTCGACCCAGACTTCGCTGCCGTTGCGGATCTCGACCACGAGCGTGTCGAGATCGCGAGGGCTGAGACAGCTCGCGCCGCCCTTGCGCGCTCCGTCGGGGCTGAACTGTGCGCCGTGGCAAGGGCAGAAGAACTCGCCCTTTGCATCATCGAAACTCACAAAGCATCCGGCATGTGGGCAGAGCACCTGCAAGGCCGCGACCGCTTGCTCACCGGTGCGCCGCAAGTAGACGGCCCCGATCGGCTCGGCGGCAAAGCGATTCCAGGCATCCGTTCGGTCGGCAATGACCGGGAACTTCTGCGGCGGGCCATTGAGGGGCAGTGCGGAAAGCGCAGCCACGCGGATCAACTGCCGGGGCTGAGCCTTTTGCCGCCACGGGCTCAGAAAAGCGACCAGCCCGGTCAAGGCGGGCACGGCATAGGCGACGGCGGCACAGATCAATGCGGCCGCAGCGGCCAGGAAGTTGCGGCGGTCGCTGCCGCCAGGCGTTGGGGAAGTTGGGAACATTATCTCAAATCTGAAATCTGAAATCTGAAATCGAAAAAACTGAAAACTGAAAACTACCCACCATCTTGCATGGCGGCGCGTGCGGCGTCAAGGACCTTCGCTTGCGCGGAGGCCAGCGGTTCGCGGAGCGTCGCGCCGGCCGCCCGTTTGTGGCCACCCCCGCCAAACTGCTCGGCCAGGCGACTGCAATCGACATCCGAGCGGCTGCGGAAACTGACCTTCAGCGCGCCGTCCTTCTGCTCCACGAAAATCACGGCCACCTCTGTTCCGCCCACGGTGAGGGTCATGTTGATGAGATCCTCGCTGTCGGAGGACACGGCCCCGGTGGCCTGGAAATCGGCCTGCTCGATCCAGGTGTAGATGAGCCGGCCGCCCAGGTCGGTCTGCACCCGGCACATGGTGCGGCCGATCAATCGCAACCGGGCCAGCGAGTCGTGCTCGTAGAGTTGCTTGTAGAGTTGCTCAGGCCGGGCGCCCGCCTCTACCAACTGCGCCGCCAGGCGGAGCGTGCCGGGCTGGGTGGACGCGAAACGGAACCAGCCAGTGTCCGTGGCCAGGGCCGCGAACAGCGGTTTGGCCATCTCGGGCGTGAGCTGCACACCTAGCGCGCCGGCCGCCTCCGCGACCAATCGTCCCGTCGCCTCGGCCTCGGTGTCCTTGAACAGTTCGGCTCCCAGGTCATCTTCGCTGACGTGATGATCCAGCACCACCTTGACGGCCTTCGTCGTGCGTACAACGTCGGCCATGGCCCCGAGCTGCGCCCACGCCGTGGTGTCCAGAATGACAAGCACTTCGCGATCCGCCAGTTGTTCGGCCGTGATCTCTTTGCCCAACTGCCTGGTTTGCGGATTTTCCTCCAGAAATCGCAAGTTAGGCGGCACGGCGAAGGCGTTGACCAACAGCACGTCCTTCCCCAGGTGCCGCAAAACGGCCGCCATGCCCAACTCGCTGCCCAGCGCGTCGCAGTCGGGACGAATGTGACACGTCAACAGGAAACGCTGATGGGAGCGAACCAAGTCGACGAATCGGGACCATGGGATCATGGGAAAGCCAGTTTTCAGTATTCAGTTTTCAGTGTTCAGTTTCGAGATCGCGGCCTTTGCACGCTACGCTTCCTGGGCGATCCGGCGGGATTGCGCAACGTCCTCGGCCATTTGCACCACGAGTTGCTCGGCGGACTCGAACTGCCTAATGTCCCTCAATCGGCTGAGAAAGTCAACATCGAGGGTCCGGCCGTAGAGCGGGCCACCGTCGTAGTCCAGCAAATAGACCTCGACCTTCAATGCACCTTCGTCGAAGGTCGGGTTGGGGCCCACGCTGATGGCCGCGGGATAGGGTGTCGTCTCCAGCCACCCACGGCCGGCGTAGATCCCTTCGGCAGGCAAGAGCGTGTCAATCTCGGCAAGATTGGCCGTAGGAAACCCCAGACCGCTGCCCCGCCTGCTGCCGGCGACTGCCACGCCGCGGATGCGATAGGGGCGGGTGAGCAGCCGGCGCGCTTCGTCCATGCGGCCGGCGGAGACCGACGCACGGACGCGGGAACTGGACACGCTTTGGCCGTCGATTTCCACCGGCTGGACCACTTCCAGCGGCATGCGGGCCTCGGCACACAACCTGCGCAGCACGTCGATCGTTCCCTTGCGACCGCGGCCGAAGAAGAAATTGCTCCCCTCGACCATGGCCCGGGCGGAGAGCCGCGCACGCACGATGCGCTGGAAGAACTCGCCGGGCTCCAGCAGCAGCAAGGCCTCGTCGGTGGGATAGGCCACGACGGCATCGGCCCCCAGTTCGGCGAGCAACTCGGCCTTGCGCTGCGTCCAGCACAGCGGGGTGGGGGCTTTGTCGGGGCGCAACAGTCGCGCCGAATGGGGATCGAAGGTGAAGACGACGGCCGGGCCGCCCACCTCCCGCGCCCGGGCCACGAGTCGCTCGATGAGCAGGGCATGGCCCCGGTGTACGCCGTCGAAATTGCCGATCGAGACGGCGCCTCCCTGGAATCGCTCGGGCAGCCGGTCCAGATCGCGCAATAGATTCACGGGCGTCGCGAGCCTCACTCGCCCGCATCGCGGAGGACCGGTTCCATGATCTTCGTGTTGCGATCGACGGCCAGCACGATGGTCCGCTGTTCGGCGCCATCGCTGCTGCGGGCCACCACGGGCAACACGTGCCGGCGATCCGGCAGGCTGAAGCGGACGGCGAAAGTGCCATCGGGACGCAGATGCACCGGTTCGCCGCGGAGCGTCACGCGGGCGTCCGGATGTGCCACCCCGTGGACAATCAACTCGGTATCCACGTGGAAGTTGAACTGCTGTTTGGTGAACGGCGAGACGCCGAACGACACCCCCGCCGCCGGGCCGATCGGCCGGTGCAACTGCTCCTCGAGCACCTCCTTCAACTCGTCGCTGGCCTCCTGTTCCGCGTAACCGGCGGTCATGGCGTAGATGCGGTCAAAATCCTTGGCCACGCCCGCCCAATTCTTGTCGAAGGCCTCGGCCGACCCCGCCGCCGGGGTGCTGACCACATTGCTCCGCGCCAGACAATGGAAGCGGGAAGCGTCGGCCAGATAACCGATTTCCAACTGGTAGCTCTTGGGCGGATTCTGCACGTCGATATACCAGTTGCTCAC
>JBEKZQ010000009.1:0-33658 GCA_049509675.1 Thermoguttaceae bacterium | reverse complement strand
GTTCGGGATTGACGGCTGGCGGCTCGATGTGCCGACGGAGATTGACGACGACGAGTTCTGGCGCGAGTTTCGGCGGCGAGTCAAGGCCGCGAACCCCGAGGCGTACATCGTGGGTGAAATCTGGCACGAGGCCAAGCGGTGGTTGGGTGGCGACCAGTCTGACGCCGTGATGAACTACCCCTTCGCCCGCGCCAGCATCGGCTTTTTCGGCCGCGAGACCTTTGCTCGCGAGTACCGGCCCGGCGGCTTCCGCCTCCGGCCGCTGCGGGGCCGTGCGTTCGGCAACGAGATCGAACGAATGCTGGCGCTTTACGCGTGGCCGATCACGCTGGTCCAGATGAACCTGCTGGACAGCCACGACACGGCGAGTTTTCTGCACCAGGCCGGTGGCGACAAGTCCGCGCTGCGCCTGGCGATGTTGTTCCAGATGACCATGCCCGGCGCGCCGAACATCTACTACGGCACCGAGATCGGCCTCAGTGGCGGACACGATCCGGACTGCCGCCGCACGTTCCCCTGGGACCAGCGGCAGTGGGATCGCGACCTGTACCAGTTCAGCAAGCGCGCCATCGCCCTGCGTCACGCCCACCCGGCTCTGCGTCGCGGGCAGTTCGAGACGCTCTACTCGAATGACGACATCTACGCCTTCGCCCGGCGGTTGGACGATGATCGGCTGGCCGTGATCTTCAACGCAGGGGCAGAGGCGACCGAAGTGACGCTGGACGTCCACAACCTGCTGCCCGACGGCATCCTGACGGACGTTTGCGGCGGGCTGCCGGGGCGCGTGTCCAAGGAGAAGCTCCGCGGCTTCGTGGTTCCCCCGCGCTCGGCCGCGGTCTTCAGCGCGAGGTGAGGTTATGTACCGCTATTGCTCTTCTTCATGCTGGCCGGTCTGAGCCCTATGGCGGGGAACAACTTGCGGGCACGAAATTGCTTGTACGGACAACCCAATAGGGGTAAAATGCGCTTTTCCCGTAATAATAACGGTTAAACGAATTGTATCGGCGAGCGGCCCTTCGCAGCGGTTCCCGGAGGGAAGGATCATGTTCAGCGGAATTCGCCGTCGATTTTCGCGCGTGCGGTGCAATTCGCAGCGGGACTTGGCTGCAAGGCGTCATCTCAGGATCGAGTCCTTGGAATCGCGTGCCATGCTCTCGGTAACGCCGGCGGCGCAGTTCCTGCTTAATTCGGCCAACTACTCTTCTCTCGGCAGGATTCCCGGTGAGCCCGATTATGGCCAGCCCATCGTACCGCTCTTCACCGACTATTATGCCGGAGGCGACTACTGCAACATCGATAGTTGCGTCCGCCTGACTCTCAACGGAGACGACCCGGATGCGGGGTTCGGCCTGACCAGCATGAAGGCAACCTGGGACGGGACCGGCGTCAACGGCTACTTCCAATTTGGCATTGGTCCGAACCTGGCGAATCGGCCCCGCGACATCTCCGATCTCGGTTATGCACACACGGTGCGGTTCATGGCCAAGGGCGACACGGCCGGCGAGCAGATCACGGTGAACGTATACACCGTTTCCGGCGCCTATTTCACCAAGCAGGTCACCCTCCCTGCCTCGTGGACTTCCACCTCGCCCTCCGCCTACGACTACGTCAGCCTGCCGCAGGGACTGAAGCCCTCGGATCTAACGGCCGTGCAGTTCGTCATGGGTGACGGTCTCCCTTCCGGGAACAAGAGTTTCTGGGTAGACGAGGTGCGGATCGACACCGACGGGTACGACCCGCTGCGCATCGTCCAATCCTATCTAGCGCGAACCCCGAGCGACGACACGACCTATCGCGACACGTACGTCTATCCCGGCCACTCGTACCTCTACGACAACGCCGTGGCGATCATGGCGCTGCTGGCGACCGGCGATGCTACGGCCCAAACCACGGCCGGCCAGATCGCCGCGGCGTGCATTGCGACAGTCCGGTCCGACGGCTCCTACTACAACCAGCGCAACAGCGGTCACGTGCTCGATGGCAACGGCACGCCCTTGAGTCCGTGGGACGACACGCAAACGCTGGGTGACAATGCCTGGTTCGGGCTGGCGCTCATCGATCTCTATGGCAATACGGGGACCCTCAGCTATCTCAATGCGGCACGCGCCGTCAGCGATTGGGCCGAGACGGATCTCAAGGCTACTGGGACGCTGGGGGGATATTACGGCGGATTCGACACTCATGGCACGGCATACACCTGGAGATCGACGGAGCACAATATCGATCTATTCGCGCTCAATCGGGAACTGGCGATCGCACTGGCGGGACAAAACAACTCCGCTGCTCCGACGTATGCCGCGCGGGCCTCGTACGCCGGAAACTTCGTAATGGACATGTACGACTCCACGGGGGGCAAGTTTTGGACGGGAACCGCTGCGGGCGACACGATCAATGAGTCGTCCGTTCCTCTGGATGTCCAGCTTTGGGCCTCCCTGGCATTGCCGCTCTCAGGACAATACGTTGGCGCCATCGACTGGAGCAAACCGCTGAGCTGGGCCGAAACCAATCTTCAAGCCACGGACGGGGCCTTTTCCGGCTTCAAGTATAGCAATGAGCAAACCGCGACGAACGATGTATGGTTCGAAGGGACTGGACAAGCGGCCGTGCTCTATGCCGTTCAGGGCAACACAACCAAGTATGCGACGGCGCTGCAAGACGTGGAATATGCCGAACTCAATCATCCCAATAAGGACGGTTATGGCGTCGTGGCAGCTTCCAGCGATGATTTGGCAGATTCCTTTCTGGGCGCTACGTACGATGCCCGGCTGAGCGCTAGCGCCACCGCCTGGCTGGTTTTCGCGCAGCAGAAGCTTGATCCTTTCAACGTCGCAATGCGGATGGCCGATGGCTTCGAGACCGGCGATTTCGCGGCGTGGCCCTGGCAGTTGTCGAATGCCGGCACCGCCTCGAACTGGGCTGTCGAGAGCAGTACCGTACACTCCGGCAGCTACGCCGCGCAATCGGGAGCGATCGGCGCAGCAAGCAGCAGCACGCTGAGCGTAACGCTCACCGTGCCGGCCGGCGTCCTTTCGTTCTGGAGCAGCGTCTCCTCGGCCTCCGCAAGCGGCGCGCTCAGCTTCGCAATCGATGGCACGACTGCCAACCAATGGTCCGGCGCAGTGCCCTGGCAGCAGTCGTTCTATAACGTCTCCGCCGGACAACACACCTTCTCCTGGATCTTTGCCAGGGGAACCGGTCTGCCGGCGGGCAGCGATGCCGCCTGGCTCGACGACGTCGCGTTTGCCACGCCGCTCGTCGTGCCTGGAAGCGTCTGGACCGCGGCCGGCTTGACTCTGACGTTGGGCAGCGACGGCAATTTGCATGTCTACACGACAGGCACGACGACCGATGTGCTCGCGGCGCGGACGCCGGCAAGTGTATCGAACATTGAGATAACCGCTCCCAGCAGCGGCGCTGCCAACCTCACCATCGACTCCACCGCCGGTAACCCGATCCCGACTGGCGGCCTAACCTATGACGGGGCCGGCGGCCTGATAATAACCGGTCCCGGCAACGTGACGCTGTCCAATCCGAACAACTACAGCCGCGGCACCACCTTGGCCGCGGGCTCGCTGACTGTTTCCGATACTGCCGCGCTTCCGCCCGCCGGCAGCGTTACTTTCGCGGGTGGCAACCTGGTGCTGAACTTCGCCGGCGGCGGGGGGTCTGTCACGGCAGATACGTTTGCCTTCGCCGCAGATATTTCCCAGTCCGGCGCGAACGAAATGCCTGGTCTCTCCGCCAGTGCCGCCATCGCCGCGCCGGCTCTCGTGACGAGCGAAGCGGCCCCCTTCGCACATACAGAAGCTGCTCCGGCCCCGATCCAGACGAAGCCAGCCGGTGCCATGTTGACGACCAGTGGCTCCGCATCGCGATCGGCTTCACTGATGATCGGCGAAGCAGTAACTGTCCTATTATCGAAACCGGTCACCACGCTCCGCGTGCTGAATTCCATCTCGCGGAGCGAGATGAGTACGATTGATTCGCCGATCCTGAGTAGTTCGGTAACCACGCCTCCCCTGGTGACCAATGCCGTTGCGGCAACTGCCCGCGACACGGTGCTCGCGCAGGCCGTGGCGCCGAAGTCCAGTGGTTCCACAACCTCGACCAACGCCTTGTTGGCGACGACGATAGCGCGGGTAGCGGTCCGCCAGGCCGCGGCCAAGAAAGTTGGCCCCTTGCTCCTGGCGGCCGATTCCGTGCTCGCTTTGTGGTGATTCGTGCAGGTGAGAGCCTTGTCCCGGGCTAAATCCTATCCAGCATGTCGATCCAGCGGGCCAGCTCGGAGAGCTCGTCGGGCCGCAGGTCGCGCGGCGCGCCCGTGAGCGGCTTCTGCGTTACCGGCATCTTCATTTGGCGAAACCTGCTCAAGAGCAGTTCCTGAAGCTTGTTCTGCGGCGAATCCTGGGCCGTGATCGAGTAGATCGCCAGGCGGTACTGCGGATCGTTGTCCGGCGGGGGCACAGTCAGCATGGCGTTGACGGCCACCACGGCGCGGAACAGGTCGCGCTGGCGGAAGGCCGCCTGGTAGGCCAAGGCGCCGCCCGTCTCGCGGCCCATGACGACCACCCGGGCGGCGTCGATCGCGTAGCCGGACTGCAACTGCCGCACCAGTTTCTCGACCAACGTGACGTCGTCCGAGGTCCAATCGCCGTTGTGGGCCGGCTTGGGCGCTACGAAGATCAGGTCGTGCCGGTCGCAAAGCGGCTTCCAATGGGTCAAAAGGTCCTTCTGCTCGGCGGCGCCGGACGGCTGCAGGTAGACCACGATACCATGCGGCACGGCCGGATCGTAGGCCGCGGGGACGTAGCCCAGAATTTCGTTCTTGAACTCCGCCACGCGCAGCGGCATGACGCCCCGCGCCGGCCGCTGTCCGCCGCTGGCAGCAAGCGAAACGCGGGCCGGCGGCAGGCTCGCGGGCGGAAGAGCGTCGGGCAAGTGATCGAGCTTCACCGCTGCGGTGTGCGTCTGGCCGGCATGGCCGACCGCCAGCGGCACTTGCTGGCCGGGCTCCAGTTGGGCAATCGCTTCGCGCAGCCGGTTGCGGTTGTCGATCGGTTTGCCGGCCCATGCCACGAGCGTGTCGCCGGGCTCGACGTGGGCCGCCGCGGCCGGACTGCCGGGATACACGTAACGCACGGCCACGCCCGACCGCTCGTCCGGGCTGCGCAGCGGCAGGATGCCCAGAAACGGATGCTCATAGGGCTCCAGCTTGGGGACCAATTCCAGCTCGGCCTTGAACTGTTCCTTGCCGCGCAGGGCCGTGACGGTGATCTTCTGGCCGGCGTAATGCTGGCCGATCTCGGTCTTGATGTCGCCGGCCCGGGTGATCTTGCGGCCGTTGATCTCGACGATGCGATCGCCGCTCTTGAAACCGGCCTTGGCGGCAGGCGAGCGGGGATGACAGGCCGACAAGAGCGAATCGCCCGTATAAAGACTCGGCGATTTGGGATGGAAACCGGCCAGGCCGGGGTACAGGTCCTTGCCTTTCTTCATTTCAGGAAGGATCTGCCGGAGTTCGTCGATCGGTATGGCGAAGCCGATGCCCGAGTCGTACCATTCCACGCCCGCGATCTCCTCGTTGGACTGCGGCGAGAGCGGGACGACCAGGCCCAGGACGCGGCCGCGGAGATCGACCAGCGGGCCGCCGTAGTTGCTGGGCGAGGCGGCGGCATCGTATTGCAGGGCCTTGCCCCAGACCCGCCCCTTCGCGCTGAGGATTCCTACGGAAAGGTTGGGCCGGTCGCCCTCGAAGGTCCGGCCCAGGACCACGCACCACTGGCCGACGCGCGTCTCGCTCGGCGGCGCGAACTCGGGAACCGGCAAGGGCCGATCGCTCTGGACCTTCAGCAGCACGAACATGCGGTTGTGGTCCGTGGCGATCAGCCTGGCCGGCTTGCGGGCGCCGTCGGGAAGGCGGACCAGGATCGAGGCCGGCTTGTTCACGAAGTTGAACGCGCTGGAGACGATATAGCCCTGGGCGTCGATCACCAGCCCGGTGGTCGGACCGGTGCCGAAGAGCACCTGGTCCACGCGTTCCAGGCCGCCCACCGTCTCGATGCGCAGGACGGACGGGGCCACGCGGGCGGCGGCGGCCGCCAAGGCCTGATGCTCAAGCAATTCAAGATCATCGTCGCCGCGGGCCGGCGCGGGGGCCAAAACAAGGCACGCCAGCAGTAAGGCCAGCCGGGGACTGGTCCATTTTTCGGCCAAACCACCTTGCGTTGGCCAACCAGTCGTCGACCGAAAACATGGACCTGTCCCCTTCGGCGCCGCAAGGGGGACAGTCCCATTTTCGCGGCGAAAACGCTTGTTTGTCAATCGACACGACTCGCGCCGCGAAAATCGGGACAGTCCCCTGTGAACGCTTACCGGGAAGGAAGGATCGCCAACAGGATTCATCATGGCGCAGCCTGCTTTTCTTCGTCGCTGAGTTGCAATTGCACTTCCACGAGATCCTGACCGCGGAGGATCGTCAACGGCAGGCGGTCTTCACGATCGATCCACGCCAATTCGCCGCGCAGCGCCTTGCAGGAAGCGGTCAGGTGGCTGCCCACCAGGATGATGAGGTCGTCGGGGCGCAGCCCGGCGCGGGCGGCGGCCGAGCCGGGCCGAACCTGGTCCACGTAGGCCGGCGTGCGCTCGAGCACCTCGGGCACCAGCACGATGCCGAGGGTCGCCAGCAGCATAGGCCGGCTGGGCGTCTTTTCCGGCGATTGTTCGGGCCGCGCGGCAAACTTCCCGGCGCGGATCGCCTCGACCGACTCGCGCAGCTCGCCGACGGGCACGGCGTAGTTCAGCCAGGTGTTATTCAAGGAGTTGCGCAATTCCTTGCCGAGCAAGGCGGCCAGTTGGCCGCGGCGGGTGATCAGGGCCCCGCCCGCGGCGCCGGGGTTGTTCGTAGTCACGTCGAGCACGTACACCAGGCCGTGGTAGGGGGTTTCAAAGACGCCGTGCCGCGCCTCCAGATGCGTCACGACCGAAACGGTGCCGCGCTGCACGCTGGCCGGCTCATCGCCGGTGGCCACGCCAAAGAGGTTGCTCACGGCGAAAACGCCCGCCCCGCTCTCCAGGGTCGGCGTTTCGGCCAGATCGAAGCAGGGCAGGTCGCCGGCCTCGATCTTCAGCACGGCCACTTCCAAGCGGGGATCGGCGCCGAGGAACTTCGCCTCGAACTTGCGGCCGTCGTCGAGCGTGGCCGTGATGTGGTCGGTGTCCAGAACATAACTCCACACGGTAAGGATGAGACCATCGGAAGAAATCAGCAGCCCGCTCTGATACGGTTCCATGCCGCGGTATCCGCCGGCGCCGTAGATTTTGACCACCCGGGCCTGGGCCTGGCGGATCGCGTGGCCGGCCGGGTGCGGCAGGGGCGTATCGGCGGCCCGCGCCGCCGGGGCCAACAACAAAAGCATCAGCATCACGACCTGGACAAGCGAAGAACGTCGATTCCAGTTCCCCTCTCCCTCCGGGAGAGGGTTAGTGAGGCAAGGCGGGGCGTCCTGAATCCCCTCTCTTTCGCAAGGCCCCCTCACCCCAACCATCTCCCGGAGGGAGAGGGGGACTCCTGGCCGCGATTCCCCCTCACCCCCGACCCCTCTCCCGAAAGGGGAGAGGGGAGTAATTAGCAATGATCTCACCATTATTTGCCCCCGCTGGTCCCCGCTGGCTCACCTGTTCCTCTGCTCTTCTGCTCTCCTGTTCCCACCGTGCATTGGGCCAGCGAAAAAACGCCATACAGGTCGTCACCCGTGCGCACTTCCATGCGTGCCGGCAAGGACCGGCCTTGCACGTCGCGAAACTCGGAAAAACGGATCTCGCAGGGATCGGCTTCTGCGTCGGGGTACATTTCCACGGCGACCAGTTGTCCCTGGGCTCGATCAAAATAGAACCGACATTCGACGTGTTTGTACTGGCCGACCAACACGTCGGCCTGGCCTTCGCCGCCGGGCACGGGGGCCGTGCCGTAGTAATACAACTCGCCAAAATGGGCCAGGCCCTCAAGGGCCAGGCGGCGCCAGAGATAGAGAGCGGGGAGCAGACCGCCGCTGTGGGCCGGCAGGAGCGAGGTGGAGAAATCCGTGCCGGCCGTCCACTTCACGTCGTCCGCGGCGGCGCCATTGACGGGGGAACGCTTGAACCGGCCGCCGTCGTCGCCGAGCTCGCAGCGGAACGTGCCGCCCGATTCCAGCGGGCCGCTGATGGTCCACGTGCCGCCGAGTCCGGCAAACTTGGCGCGGGCCGTCCAGGCCTTCCAGACGCGCTGTTGTTCGAGCTCGTTGAAGTAGTAGTTGGCGAACCCCGATTTCTCGCGGAAGCACTTCTTGACGCTTTCCGGCATTGGCGCGGCGGGGCCCGGCACGAGCCGGGGCAGGTCGTCGGGCGGCGTCTGGGGCGGCTTGGGTGGGCCCTTGCCGCGGTCCTTCGGCTCCGGCCGCTCGCCCGGCTTGGGCAACGGCATCAGTTCGGGCGGCCGGCCCAGCGTCTTTTCCAGCAGGTCCTGCTGACTGTGGACGCCCGAGAGCCGCACCAGCACGTCGTAGCGTTTCCCTTCGCGGCGATAACTCAGCGGCACCCGCCAGCCCTTGGGAAAGATGCCCAGGATGTTCTTGAAGCCATTGGCGGTGGAGATGGTCCGGCCGCCGAAACTGACGATCTCGTCGTCGTAGCGCAGGCCGCGGCGATAGGCGTCGGATGTTTCCAGGATTTCGCTGACCACCACGCGGCCGCTGTCGTCGCTGCTGACGCGCGTGCCCATGGTGGCATGATCGACGATCCGTCCGCTGCGCAGCACGCCCAGGAAGTTCTTGATCTGATTGATCGAGACGGCATAGCCCACGCCCACGTTCACCCGCCCGCGTTTCTCGAAGGAGCAACGGCCGTTGATGCCGATCAACCGGCCTTGCACGTCAAACAGCGGGCCGCCCGAGTTGCCGGGGTTGATCGAGGCGTCGGTTTGAATGCAATCCGTGTACTCCAGCAGGGTGCCGTCCGGGTATTGATAGCGGTGCAGCCCGGAAACGATGCCGTAGGTCACGGTGGGTTGGAAGTCGGCGGCCAGCAGGAAAGGGTTGCCCATGGCAAACACCCAATCGCCGGGGCGGAGTTGATCGCTGTCGCCCAGTTCGGCGTGGGGAAAGTCGTCGCGGCCCAGGAGCTTGATCAGGGCCACGTCGCCCGTGGGGTCGAGCCCGACGACGACGGCGTCGTACACCCGGCCGTCGGGCAGTCCGCATTGCATGGCATTTCCGCAGGGCCGGGCCACGTGGAAGTTGCTCAACACATAGCCGTCGGCGGAGACGAGCACGCCGGACCCGCCGCCCTGTCCGCGGGCGGCGAAGATGGCCACTACGGCGTCCTTCGCGCGGGCCATCACCGCGATTCGCTGGTCCTCGGCCTGGAGCACGGCGGGCGGCGGCGAGACGGTTTCCGCTCCAGCCGAGAAGGCCGTGACGAATAAGAGGCTTAGGCCGAAGGTTATAGATCCCCTCTCCCTCCGGGAGAGGGTTAGGGTGAGGGCGAACGGCCAAAATGCGTGGCTTCCGCTACCGCCTGCCCCACGGCGCTTCCCCTCACCCCAGCCCTCTCCCGAAGGGAGAGGGGGACTGCTTGCGCAGCATTTCCGCCCATTTGCAACGGTCCAGATCATGCCCAAAAGATGTCTCACTTGATGATCCTCGCGTCGCCCAAGTCCAAGAGGCCGCCGATGTCCAGGTCCCGGGCAAAATCGGCCAGGATGGTCAGCCGGCGCACGCCCGTAAGGTCCACCTGGAGCGGTCTGGGCGGATCATTGCCCGAAAGCGTGGTCTCCAACAGCACCTTGTCGTTGCCCTGGATCACCAGGCGGACGGCGCCGCGCGGACGGACGTCGTCGTCGATGCCGGCCGTAGCCTCAAGGCGGCTGAAGCGACCGGGAAGGGTGTAAATCAACTCGGTGCGGCTGTGGACCGACAGTCCCTTGCGGAACTGCCGGCCATCGATGCGCAGCGTCTTGGCCTCGAAATTCTGGTCGTAGCGCGGGCGAAAGAATTCCAGTCGCAGCGGAGACTCTTTCTCCAATGCGAAGAAGGGCGTGTAATGGACGGCTTCTGCTTTCAGATCGCTCAGGTAGACGATCTTGCCCAACGACAGATCAACCTGGGCCACTTGCTCCGGGGCCCGGGTGACGGTAACGCCGCAGGGAGTGGTCCACTGCCATTTGCCCGAAAAGGAAAGCACGCGGGCCGACCAGCGCGAGCCGCCGGAGTCGGTGACGGCCGCGGAGGCCTCAGGCTGCGGGCCTTCGTCGGCATGGTAATAGATCAGGCCGTAAATCTTGCTTCGCTTCACGGCCACGGCCTCGCCCTCCAGGTCGAAATCGACCGCCTTGTCGGTCACGTCACGGATGGCGCCCTTATGGTAGTCGAGGACTTCGTCCTTGCTCGAGAGCAGCAAATCGGCCTGGATCTTCAGTCCCACGATCCGCGACCATTCCAAGTCCGCGGCGGGGCTTCGTTCTTGAAAGCGCACGTTCGCCACGGCGCGGACCGGAATCCGGATCTCTTCGCCGCCCGGAAACGTCAGCCTGGCCTGGCCGTTTCGGACCGTGTAGGTTGCGGCGGCGATGGTCGAGCCGTCGACCAACTCGATCCATACGTCGGGCTGCTGCCTCGACACGGCCGCTTCAACCGCGTGCGAGATGCCCGCAAGCTTGTCCATGTCCAGTTGCCGGGGGCCATCGGGCGTTCCCAGCGTGAGTTGGCGACCGTCCAACTGCAACAGTTGACCGCTCAGCGGTTGGCCTCCCAGCGGCTGCACTTGGATTTGCGGCGCCGAGCCGAGCGCCGCCGCCAGTAGTATTGCGTAGATGCTCACTTGTTCTCTTGATTCTCCTCTGCGGCCAAGCGCCGGAAGTACTGTTCAATGATATCACGATACTCGGCGGGAAAATCGCGGCCGACCTGTTGCAAGGCTTCCTCGCGGTCCTTGGGGGGCAGATCCCCCCAGCCGCTCTTGTTGCCGATGTTCCGCTTGGTTACCTCTCCGGCGCCGTGGCCGCCCAGCAACCGGCTGTCGGGGGCCGGCCTGCTGGATTGGATCTGGTTCGACTGGCTGCCGGCCTGCTGCTGTTGCTCTTCGGCCTTCTTGATCATTTTGTCCAACGACTCGATTACGCCGTCTTCGACCTTGCGGACTTTGGGGCCGGCCCGGCCCAGGTCCAGCCGCCGCCGGATGTCCTCCATCTGCCGCGCGACGTGGCCGAGCGTGTCCGGTTCCAGCGCGCCCAGATCGGCCTGCATCAGCCGGGCGAGGGCGACGAACCGCCGCGGGCAGGCCTCGGCCCCGTCCAACAACTGATCGAGCACCTTCTGTGCCGCTTGTCGATCGAGCAACTGGTGATAGACCACGCCTTGATAGAACAGCAGTTCGGCGGGGGCCACCACCTGGTCCGGCCTCAAGCCCGAAAGCTGTTCGAGCGCTTCGTCGAACATCGCCCCCTGGGTGAGCCAGCGACCGTAGAAGAGTCGCAGGTTGGCGGCCAGCAGGGGCGGCGTCTTGGGATCGGCCAGCCAGCTCTCGGCCGGCAGGCGGAATTCCGTGCGCGGCCTGCCGCACAGTTCGACCAGGCGGGCGGCCTGGGCGTCGGCCAAGGCGAAGGTGGCCGCCAGGCGCTCCAACAACTCGCCCCCGTCGGCTTTGTCGGACAGTCCGGCCCAGACGTCAGCCGCCTTCGCCTGCGTGGCCGGGGCGACTTTTTGCTGCTGGAGCCACGCCAGGGCCTGGGCCTGCACTTCGTCCGCCCGCGGCGGGCGCCAGGCCGCCGCCTTGGCCAGCGGCTTGTCGCCCGGCGGCGCCAGCGGCAGGGCCACGGCGGTCGTGCCCAATAGCAGGATCATGGTCCAACAGATTGCGAGGATCGCCGCGCGCGGTGCGAAGCCATGGCTTCCGTTGGGTGCCACTGCTGGCTTATCCAGCAGTGCGGAAAACACGGTTGGGCAAGCCAACCGTGGCACCCAACCGAAACGGCTTTGCTGAACATCGATCACTGACGATATCATTGGTTCTTCCCTATTTCCAGGTCATGGGTTACTCGGTAGACCTGCTCCTGCGACCGGCCCAGACGGTTCAGGGCATCCAGCAGGTCGGCCTTCTCGGCCTGCTCGCCCTGGATCAACTTGGAGTACCGCTGGGTGCGGCGATTGATCCGCATTTGCAGGGCGCGGATCATTTTCAACTCGGCCACAATGTCGATCAAGGGCGGGTCCTGCGGCTGTCCGGACGACGACGGCGGCGGCTTCGTTTTGTCGCCGAGGTCTTTTTGCGCCTTCTTCAAGGCGTCGATGATCTCTTGCAGCGCGGCAAGGATGTCTTCCTCGACGGTCTGCGTGATCTTGTCGACCTTGGCCTGGGCCAGTCGCTGCACCACTTGCTCCATGTCTTCGCGCATCTGCCGCATGGCCTCGGGCAGGGCCACCGCGCTGCCCTCTTCGCGCAACAACAGCAAGGCCTTGTCCACTTCGGCCACGATCTCGCTCTGCTTGCCGCTGAGCCGGCCGGACTCGATCTCATGGTTGTGGTTGCGCTCGCTCTGGGGCACCTTGTCCAAGCGCTGCGTGCCGTCATAGACGACCCGTTCCAGTTGCAGCATTCTCTGGAAGCGGGCTTCGAGCATGGCCAGGATCTGTTCGATCTGTTCCTCGCGAAGCTGGCGGAGGATCTCTTCCAGATCGGCCTTGGCCTGTTCCAACTCGCGGATCGCCCGCTCCTGCTCGGCCGCCGCGTGCTTGTGCTGCGCCTCGTCGAGCCGTTGCTGCGCCGCGCGCATCCTCTGCTGCGCCGCTTCCAGGCGCTTGCCGACCGGATTCTGGTCCTGGCTCGGGCTGCTACCCTCTCCCTGTCCTTGTCCCTGCCCCTGGCCCTCGCCCTTTCCTTTGCCTTCCCCTTCACCCTTCCCTTTACCCTCGCCTTTGCCTTTGCCCTCACCTTTGCCTTTACCCTCGCCTTTTCCTTTGCCTTCCCCTTCACCCTTGCTCTTACCCTCCGCCTCACTCTTGCCTTTACCCTCGCCTTTTTCCTTTTCTTGGCCGTTGCCGGCGGCGGGCTTGTCCTGGGGTTGGCCGGCGTTCTGGTCGCCAGCCTTGACGTCTTTGGAGAGTTTTGCGGTCTTTTCCGCTAGCGTGCCTTGTTCGCCGGATAGGCGTTTCGGGTCATCGCCCGACTGGGTGCGGCCTTGCACGTCCTTCTGCTCTTTGATGATCTGATTAATGCGTTTGAGATATTCCCGGATGCGGGCCTTTTCCGACTCCAGCCGTTTGGCACGGTCCTCGCTCAGCAGCAGTTCCAGCAGTGCGCGGAGGTCCTGATGCACCTTGGTTTGGTCCTCCAGCGCGCGGGCGAGTTGGTCTTTGCCGAGCAGGTCGGCGATTTCGTCCAATTGCGACTTGATGCGGCGGTTGCCGCTCTCCTTCAGGGCGTTTTCCAGCAGCGCGGCCCGGCGCGGTTCGCTGGCGCGGCTCAGATCGCGCATGTGGGAAAGGACTCGCTCGAGGTCGTCGAACTGCCGGGCGATCTCCTGCTCCTGTCGCGCCAACGGCTCGGCGCGGACGCCCTTGCCATCGGCGGCGGACGGCTCGGCCGCCGAGACGCCGGCGGGCGCAAGGAGCGCCAACGCGACCAGGACAACCACCGGCAGCAGCGTTACAAGTCGTTTGAGTTGTTTGTCGACCATGACGGGCTCCTTGTGATTGGCGAAATGGCTCCACGATTGATCCCCTCTCCCTCCGGGAGAGGGTTAGGGAGAGGGGAACTGACGCAAAGCATCGCCCTCTCCCACATCCCCTCACCCCGACCCTCTCCCGGAGGGAGCGGGGGACTCGAATCGCCGCTTTGCAAAACTCCACTCACCAGATTAGTCATTCTATCAATCCAACAAATCGCGAATACCCTGCTTGTGATGCTCTTTCGTCTGCTGGTCCACCTGGTCTTGCAGCTTGATGATTGCGCGGAGCTTCTCGACCAGTTCGTTGAAGTCCTCCAATTTGAGCATTCGCCCCAGCACGGTCCGCATGGCGGCGAGGACCGCCTCGATCTGCCCTCGGGCGAGTTCCCGTTGCGGCGGGCCGAGCTTGGCGTCGGCCACCACGGCCCGGAGCGACTCCAGCCGCCGCCCTAACTCGGGAAACATCTCCTGGGCGATCCGTTGCAGCGGTTTGACCACGTCGGTGTCCAGCGAAGTCTTCGGGTCCTTGCCGCCCAGGCGGTTGTTGATGATCTGCTGTCGGACGTCGTCGAACGATTCGGCCGATTCCAGGACTTCGCGGGCATTCTTGCGGCCGTTCTCCAATGCCTGATCGACGCGGTCCTTGCGGCGGGCGATCTGCTCGGCGGGCGACAGTTTCTCGGCTTCCTTGACGTCTTCACCCGGCTCCGCGCCGGGGGGCTGTCCCGATTTTCGCGTGGCGATCGCTTGCGATTGCCGCGAAAATGGGACGGTCCCCTTGGCCGATGGCTCTCCGGCGGCGGGAAATTCGATCCGCACCAGCAAATCGCGCGTCTCGACCACCTCGGCCAAGATGGCTTCGAACCGCTGGCGGAGCAAGAGCTGTTGCAGCTCGAGCATCGAATTGAGCTGCTCCGGCGTGACCAGGTCCAGATGCCGCACCTCGCTGGAGCCGACGTTCGGGCCGTTGCCCAAGGTACAAAGATCGGCCGCCTTCAGACAGACGGCCAGGCGCTGCCCGGGGGCGAGCTTCAGATCCGGGACTTCCAAGGCGGCGGCGGCCAGCGGCCACTCGATCGGATGCTCGGCCAGAGTGGCGATCGGCGCGACGACCGGCGACTTCTTGTCGATCGCATACTCGAACCAGATCTTGTCGATGCCATAATCGTCGGTGACGCGGCCGGCCACCGGCAGCCGGGCCTGCGGCGTGATGGCCGTACCGATCCCGGCCAGTCGCGCGGACACTTGCGGCGGCGCGTCGCTCACCACCGCGAAGCTCAGGCGGATCGGTTCCCGGCTCCTAATGCCGTCGACGTCCAATAGCGTAAAGACCAAGGCCGTATCCTGCTGCATCGGCGCGACGGCATAAGAGAATCCGCGGCGGCCGGCGGCCAATTCCCCGGACTGCAGAACGCGCGGCGGCCCGATGAGCCGATCCTCTTCCACGCCGACGGCAGTCCGCTGGCGGATCCAGTGCTCGACCTTCACCTCGACCAGTTCCTTGTTCGCCTGGGCCTGCACCACGAGCCGGGTGCCCAGGGGAAATTGCATCAGGCCGGCCGTGGCCGGCAGCGTGCGTTTGGGCCGCCCGATGTAGGCGGGCAGCTCGCGCTGCAGTTGGATGTCGATCAAGGTGGGGCTTTCCACCACGTCGATGGCCAGGTTGCGCAATTGGGCGTCGCCGCCAAAGACATCGCAACGGATCGGCGAGAGCACGCCCCGAAACGTGTGGACATAGGCCTGGAGCACGTTGGCCGCGGTGGAGGTCCCCAGCCGGCCCATGCTGGCCCGGCCGCGGGGCCCGCCTTCGACTTGGTAGCGAATCTCGACCGAGGCCGGCAGCACGGGCAGCGGCGTATCGCCCTTGACCGCGTCGATGCGCAGGTCGAAGTCGGCGCCGCGGGCAACCTTTGCCCGGCCGTCCGTAAAGCCGACGGCAAGAAGGCCGACCTTGCGCGGCCACAACTCGCTGGAAAACAACAGGCTGCGGCTGGCCCAAATGCCGGTGGGGCCCGGCAGGGCCACGGCGAACAACGCCACCGAGCCGGCCAAAAGCACGGCCGCGGCCAGATTCCGCCCCAGCGGCGCCGGATTGAACACGCGGGACAGTTCGACGCCGGCTATCCGCCGTGCGGCATCCCGACTGGTATGGGCTAGCATGAGCGGATTGTAGCCGGCTTCCTGCGGCGTCCGCTGGCCGAGCACAACGGCCGTCAACAGGCTATCGTCCAACTGCGGAAAGCGCCGTTCCAGGATTGTCGCCAGGTTGCTGTCGCTCAATGGCACGAAGGCCCGGCGGCCGATGAGCCTAATGAGCAGGTACGCCAGGACGATGGCCGCAAAGGCCAGGAGCTCAACACGGACCAAGGGCGAGGGCTCGAAGAGCCAGTCGATTACCAGACTTGCCCAAAATGCCACGCCTAGCCAAGCTACCGCCGCGCCAAGACCTTCCCACCAGACATAGGCCCGGATGCGGCGTCGCAGCGCGCGCAACGTCCGCTGCACGTCGGGACTGAGCTTCGCCGGGTTGTCTAGTTCGATCGTAGCCATAGGTAGTTCGAGGGATTGGGGATTAGGGATTAGAGGGAAGTTGAAGCGTGCGTCAGCTTCTAATCTCTAATCCCCAATCCCAAATCCCTCATCTGACGTAATTGTACGGTTCCACTGCTCAATTGTCCGCGCATCAGGCCAGTTTGGCCAGGCGGCGGATCAACCATTCCAAACACAAAGCGGTACAGATCAAGGTGCATAGGCCGATCAACAACCACTCCTTCCAGGCCAACTGGTCCTTGTCGTTGGGATCGGTGGGAATCACTTCGGTCCTGGTGCGGTCGGGGAGCAGGCTGGCCAATGGCTCAGGGCCCCGGGAATCGACCGCGGCGGCGGCGCCCACATAGTAGCGGGCATGGGTCCGCCTGGCGATCTCGCTCAAGAGCACGTCATTGCGCTGGGGATTTTCGCTTTCCAGTTGCGGCACGACCACTTGTATGGCCGCCGTGAGCCGCTCCTTCTCGCCGTCCGGCAGGGGCAACTCCAGGCGATATTCGCCCGGTTGCAACCCGCTAAGCTGCCCTTTGTAATTGCCCGCATGGTCTTTGTCCTTCGGCAAGACCACGGTCCGCGTGGGGCCGTCGGGCAGACGGACGACGTGCAGACTGATTTCATCCTGGTGCAGGGTGTGGAACTGCCGATCGGAGAGCCGTCGGGCCTCGACGTCGATCGTGCTGCCCAGCAAGTAGCGTTGTTGTTTCAACAACAGCGACCCATGCGGCGAGCCGCGCAGCAGCCGGCCCTGGGAGACGTGGCGGATAAGCTTGGTGTAGAACTGCTCGAAGTAGACGGGATCGATCCGCCGCAACCGCCAGATCTCGCTGCTGCCCATGTAGAACACCCGCCCGGAGCCGTAGAACTGCTCGGCGAAGTACACCGGCGGCTTGTCGGCCGCGGCGGCGCGTGGATCGGCGAAGCTGGCCAACACGCGGGCCCCGGCCTTGGGTCCCCGCGTCAGACAGACGCTGAACACGCCGTCGAAACCGTTCCAGGCTTGTTGGCTGGCGGCGGCCGTGTCAGCCAGCCAGAGGAACTCGGCCTCCTCGCCGTCGCGGGTGAACTTCATGGGCCAGGCCTCTTTCGTGGCGTAGAAGGCCGTATCCTGCACCGTCGCCTGGCGAAAGAATTCCACGGGGTAGAGGATGCGGAGCTTGTCCAGGTTGGGGTCCTGCACCCAACCGCCCACCGGCGCGGCGGCGTGGACCGGCCCGGCCGCGACGATCAGGCCGCCCCCCTGCTCGCTGACCCAATCGGCCAACACGTCGATTTGCGCCGGCCGCAGACTGCGCCAATCGGGGTCGAAGGCCACGACGCAATCGTAGGCGAACATGTCTTCGCGCGCGACGGGGAAATCGTCGCGGATCTTGTGCGCCTCCTGCGAAACGGGCCCCTGGGCCGTCTGCAGCAGCACGTCCAAGGTGATCGAGCGATCGCGAAACAACAGCGCGCGGAGGAACTGGTAATCGCGCGACGGTCCGCCGGCCAGCAAGAGGATGTGGTTCTTGCGATCCACGATCTCCACTTCCGCCTCGCGATACGGGTCCTTGGGCTGGCGATCCTCCTTCGGCGGCTGCACGCGGAAACAGAGCGTCCGGCGGCCGGCCCCGGCGGTCGTCAATTGGAATTTTACGGGCACGACCTCGCCGTCGCCGCCGAGCGTCACTTTGCGGCTGTCTTCGACCTGGCCGCTGCCGCGCTGCGCGGCCGTCTGGGCCGTTTCCGCGTCGCGCGACAACAGGTCTACGGTGACTTGTTTTCCGGCCAGTCCCTGGGCCTGGAGATAGCCGGTGACGGTATAGGGGTCGCCGGGATAGACGCGCGTGGGCGCGGCCAGATCGTAGACACCCACGTGGACCGGTTTGCGGTCGGAGCCCAGCCCCACGGTGAAGATGGGAATGCCCGCCTCGGCCGCCAAGTCCACGGCCGCGTCCGGCGCGATGCCGGCGTTCTGCCCGCCATCGCTGAAGACCACGATGCCGGACAGCGGTCCACCCCAGTGGGCATCGAGCAATTGCCGCAACGCCTCGCCCAAGCGGGTTTCCGTGCCGGCGGGTGCGAGTTTGTCCCACTGGATCTCTTCGGCCTTGGGGTCTTGGAAGGGGACAGTCCCATTTTCTGGCGATCCCGGGCGATCGCCAGAAAATTGGGACAGTCCCCCCGAGGCAGCGGCCGGTTCCGGCAGCCGGCGCAACGTGCCCAGGGGATCGTGCTCCAAGGCGTTGTTGAACTGGAACACGGCCACGTCGTGGGTTTTGCGCAGGGCGGCGAGGAAAGCGCTGCCTCGCAGGGCGCTGGTGACTTGCTCCAATCGCGTGGGAAGATTGCCGCTGCCGGCGGTCACGGCATCGTTCTGCCCCATGCTGCGGCTGGTATCGATCAACAACAACACGCGGCTGTTATAGGTCTTGAAGCTTTCCGCACGTCGCTCGGGCTGGAGCCAGAGCACCAGCAACCCCAGCAGCGCCAGTGCGCGGAGCAGCATCAGCAACCATCGCAGCCAGGCCGGCAACTCGGCCGCGTCGCGGCGGTACACGCCGCGGATCAAGAGCAAGAACAGCAAGGCAATCGAGATCGGCACGATCCAGTCGGCGTTGGACTGGATGCGCGCCCACTGGTATTTGGGCGGCAATTGGTCGGCCAACAGTAGCCAGGAGGTCGGCATCATCCGGGCGCCTCATGGTTGGGGATACGACGTGGATGATAACTGGCCGACCAGGCCAGGATCTGCTCGCCGATCAACAACAGCAGGAGCAGATACAACAGGGCGTCGCTGAGGTTGTACTGATCTTGTTCGCCGGGAGTGGATTGGAACGTACTGGCCGGCTGGAACTCGTAGCGGACCTCGGGCATCAGCCGGGCGGCCAACTCGGGACCGAGCAGCGCGGCAAGGTCGCCTTCCGCCGTATCGACGTTGACGGCCCGGTAATGCGGGCGATCGGTGCTTCCGCCGCCCTTGGCGGGCGTCCATTGGAAGGTGCAGAAGCCGGGGCGGCCCGTTTCGGTGAAGGTGGCCGTGGGCTGTTCCGCAGGACCGCCGGCCGCATCGACGGTGATCCACGCGTCGCGACCGGCGTCGGCGCGAACCGGCGGTTCGCCGGGGCCCATGCCCGGCGCAGGTTTTGCGTTGGAATTGCCCACGGACAACTGCCGCTGATACTCCTTCTCGGCCAGCTCGAAGCCGGCCGCATCGCCGCCAAAAGAGGGGCGTTTGAAGCGGACCTGCCGGGAGTTGACGGCCGTGTCGACCTTGAGTTGCAAGGGCACGCCCGCCAGCAGCGAGTCGTCGTCGGTCGGCTGCCGCGCCACGTAGGCGAAAAGGTTCCGCAGCATGGGAACGTACGTGACGTTGTAGGCCCAATTGTTCCAACCCGGGCCGGCGGGGGTGAGGAACGCCAGCACGCGGCCGCGGCCGAACTGCCGCTGGACCACCAACGGCGCCCCGTGGCGCAGACGCACGATCACGCGCGTGCCGGAATCGCTGCCCGGCTTCCAGCCCTCGGCCGCGGCAAGATATTTTCCCACCAGCACGTTGCTGAGGTAGGCATTGCGCTTTTCGGCAAAGCCGCGAAAGAGGAAATGATTGTCGGCCTCGATGTCGGGGGCCTTCTCCAGGCGATCGACCAGCAATTCCTTTGGCCCGGCCAGGGGCAGGGGGAAAAGCCCTTTGCCGTCGCGATACAACTCCTCGTTGACGAAATCGGTCGAGGTCCTTTCCCCGAGAAAGAACACCACGCCGCCGCCGCTCCGGGCGAACCGCTCCAACGACCGGACCACAGGCTTATCGAGATGGTCGACGTTGGCCAGCGCGACCGCGGCAAACGGATCGAGGGGCTGCAGGGCCAGGTATCGCGGCGTTTCGATGCGCGGCCGGATGCCGCTGCGCACGTCGCCGCCGGGCGCCAGGGCCCAACTCATGTAGTTGGAATCCTTGGTGGTGGGGCCGCCGTCGACCAGCAGCACCGGGATCTCGGCCGGCAGATCGACCACGGCACAACGGAAGTTGTCGGCGGCCACGGCGTCGGCGTCGAGCCAAGCCGCCACGCGATGTTCGCCCGCCCGCTTGAAGGCCACGGGAAATTCCTTCTTCGCCACCTGGCCGGGCAGGATCTCGGCAATGGACACGGCCGTGGTGACGTCGCCGTCGTGGGTAATGTGGACGGGCAGATTGCGGACCGTGGCGGAGCCGAAGTTCTGCACGGCCACTTCCATCGTCCACTCGATGCCCGCCGTGCGCACCCCGGCCGTGGGAGCGAGCGAAGCGATGGCCAGGTTGCCGCGGGAAGCATCGACGCAGTCGATCAGGTGCAGTTCCACCTTGGCGTCGCTGAGGGCCTGCAACTGTTTTTTCAACTGGGTCGGCTTGTCCCACTGCCGGGCGCGGAAATCGGAGACCAGGTAGACGACCCGTCGTTGGTCGTCGTCGGAGAGCAACTGGGCGAGCGCCTCCAGGGCCGGCGACGGCTCGGCGGCGGTCTGCGAGACTTCGATGGTCTGGAGCTTCTCGCCCAGCCGCTTGGCGAACTCGGCGTCGACGTGTTCGTGGGCGAAATCGGCTTGCAGCGGGCCGCCGCATTGCCCGGCACGGGAAAAGCGCAACAGCGTGAACCACTGGGGGTAGACCTCGCTGGCGGCCGTGGCCGCCACGTCTTGCACCACGCGCTTCGCCTGGGCGAACGCACTGGTATCGCCCCAGCGGTCGGACATGGAGAAGCTGTCGTCCAGCAGGAACAGGTAATGGGTCTTGCCGCCGCCCAGCAGGTTGCCCCAGCGATTAGTGATCCGCGGGCCGGCGACGATGAGCACCACCAGGGCCACGGCGAGCATGCGCGCCAGGAGCAACAAGAGCTGTTTGAGGATGACCCAGGTGCGGTGCCGTTTCTGGCTCGCCAGCAGAAACTCCATGGCCGCCCACTTGACGCGCCGCTGCCGCAGCATGTTGATCAAGTGGATCAGAACCGGCACGGCGATGACCGCCAGTGCGGGCAACAGCATTGGATAGGCGAAGGAGGGCATTAGTTCTTGTGGTGCATTCCCAGGCGGTTGCTGAGATAGGCGGCCAGCGCGGCGTCCAGGGGCTGGCTGGTGCGCAACAGGGCATAGTCGATGTTGTTGGCGGCGCAGCCGCGGCGGACTTCTTCCAGATAGGCGGCCAGCGCGGCCAGGTAGCCCTCGCGCAACGCGCGGGGGTTGCAACGCAGTACTTCCGGCAGTTCCAGCCCCTCGAACCGCGTCGGCCCGCTAAAGGGAAAATCCAGCTCGTCGTCGTCCAGGACGTGGAACACCAGCACGTCGTGGCCGCGGCTCCGCAAGAGTTTCAGGCCGCGGAACAGCCCCTGGCGCTCGACCAACAGATCGGAGACCAGCATCATCATGCCCCGGCGGGGATGGCTCTCGGCGATCTCGCGCAAGACGGGGTACAAGTCGGTCTTGTCGCGGGGTTCGGTGACGTTCATCGCCTGCAGGATCGAATCAAGATGGCTCCGCCGCGTGCGTTCCGGCACCGTCACGCGCACGGCGTCATCGAACGTCACGCAGCCCACGGCGTCCTGCTGCCGCAGAAGCAGATAGGCCAGGCTGGCGGCGACCGTGCAGCCGTACTCGTACTTGCTCAGCGGGCCGCGGCCGTACTGCATGCTCCCCGAGGCGTCGACCAGCAGCAGTGCGCGAAGGTTCGTGTCCTCTTCGAACTGCTTGACGTAGTAGCGGTCCTGCTTGGCCCAGACCTTCCAGTCGACGTTCCGCAGGTCGTCGCCGTAGGTATATTCGCGATGTTGGCGGAACTCGACCGACTGGCCGAAATACGGGCTGCGGTGCATGCCTGACAGAAAACCCTCGACGATGTGCCGGGCCCGCAGATCGAGCCGCGCAATCCGCTGGATCGCTTCAGGATGGAGAAACCGTTTGGAGTCGTGCATGGGGGTCCGCCGAAACGGTTTCAGGAAGCGAAGATCTTTTGGAAACGCGCATCGCGGGTCAACTCATCTTCGCGGGTGGGAGTGACGTCGAGAATGCGCTGGACTAGGTGGTCCGGGGTGAGGCCCTCGCTTTCGGCGGTGAAACTGAGCACCAGGCGATGGCGGAGCACGGGTTTGGCCAGGGCCTGGATGTCCTCGCAGGCGACGTGGGTGCGGCCTTCCAGCAGCGCGCGGGCCTTGGAGCCCAGGATCAGGAACTGCACGGCGCGGGGGCCGGCGCCCCAACTGACCTGGTCGTCGACGAAGTCGGGCACGCCCGGCTCGCGGACCCGCGTCTGCCGCACCACGGCCAGGGCGTAGCGGATCACGTGGTCCGAGGCCGGCACCTCGCGGACGATCCGCTGCAACTCGAGGATCTCCCGCGCCGTGAGCACCGGCTCGATGTTGTCGCTGAGCGTGGTTGTCGTGCGCCGCGCCACCTCGAACTCCTCGTCAAAGCTCGGATAGCGCACGAACACCTTGAACATGAAGCGGTCCTGCTGGGCCTCGGGCAAGGGATAAGTGCCTTCCTGTTCGATCGGGTTCTGCGTGGCCAGCACGAAGAACGGATCGGCCAGGCCGTGCCGCACGCGGCCCACGGTCACTTGCCGCTCCTGCATCGCCTCCAGCAGCGCGGCTTGCGTCTTGGGCGGCGTGCGGTTGATCTCGTCGGCCAGGATGACGTTGGAGAACAGCGGCCCTTCAAGGAAGCGGAACTCCCGGCTCCCCGTGCTGCGGTTCTCCTCGATCACGTCGGTGCCGGTGATGTCGGCCGGCATCAGGTCGGGCGTGAACTGGATGCGGCTGAACGACAGGTTCAGGGCCCGGCTCAGCGTGCTGATCATGAGCGTCTTGGCCAGTCCGGGCACCCCCTCCAAAAGGCAGTGACCGCGGCTGAACAGCGAGATCATCAATTCTTCGATCACGGAGGCCTGGCCCACGATCACTTGGGCCAGTTGGCCGATGATCTTTTGGCGGGCCTCGCCAAGCCTCTCGATGGCCGCGGTGTCGTGCGTGCTGAGTCCTTGTGTCATGTCTGCTCCTCGCGGTGGCGGTGCTGCGGTCGAAATGTGTCGATCAATGTAACTATAAGTATAATCCGTACATTAGCCCGACGCGCCAGCGAGGGATTTGCGGCGATTGTCCCTCGCTGGCGCGTCGGGCTAATGTCACTTTGCCCCTCTGCTGGCCTTTTCTGCACGAAGGCGTGGCGAGCGGTCCGGCCAGTCCCGTTCGCGGGAAGGTCCTATCGCTGATAAATGGGCAAAGCGCCCCGGTCCAACTGCAGGATGGTGAGATTCATGGCCGTGGTATAGACGGCGCCCATGAATCCCTGGTCCCAACAGCCGTCCGGGTTGACTTGGCTGACGATCCGGGCCGCCAGGTGATCGCGGTACTGCTCCCACTTCTTGCCACCTTCGCGGTACACGACCTGGGCATAGTAGTAGTGGGCATACTCCCAGTGGCCGGCAACCATCTTGTTCACGTCCAGCAGGTTCTCGTCGCAGTACTTTGACAGTTTCGGCACGAATTGATCGTCGTAGTCGCCGGCGTTGAACAGGCAGGCGATGGCGGCGGCGGAGATGGCCGGGCGGGGGCCGCCGCCCTTGGAGTTGTATTGCACGGCGAGTTGCCCAAGGCCGTTGGGCACCGGTATGGTACACTTGCGGATGTAATTGATGGCCCGGTCGATCAGCTCCTTGGGAACCGCGATGCCGGCGTTGCGGCAGCCGCGCAGGCCCTGCACCTGGGTGATCGTGGTCGAGCCTTCGTCGAAATCGTTGCCGTCCTTGGCGCTGACATATCCCCAGCCGCCGGCCGTGGTCTGGGCCCGGCCGGTAAACTCGACCGCCTTGGTGAGCACTTTGACAAGTTCCTGACGCCGGTCGGCATCTTCCTCCTCGCCTAGCACCTGCGACAAGAAGAGCATCGAGAAGCCGTGGCCATAGGTGTACCGGTCGTCGCGCTGCATCGGGTCGCCGATCAGGCCGTTGGTGCGACTATGGCTGACCAGGTAGTCGACCGCCTTGCGGATGTTCGCGGCGTACTTTCCCTGGTTGGGAGTCGAGCCCTCGCACAACAGCGCCGTGCCGGACAGGGCGGTCATGGCGGTCGGATAGCGGCCGTCCTGGGCACCCCAGGAGCCGATGCGCTGCGACTGGTGCCCCGCCAGCCATTCCAGTCCGCGGCTGATGACGCGATCGGTACTTGAATCGCGGGCCAGGGCCGGCGAGCCGCCGGCCAGCGCGAACAACACGACGACGGCGAGAGTTGTGAAGGGCGTTCTGCACAGCCCCTTACAAATCCCAAAAACGCTCTTCATGGTTCGATTTCCCCTTTCGGCTCACTCATTTGTTGCGTTAAGGGACGTCTGGAGGGCCCGCCACAGTCCATTGAGCAACTCTGAACTGAATCGCGTGCCGGGTTCCGCCGTGGCGTTCCTGGGCGCGGTCGTGGCCACCGGCTTGTCGGTAAAGGTCAGAACGATGTTGGTGGTCTGCATCCTCAACTCGACGGTTTTTTTCTGAGGATCGGCGGCCAGGTCGAGAGCCGACATGGTCGGATTGTTCGGCTTCTGGTTGTAGACCACGCGCCCCGTCTGCTTGTCGATGCACAAGATCCAGGTCCGCGGGATCATCTGTTGTCCGCCGAAACGCTGCTCGAACTTCTGGCCGGCGAAGCACAATATGGGCAAATCGCAGGGCTGGTTCAACAACAGGAGTTGATTCTCGATGTTGACCGGAGAGGGCCAGCGCAGTTCGCCCTTGGCATCGATGGCATAGATCTGGCCGTGGCGGATCGGCTGGCACGAGACGCCGGGCATGGCCTGGAGCGGCTGTTGATCCCACGCCGTACGCGGTTGCAGAAGTCCACAAGAACGCAGCAACAGAAACAGCAGCGAGAGCGGCTGCTGCTCCGCTGCCGTACGCGCTTGGGCATCGTTGGTGATCACGTAGTACTCATCGCCGCAGCGCAAGGCGAAGATGTCGGTAAACGAGCCTTTCGGCTCGATCTTCAGGTCGGCAATGGTCTTGCCGGTGGGCAGGGCGATGAGGAACAGCCGCCCGCCGGGCTCCACGATGGCGATGGCCTCGTTGCCGATCAGGCTGGCCTTGGCTGCGGCGTCGAACTTTCGTTGCGGCCACAACGGGCGCTGCTGCCAGGGGTCGTACAACTCGAGCGTGCGGCCGCCGCTCTCCTCATGCGACCAAAGCAGGACGTAACGCCCCAGCAGCGCCATGCCCGACATCTCGAACGGGCTGTAGATGACCCGTTCGACGCCGTTGAACGACATGGTGGTGATGGAGTTCCGGGGCCGGGGGATGTTCCGTTTGCCCAGCAGCGCGCCGTCGGTTGCGCGGAGCACCAGGGCCTCCGACTTGCCGGCCTCCGGCGGGAGCACGAAGACATACTCGTCGTCGCCAAACAGTTCGCTGGTGGCCGGGACGTCGTGCCGGATCCACAACGGCTCGCCGCTGAGCGGATCGATGGCCACCACGTTGCGGAAACGCTGAAAACAAGCGTACCGGCTGGTGACCGGACCCAAGGGATCCATGCGGAACTGGAATTGGGGCGCGAACGGCTGGAATGCGATGCCGCCGATGAACACCGCGCCGCCGCGGATGATGATCGACTGTCCCGCGTCGGCCCCGGTGTCGGTCAAATCCTGGCTCCACAAGATCTTGGGACCGGTGGGAAGACCGTCCGGGTCGATGCCGAAGATCCTGGTGCCCATGCTCAACAGCAACAAATGGCCTTGCGCGCGGGCCTGCGTCATGTTGGCGTTATAACCAAATGCGATGCCGGTGTTTGCACTGACCAGGGGCAACTCCCAGCGCTGGCGGCCCAAGGCGTCATAGGCCACTATGGTATTACGGTTCTGGTCGAAGCGGATCATCGTGTGGTCATAGAAGGGCTTTGGGGTTCCTTGGTATTGCAGGATGAACCGCCCAAACCCTTGCACTCGCCCGGCGACGCCGGGCGGCCTCTGCTCGGCCACGACTTCGCCCGTGGGCCAACGCGGATGGTCTGCAAGTGCGCGGCGGATCGGGCTATCCTCGGCCAGCGCGGCGAACAGTTGTTTTCCCGTCCGGCCGTCGCGGCAGACGACGTCGCCGAACTCGTCGGCAAGTCGCTGATAGCAAATCGCCGCCGACTCGGACCGCCGTGAGCCGGCCCCGGCCAGCCACTGCGCCAGCGTCGCCCAAGCGCTGCCGGCCGTGGCATGGTCCGGCGATTGGAGGTCGGGCCACAGATACAACTCGGCCTCCAGCAGTTGGCTGGCGACGGCCAGCCGCCGCACCAACTCGCGGCGGGCCGTGGCGGCCGAGGCGTGAGAGCCGAAGTACGCCAGGAAGCGCCGCAACGGCTCGACTTCCCCGCCGTCCAGGGCCGTTTTCAGGCGGGCTTGCATGGCCCGGTCGATCTCGGCCGCGGCCTCCTCCTTGGCGCCGTGCCGCAACTCGGCCAGGCGGGCCTGCACCCAGCGATCCCGTCGCACGCTTAGGGCCGGCTCGATCCGCTGCGGCGCCACAAGCTTGCAGTCCAGGTCGGCAAGCTTGAGATACTGCGCCAACGCCTCGCGCCATTGGCCGGCCTGCTCGAAGCCAGTCGCCATCAACCGCAAATAGGTGATCCGTTGCGCGGGATCGTCCAACAGCCCTTCGATTTCGCTCGCCTGATTCCGATACCCGGCAAAGTCGCTCTTCAGGCCGTCCAGCAGGGCGCCGCGGAGCAAGTCGCGGGCGTGCGAGTCCGCCGTCAGCCCGCAGGCGCGGCGGAAGCAGGCGATGGCTTCGACCGACTTGTTTTCGTCCAGGAGCAACTCGCCGTTGAGCGTCAGGGCGGAAGCGTCGTTGGGATTTGCGGCCAGACATTTCTGGCTCCAACTCCGCGCCGCATCGACCTGGAAGAACGCCGCTACGCTTTCGTACCCTTGCGAAATCACCTTTCCCTGGTAGCAGATGAGATTTCCGGGGATGTCGCCCGCGCGCGATTTGGAGAGGCGGACCGTTTTCCCCGCCTGCAAATCGACCGCCGCGACCTCGGCGCTGCTCAAGGGAACGTAGTATTGGTCGCCGCTGGAGAAGCCGCGGCCGGACACGGTTGCGGTTTCCGGCAGCGCGACCGTGCGGCCGTCCCAGGCCGGCTTGCCGTCGGCCAGACGAACGGCCCGGACTTCCCGGCGGCCCACCAGGGTAATCGTGCCCTGGCGGACGCACGCCAGATACAGATCGTCCTTCCGCGGCAGGGCGGGCCAGAGCGGTTTGCCGTCGATCAGGTTCAGGCAATACAGGGCATCGGCTTCCGGGGGCGTCAGCAGCACGCGGCCCTCGACGATCACGGCGGTCGCATCGAGCCAACGGGCCATCGGCGACAGCCCGCCGTAGTTTCCGAAACGCATGACCATCAGTTGCCGCTGGCGCTGAAGGTTGCTGTCGGCGGATCGCTCCTGGGTGTAGCAGTAGCCCCAGAGGAGCGATCGGGTGGCCAGGTCGACGGCCACCACGGCGCCGGCCCCCGTCGGACAGACCAGGATGCCGTCGGCGTAGGACGGCGTCACGCCGCACAGCCGCCGCAAGGGATCGTGTACGATGTTGCGTTCGATGGCCGCCAGTTGTTGCGACCACAACAAGTTGCCCTGATTGACCGGGTCCAGGACCAGCAGGCGGATTTCGTCATGCACCTCGGTCAGCACGTACAGCTCTCCGCGCAGCGGCAACGGCGGGCCGAGGAAAAACGTATCGGCCTGCCGAAGGGCGGAAGGACCGGCCGGACCACCCAATTCCCACGCCAGTTTTCCCGTGTGGATGTCGCGCGCCGCCAGCCGATTCCACGGGCCCTGGCTGACGACCCCCCGCCGCCCATTGACGCGGAACACCATCATCTCGTTGGCCGTATTGCCAGGCGCAAGCCGCAGGTCCTCGACGCTGAACACCAACCGGCCGTCGCTGCTGAGCGTGCCGTAGGTGGCGTCGTCCCAGATCCGCTGGCCGAGCATGCTCGCCCAGGACGCATTGCCGTAGCGCACTGCGACCTCCGCATTGCCGCGCCCCGCCAGGCCCTCCAGCGGATCGTCGACCGGCACCTCCCACCGCCGTTTGCCGCTGGCAAGGTCGACCGCCAGCAAGTTCTTCGCAGTACGCATGAGGATTACGTTGTCGACGGCCAGCGGCTGCGCTGCCGGCAGCAGCGGCAGGTTTTGCTCCAGGTAGCTTTGCCGCAGTCGGCGCAGGCTTTCCAGCACGCTGCCATCGTCGGCGATGGGCACTTCCCAGCGCAGATTCAACAGCGGCGGACTGGCGTGGTTCGCGGCGTTGCGGGCCGGATCGCCGCGCGACATGGCCCAACGATCCGGTTCCGCCGCCAGGGCCGCCGGCCGCGGACCCATTTCGCGGGCCAGCCAATCCAGGGCTTCGGCGTCCGTGTGGAACCAGTCGAGCTCGCGGCCGCCGACCCGCAGACGCAGCGACGGCTGTTGTGCCTTCAGCGCCAGCAGGGCCCGCCGTGCATCGTCCGGCAGGCCCGCTTCCACCCAGCAGGCGGCCAGGGTCAAACTCAAGGCCGGCTCGAAGCGGCGGGCAGCCAACGGCACTTCGCACAAGCGTTGGATGGTCAAGGCGGCGGCCAAGGGCGAGCCGTGATCCAAATGATACAGGCCCAGCAGGAACGTGGCCTCGTAGCCGGCCTGGGTGTGGAAGTACCGGCCCGAGACTTCGGCCAACTGCGCCGCGCTGCCGGAGGCCACCGCCTTCTGCAGCATGTCGCGGGCTTCCGCCCCGCATTTCAATTCGTAGAGTTCCCGGCCCTCGCGCGGCATCTGGCCGATCAAGCGCCGTGCTTCCGCCTTCAGACTGCGATGGATGGGAACGTTCTTGTCGGGCTGAAAGAAGAAGTCCTCGGGCGCCTTGAGGATCTCGCCCAGGTATTGCAACGCCCCCCCGTAATGGCCTTCCTTCAGCGACTCCCGCGCCCGGCTGAGCCGTTGCAGGATGGCGCGATCGGCGGGCGGAAAAACATTGTCCGCCACCGCGTCGGCGTTATCCTCCGCCCCGGCCGGCGCGGCTATCCGAAACTGCAGCCCGGGCTGGGCAAGGGCCTGCGGTCCGGCACGCCACTGGACGGCCAACAGGACCAACAGCCCCAGCACCGCTTTCGGCAGCGCCGATCTCCACCACCCCCGCCGCTCCATCTCGTGCCTCGCAGTTCCGGGCCTTGACCGAATGACGAAATGTGCATCCGGTGACGCGCCGCTCTTGCCTACCGTCCAATGGTAGAAGATTTCACGTGGATTAGCAAGAAGCCACCCATTCTTCCGGGGGGCGACCGGAAAGCACACGCCTCTTTCTTGGGCATTTTGAGGGTTGCATTTTTCCCAAAACTCTCTTTAATCAGTCCCCAGTACCGAGCGCACAAGTTTCCCATTTTCCACTGTCATGCGATTGATCCTTGCCAGTCGTTCCCCCCGGCGACGGGAACTGTTGACCGAGGCCGGCTACGAGTTCGAGGTCCGACCGCCGGCGGACGCGGCCGAGTGCGGTCTGTCGCCCGGCGAGACCCCGGCGGCGTACGTGGCCCGGCTCGCCCGCGAGAAGGCGGCCGACGTGGCCCGGCACGTCGAAACCGGCATCGTCCTGGGCTGCGACACCGTGGCCGAATGTGACGGCCGGATCCTCGGCAAGCCCGACAGCCAAGACCACGCGCGGCACATGCTGGAACTGCTCAGCGGGCGTTTGCACCAGGTGTTGACAGGCGTGTGCCTCTGGCCGGTCCCCGGCGGCGGGCCACGGGTGCGGGTGGCCGCCACGACGCTACGGATGGATCGCCTCCGGCCGGATCAACTCGAAGAGTACCTGGCCGGCGGTCAGTGGCAAGGCAAGGCCGGCGCGTTCGGCTACCAGGACCGCCTCCAGTGGATCCACGTGCTGGAGGGCAGCCCATCGAACGTGGTCGGCCTGCCGCTGGAACTGTTGGCCGAGATGCTGCGCGAGTTCGGGTAGGAGTTAGAAGTTACCGTCGACAGGAATATGGGTGGACAGGAAGATAGATGTCTTGCCAATCTTTCTGTCCGCTATCTTCTTGTCTAAAGGCCAAGTGCCCGGGATGATCACGCAAAGGCGCGAAGCCGCAAAGCCGCTGCCCGAGATAATGAAAAGGGGACACTGATTTCCCTCTGCTCTTTGTTGGTGGTGTTCATCAATCATCCCCATTTGCCAAAATCAGTGTCCCCTTGTTCCTTCCTGCTCCTTCTGTTGGGAATCCGTTCTCCGATCCATGCCCCTTCGCCCAGTTTACCAAAGATTCCTCAGTTTCTCCTATTGACGTTTTCTGCCCGCTGCCAACTGGCGCAAAAGCTGAACTGCACCTTAAGTCCAGGGAGGGATTCAATCGGCCTTTACACATTGCGGCGGCTCGGATACGATCCGCCGCCCGTTGATCCGGTCTCGCTCGTGTGCTTTGCGTCCCTCCCGGCTCAAATAGGTTCAACCACAAAGACCGTGAAGTCCACGAACGAATGGCCCAAATCGCAGCGATCCGGGAGGGTTCAGCTCATTCCTGACCGTTCCCAGTCTCATCACCGCTTGTGGTTGCTCCTGCTGTGCTTGGCCCTCGGCTGCGCCGCACCCCAGTCCACGGAAAGCGGGCAAGCGCCGTTTCAGCCGGTTTTGGCGGACTTGCACCCCGGCACGTATTGCCGTGTCGAGATGCGGGTGCCGCCCATGGCCGAGTCCGGTTCCTATCAGCGCTACACCGGTTGCGTGCAGCAGGTGTCGGATGACGCCATCGTGTTGGTCGAGACGATCGAAGAGAGTCACGTAGCTTTCGGCATCCGGACCCAAAAGCGTGACGCGTATGCCCGTGCCCGGGGTACAATCCGCATTCCCATTACCGGCATTGCCGACATGCAGATCGTCGATCCGCCGCAGAAGTCCAAGTCGGCGCCCGCCGAGGTCGCCGCCGACTCGCCGGCATCTCGCCCAGGAGGGAAGGCGGTGCCGCCAGAGAAATGACAATTTTCTTTTGGGACTCTGCATGGGTCGCCGGCGGTGCCGCCGCGGCTGAACGTCCGATCCTTACCCGTCCGAGGCCGCCAGGTGCTCGTGGTTCCGCACGTGATCCGTACAATAGCAGCACGTGCCGGCGCACTGCGAGCAATAGCGGAAACTGGCCGTAGGATGCGTGAGGTTGTTGATGCCGCAGATGCGGCAGGTGTGACGGGCGGTGGGCCGGGCCACGATCCGCTGGGCGCGCTCGGCCATGCGCCGCCGGCCCAGCATCATCCGCCGCACGATGTCGCGGCCGAAATACACAAAGTAATTCGCCAGCGACGCCCCCATGAGCAACTGCTCCAACGGCCCGCCGAACAGCAGCACGCACCCATAACCGATCCACGCCAGCAGCGCCAACCATTTGACCTTCACCGGCAACAGAAAGAACAGCAGGATCTGGAAATCCGGGTACAGCAGGGCAAACGCCAGGAATACCGACATTTGCAGAAAACCGTTGGAGGCCGCCTGATCGGGCACCAGGAAGGCGACCGCCACGGTAGCCGCGCAACCGATCAGCAAGTAGAGGTCGTAGCGCAACAGGCCCCAGGCGGCTTCGAGGGCCTTCCCCATCAGCAAGAAGAAGTACCAGTAGAAGAAATTGAAGATCAGATTGCTCTGTGGCGGGTCGGCAAGGAACGAGAGCAATCGCCAGACCTCGCCCGAGAGCACGCGGCGCGGCAGCAGCGCCACCGCGTCGCGGACGTGCGGGTTGCCCTGCGCGAAGCCGGCGAGGTACACGACGACCTGCGCGGCCACGATCGCTTCGGTAAGGTGCGGAATCGCGTAGCGGCCGAAGCGTCGTTCCAGCTTGTCCAGTAGACTCATGGTGGCGCCGAAGGGGACAGGTCCATGTTTTCGGCCAAGGACTGGTTGGCCGCCGCAACGCCATTGGGCCTAAAAATGGACCAGTCCCCTTGTGCCGTGAACGGATGTGAGTCTACTTGGCCGCCTGGCTCAGGTGGATGAACGTCCCCTTCTTATTGCTGACAATGATGTCGGGGATGCCGTCGCCGTTGAGATCCACGGCCGTGACCTGGCAGCCGACCCCGGAATCGTTGTCGATTTGATGCGGAATGAACTGCACGCCTTGTTGCGGATCGCGCCGCAACTGGAACCAGTAGAGTACGGCCGGAGCGTCGGGCTCGACGTCGCCCGTCGGGCCGTGCGCCCAGAACCGCTTGCCGGTGATGATGTCCTTCAGACCGTCGCCGTCGATGTCGGCCAGATCGATGGCGTGCATCTGGCTGAAGCGCAGCGCGGCGGACTTGGTGTCCGGCTTTGGCGAGAGGATCTCGTGCCGTTGCCAGGTGATTTCGCCCTTGGCGCTGCGGATCTGCTTGTACCACAGCAGGCCGTACTGGTGGCAGTGCCAGGAGGTGATCACGTCGGGCAGGCCGTCGCCATCGACGTCGTAGACGAACATCTGCGAGGCGGCGTCGGCGAAATGGAAGGGGTGTTTGATCCAGGTCTGGCCCGGCTTGGCGTCGGCCGGCTGCTCCCACCAGCCGTTGGCTTCGACGAGGTCGATGCGCCCGTCGCCGTTGATGTCGCCGTAGCCGATGCCGTGCGTGTAGCGCTGATAATCGCCCTTGGGGGTAACGGCGTGGAAGACCCAGGGCTCGTCGGGCTTGGCCGGATCGTACGTGGCGTAGCCCAGGTAGCCGTCGATGTTGTAGATCAACTCGGGACGGCCGTCGCCGTTGATGTCGGCCCACATGGGCGATTCATTGCCCACGTTCTTCAGGGCCAGGTGCTTTTTCCATGGACCGCCCTTGTTGCCAGGATTCTCGTACCAGAAGGCGTCGGCACCGGGGTAGGGAACGTAGAGCACGTCGGGCCAGCCGTCGCCGTTGAAGTCGCCGGTATAGGTGAGGAAATTGTCGGAGTAGGCCTTTGGATCAAATGCCTGCGGCGTGTGGATTTCGTGTTTCTTGCGGAAGTCGGGGCCCTCGTACCAGTACGGCCCGGCCACCACGTCCAACTTCCCGTCGCGATTGAAATCGGCGTAGTAGGCCCCCTCGGCATAGAACTTGTCGGTCAACTGCAATTTTTTGAACGTCGGCACGGGCGGCTCGGCCAGGCAGACGCCGCACGCGCAAGCCACGCACAGAACGCTCAGGCTGATGCTTCTCATGGGGCACATACTCCTCTATTGTGGGTTGCAAGGGGTTGTAAATTGGGGGTGAGGGAAAAGGGGACAGGCACCTCTTGTGCAAAGCACCCGCAGGGCCGTTCCGGCAAAAGGTGCCTGTCCCCTTTTCCCGCACTCCGCCCGATCAACGCCCCAGTATAACCTATGGTGGCGGCTGTCGCTACAAGACCCGAGAAGTGAAAAGTCGGGGTCTGGTCCATTTTTCGGCTGAAGGGATTAACCATTTGACCGGACTCTTGACCGAAAACATGGA
>JBEKZQ010000089.1:0-16022 GCA_049509675.1 Thermoguttaceae bacterium | reverse complement strand
GGCAACTCCGCCCCGGACATGAGGTAGACTTCGAGAAAAGTCTTTCTGGTCTTGAGGTCTATCGAGAGGCAGGCCCGCTCCGTGCCGAGCACGGCGGAGACGCTGTGTTCATCCAGGTCGATCGAGGCCGGCGTTAGTTGTCCCGCGCGGGTGCGGAGGTCGGGATCGGCACTGGCAGAGCCAGTGGCACACGAGCGGACCACGCTGGGGGCGGGGGTGACGGTGCGGACCGGCTTTTGGGGCCGCCCGGAGTTGCCCATCTTGGCTCGCAGCTTGGCGCCCACCGCTTTGTTGGCGGTGGCGATGGCGATGCCCTCGGCCTTGGACTGGGGCGTCTTGCGCTCCAATTCGCTCTGGAGCGTGCCGTTCGCCGTGTCGGCCCAGAGCTTCGAGAGCTTAGCCTTGCCCTTGAGGGCCGCGTTGTGCGATTCGGCGTCTTTGGGGGTCCAGGGCATGGAAGCGTGGGGCGTGGGGGGTGAGGACCGTGGGGCGTGGGGCGTGAGGACCGTGGGGCGGTCCACGCTCCACGGTTCCCGGTCCACGCTCTTGATCTACCGGAAACTTGGGCCGGGAATCCCGGTTGCGGGGAAGGTTGTTTCCAGAATCTGGAAAAGAGGCCCAGAAAAGCGGGGATTCAGGGAGCGGGGAGCGGGGGCCGTAGAGCGAATCGCCTCACGTCTCCACGCTTCACGCCTCACGATTTCCGGCCGCTGGCGGTTTCGCTAGGTGCGCAGCGCGAACCGCGTAGAATCCGTGGATTTCACCGCAGAGAACGCAGAGGAACACAGGGGACGGGCGGACTGCTTAGCCTGCGGCCGGCTGAGCATGGGAGGCCTGGTGGGCTTTCAGGGCCGCTTCCAGGCTGTCGTACATATCCTGCTCTTCGTAACCCTGAATGCCTTCGGGCCAGCCGGTGATCAGCAGCCAAAGACCACCGGGGGCCGGGATCGCAAAACCGCGTTCTGGCATGTCGTCAGGGGAGAGGAGTTCGCCGGTCAGCCGGGGCTTTTGCAGATGCTCGCAGAGCGTGCGCCCGGGATGGGTGGTGTCGTCAATCTTCCAGCGTGTGCTCATTTTCCGTGCCTCGCCACGATTTCTTGCATCCGATCGTTCAATACCTCGGTCTTGATAAATCCAAGTCCCGAGGCGTCCTTTTCCACGGGAAGGACGTAACGCGGGCCGGTGGGGCGAGCCACCTTCATGCCTTTGTCAAACGTGTGATCGGCAATGCGGACCTCAAAACCGTGCCGTTTCAAGTAAACGCTATCGCTACGGATCTTGTCGCGTTTTGGGTACTGGCCCGCCTGACCTATCTTAACCGGCAAGCCCTCGGCCTTCAATCGCGCGGCGAAATTCGTGCCCGCGCGGAGCATGTATCCGCGGAAGGACTCTTTGGGATTCTGGCAGAAATCGCGACGGGCCTCTTCCTCGGTGATTGGCCGCGGTGTGCCGCCGCCGGGCGCGGCCCCAGCGCCTTCACCGGCATTGGCTGCCATCTTGCTGAAACTGTATCGGCCCTGGTTGCGGGGCTGATCCGGATAGCGGACACGCTCAGTCGGAGTCTCGAAAGGAGTCGCCGGGCAATGTCCGGGCGGCCTCCCTTCCGTGGTCCTCCGCCGGGAGCGACCGTTCGACCGAATTCCGCTTGGCCGCGCCGATCTGGCCGGGGATCTTGGCCCCGGCATAGACCTTGTCCTTGATCTCGCTGGGCGACATGCCTTTGATTTCCGCCGGCGTGTAGCCCATTTTGGCCATCGCCTGGTGGGCCTGGTCGATCGTCAACCGCTTCGAGTTCTTGGGCAGGGCGATGTTGTGCGAGCTCGTATGGCCAAACGGGTTGATCAGAACGGGCTTGGCGCTCTTGGCTTCGGCGGCGGAACTTTCCGGCGACTGGTCTTTGATCAGCACGTGATTCCCGTCGATCGTGACCCAATGGCCGTCGTCCGCGCGGAAGCGGCCGTTGACGGGCAGACCACGGGCGGCACTGGCGGAGCCAGTGGCGCCCGCCTGTCCATTCGTGTCATTCGTGTTTTTCGTGGACCCGTTGCCCGGCGGCCCGCTTGCACCGCTGCCGGCGGCCTTGCTCGGATCGGGAATGCCGGGGATCGCCGGCAGACCATCCGCGACCAGGTGCTCCGCGTCGCGCTTGCGCATCTCGCGCACCCGGTCCGGGTCCTGCCCGTGGGCAATCACCGCGTCGCTCCACGGCAGCGTGCCGTTTTGCATGTAGCCGCGTTCCGCGAGGAATTCCTTGGTCGGATCGACGTGCGGCGGCTTGATCCAGCCCCAAGAGTGCTCGGCGTCCTCGGGTGCTTCCTCCAACTCGCCAGCGAGCTCGGCTTCACGGATGACCACTTCTTCCATGCGATCCAGGCCGATGCGAGCCAGCCAGCCCTGCACCGCACCGACACTCCGCCAGTAGGGCTGATTGTCGAAGCGCGCGCTCGAGTAGCTGTGCTTGGCCGAGTCGAGGTTGATGATCATGGCCGGCATGTTGATGCCGCGGCCCACCTCGGATTTCTTTTCGGCCCGCCACGATTGCTGGTCGGCCGAGGGCTGCGTGGGCGGGATCTGTTCGGGCTCGTAGCCGGAAGGCCCGAAGGTCTGCATGCCCCGCTCCATCGGCGCGGAGCCGCGGACGGTCGCCACGTTGCCTTCCGGGTTTTTAAGTTGCCAGACGATGCCGGCCTTGGCCAGTTGCTCGGCCGCGTCCAGCATCGCCTTGTCCCAGTCGCGGATCTGCGCCGTGGTATCCAACGACGAGGCGAACCAGGGAACGCCGCGGCACTGATCCTCTTCGTCGAGGCGGTATCTTCCCAACCCACGGCCGCCCCGGTATGATGCTAATTACATTTACCATGGCGGTGTGTTCCGGGGCAACGGCGAGGGGAGAGGACTGATGTCGGAGGCGACGGGCAAGGCGGCAAACGGGCAGAGCGACGCCGCAGCCACCCACCAACCGTACGTCCCTGACTCGGAGTCGCCGGCCGAGTTCACCTGGCCGGCGGTCGTGGTGGGGGCCGTGCTGGGCATCGTCTTCGGCGCCTCCTCGCTGTATTTGGTGCTGAAGGTCGGCCTGACCGTGTCGGCGTCGATTCCCGTGGCCGTGTTGTCGATCACGCTCTTCCGGCTTCTCTCGCGGCTGTTCGGCGTCCGCCGCACGACGATCCTGGAGAACAACATCGTGCAGACCACCGGCTCCGCGGGCGAATCGATCGCTTTCGGCGTGGGCGTGACGATGCCGGCCCTGATGCTGCTGGGTTTCGACATGGAAATCGGCCGCGTGATGCTCGTGGCCGTCCTGGGCGGCGCGCTGGGCATCTTGATGATGATCCCCTTGCGGCGGGCCTTCATCGTCAAACAACACGGTACGCTGCGATATCCCGAAGGCACCGCGTGCGCCGACGTGCTGATCGTCGGCGAGCAGGGCGGCGCCAGCGCCAAGACCGTCTTCACCGGCTTCGGGATCGCCTTCGTTTACCAGTTCCTCCGCAAGGGGATGCTGCTGTGGAAAGACGTGATCGGCCACCCGTTGAGTTGGTTCCAGGGGGCCATGCCCTCGTTGGAGACCGATCCCGCGCTGCTGGGCGTGGGCTATATCATCGGCACGCGGATCTCGTGCATCATGGTGGCCGGCGGCGTGCTGGCGTCCTTCGTGCTGATTCCGGCCATCCGCTTCTTCGGCAGCGGTCTGGCCGCGCCGCTCTTTCCGGCCACGGCCGCGATCTCGACCATGAGCGAAGAGGACCTGTGGAAGGCCTACGTGCTGTACATCGGCAGCGGTGCGGTGGCCGCCGGCGGCATCATCAGCCTGTTCCAGGCCCTGCCGCTTATCGTGGCGTCGATCAGGGCCGCCGTGCGCGACCTCCGCGGAGACCGTAACGGTTCCCGGTCTGCCAGCGTGGTACTGCCCCGCACCGATCGAGATCTGCCGATCCAGGTCGTCGGCCTGGGGACCCTGTTGTTGTTGGTGCTGATCTGGGCGCTGCTGCCCCTGGGCTCGTTGTTCAGTTGGGTGAACCTCGCGGCGGCGTTGTTGATCGTGCTGTTCGGCTTCCTCTTCGTGACGGTTTCCTCGCGGTTGACGGGCGAGATCGGCTCTTCGTCCAACCCGATCTCCGGGATGACCGTCGCTACCTTGCTGCTGACCTGCTTGATCTTCCTCGTGCTGGGCTGGACCGATAGCTCGCACCGGCTGATGGCCCTGTCGGTGGCCGCCATCGTGTGCGTGGCCTCGTCCAACGGCGGCACCACCTCGCAGGACTTGAAGACCGGCTTTCTGGTCGGCGCCACGCCCAAGTACCAGCAGTACGCCATCCTGGTCGGCTCGATCTCCTCGTCGTTGGTGATCGGGCTGATCCTGGTCGTGCTCAACCGGGCCAGCACGATCTACACGCTCAAGAATGCGCCGCAGTTGAGCAGTCCGCTGGACGTGGCCCAGTTGCCGAAGATCGAGTATGCCCCGGGCGACGCCACGCCGTATCATGCCTGGCAGGCGGTGGCCGGCAATCCGCAAGGCGCGCCGCCCGGCAAGTACCTGGTCGACGACCGCGGGCGGGTTCGCTACACGGTCGATCCGGGCATCAACGGCACGCTGCACCGTCGCGACGACGGCACGGAAGTGCCGAAATTCAATGCCCCCAAAGCGCGGCTCATGGCCCTGATCACCGACGGCATCCTCACGCAGAAATTGCCCTGGACGCTCGTGCTGCTGGGTGTTTCCATCGCCGTGGTCCTGGAGCTGTGCGGCGTGCCGTCGCTGCCGTTCGCGGTGGGCGTGTACCTGCCCTTGTCGGCCTCGACGCCCATTTTCGCGGGCGGGTTGGTCCGCTGGCTGGCCGACCGTTGGACTCGCCTCCGCGGCGGGCGGTCATCGGAGGCGGAATCGGAAATGAGCCCGGGCGTGCTGCTTTCGACCGGCTACATCGCCGGTGGGGCGATTGCCGGCGTGTTGGTCGCCTTCCTCTCGTTCAGCGACGAGATTCCCAAATGGCTGGGCCTCTGGCAGTTCCGCCACACGGTGGTTGAGCGCAGCGAGCCTTTGCGCGAGCAATATCGCGACGCGGCGGCGGCCGAGCTTGGAGCGAACGTCGCGGACCCCGACGAACGAGCGGAGGTGGACAAGCTCGCGGACGAAATTGCCGAACTCAACGCCGACCAACTGCCAAAATATGTCGAGGTAGCACAGGGCGTCCAGCTTCAACTGCCCGGGGATCAAACCTATACGGTTCCCGCCCGCAGTACCTTGGGGGAGATTGCCCGGCAAGCCGTGGCAGCGGCGGACAAGGCCGCGCTGCTGTTGGACCTGAATCGCCAGACGCTGCGACCGCCGGACCGCCTGCCGGTGGGCGCCGAGTTGAGACTGCCGCAGCGCAACTGGCCGGCGCTGGCGGCCTTCTCGCTCCTGGTGCTGTTATTGATTGCGGCGGCGGTGCGGGGCCAACGAGAAACGTGAGGCTATGTGATTCTGTTGCAGGGACGTAGGGTGGGACGAGCGCAGCGAGCCCCACCGCTTGGCTAGAAAAATTGGTGGGGCTCGCTGCGCTCGACCCACCCTACATTCGGCACCAACAGAAATGGAATGGAAAGTAAGGAGTTCTTCGCATGAACAAACGATTGGCAAGCGGCCGGTGGGCCGCGGCAATGTTGCTGGTTCTCTGCACCGCGTCGGTCCGTGGAGACGAGGGAATGTGGCTGTTCAATAACCCCCCCAGGCAGATTCTCAAGGAGCGTTATGACTTCGAGCCCACGCCGGAGTGGCTCCTGCAATTGCAGCGATCCTCGGTCCGCTTCAATAGCGGCGGCTCGGGCTCGTTTGTCTCGTCCGATGGCCTGGTGCTGACGAACCATCACGTCGGCGCCGACGCCCTGCAAAAGCTCAGCAGCAAGAGCAAGAACTACCTGGCCGACGGTTTTTACGCGGCCACGCGGGCGGAAGAGGTCAAGTGCCTCGACCTGGAGCTCAACGTGCTGATGAGCATCGAGGACGTGACGCGGCGCATCAACGCGGCGGTCAAGCCGGGCAGCAGCCTGGCCGAGGCCGAGCGGATTCGCCGCGCGGTCATGAATACGATCGAGCAGGAGTCGCTCGCAAGCAGCGGCCTGCGCAGCGACGTGGTCACGCTGTATCACGGCGGGCTCTACCACCTGTACCGCTTCAAGAAGTACACCGACGTCCGCCTGGTCTTCGCTCCCGAGGAGTCGGCGGCCTTTTTTGGCGGCGATCCCGACAATTTCGAGTATCCGCGTTACGATCTGGACATTTGTTTTTTCCGCGTTTATGAGAACGGCAAGCCGGTCAAGGCGCCGTACTACTTGAAGTGGAGCCGCGCCGGCGCCGCCGACGGCGAACTGGTTTTCGTCTCCGGCCACCCGGGCAAGACCGACCGTTTCGACACGCTGGCGCACTTCGAGTTCCTCCGCGACCGCCTGCTGCCCTTCACGCTGGAGCGGATTCGCCGCCGCGAGATTGTCTTGAGCACCTACGGCCAGCGGAGCGCGGAGAACGCCCGCCGGGCACGCGAAGAACTGTTCAACGTGCAGAACGCCCGGAAGGCCGACGTGGGCCGCCTGGACGGCTTGCAGGACCCCGCCGTCATGGACCGGAAGCGCAGCGAAGAGCAGGCATTCCGCCAGGCCGTGGCGCAGCACCCGCAGTTGCGACGCACGTGCGAGCGGGCCTGGGACGACGTGGCCGCCGCCTTGGCCACGTGGCGCAAGATCAATACCACGCACGTGCTGCTGGAACAGGGGGCGGCCTTCGACAGCGGGCTGTTTCACCTGGCCCGCGCGCTGGTGCGCATGGCCGAAGAGTTGCGCAAGCCCAACGCCGAACGGCTCCGCGAATACGGCGTCTCGCGCCTGGAATCGATGCGGCTATGGCTGTTCTCGGAAGCACCCATCTATGACGACCTGGAGACGGTCAAACTGGGCGATTCGCTGGCCTTGTACGTGGAGCGGGCGGGCGCGGGCGATGAGCTGGTTCGCAGCGTGTTGGCGGGCAAATCGCCCCGCGAGCGGGCGGCCGAACTGGTGGCCGGCACGCAGTTGAAAAGCGTGGCCTTTCGCAAGAAACTGGCCGAGGGCGGTTTGCCCGCCGTCGAAGCCTGCGACGATGCGATGATCCGCCTGGCACGGTTGGTGGACGCCCCGGCGCGGAACGTCCGCCGCATGATGGAGCAGCAGGTCGAAGAGCCGGCGCGGCAGGCCTACGCGAAGATCGCCGACGCCCGCTTCGTTCTCTACGGCACGAACCAGTATCCCGACGCGACGTTCAGTCTCCGCCTGGCGTTCGGCGTGGTCCGCGGTTACAGCGAGTTGGGCCGGCAACTGCCGCCCTGGACCACCTTGGGCGGGGCCTTCCAGCACGCGGAAGAGCACGGCAACCAGGAGCCGTTCGCCTTGCCCCCGCGCTGGTTCGACCACAGGGCGCGGCTCGACCCGGCAACACCCTTGAATTTCGTTTCCACCGCCGACATCATCGGCGGCAATTCGGGCAGTCCCGTGGTCAATCGCAAGAACGAGTTCGTGGGCATTATCTTCGACGGCAACCTGCAATCGCTAGTGTGGGATTTCGTGTATGACGACAAGCAAGGCCGGGCCTTGGCCGTCCACAGTAGCGCCATCGAGGAAACATTGCGAAAGCTCTACGACGCCGGGCCTTTGGCCGATGAGTTGGGACGGTAAGAGCTGCCGGTTATTGGTCCCCTCGCCCCTTGCGGGAGAGGGTTAGGGTGAGGGGTTTTCTGGCTGGGAACTATGTCCGCGATTCTCCCGCAAATTCCCCTCACCCCGGCCCTCTCCCGCAAGGGGAGAGGGAGAAAGAGAACCACGTTCCGACGAAGCTACTGTTCTGCTCTTCGGCTGGGGCCGGACTTGCACTTGCATGCCCTTCTGGGAGGGGTATAATGAGAAATTCGCATCGCTGGAGGTGCTTTCCCGGTGAAAAAGAGCCCGTTACGACTGCTCGGACCGACCTTGGTCCTGCTCATCTTTTGCGGCGCCGTATGGCTGTTGTATGCGCAACTGACGGCCAAGGATTTTCAGCAGATCGGCGATCGCCTGCGGGACATCGTCACCAACTCGCCGGCCAAGCTTTTTCTGGCGATCGGGCTCACGGTGGTGAACTACGTGATCCTCATCGGCTACGATCTGCTGGCGGTGCGCTACGTCGGCGTCAAATTGCCGCTGCGGCGGGTAGCCCTGGCGTCGTTCACGGCCTATACCTGCGGCTATAACTTCGGATCCACTCTGGCCGGCACCTCGGTCCGCTATCGGCTCTACTCGGCTTGGGGCGTGCCGACGATCAAGATTCTGCAACTGCTGGTCATTCTGGCCCTGACCTTCTGGTTCGGACTACTGGCCCTGGCGGGCGTGGTCTTCATTATTGCCCCCTTGCAAATGCCGGCGGCGCTGCACCTGCCCTTCGACACTACGCGGCCCTTGGGGATGATCCTACTGGCCGCCGCACTGGTATACGTGGGCCTGAGCGCGCTGCACTTCGGCTCGATCAAACTTTGGCATTGGCGGTTGCCCGTGCCGCCCTTCAAGCTCACTCTGTACCAGATCGCGATCGCGTCGGCGGATCTGCTGTTGGTGGCCAGCGTGCTCTATACGCTCTGGCCGGCGACCGAACCACCGAGCGGCTATCTGACTGTGCTGGGCATCTACATGCTGGTCTTTGTGGCCGGGGTGTTGACGCACGTGCCGGGCGGTTATGGCGTCATGGAATTGGTTCTGACGACCATCGTTCTGGACAAAGCCGCGCTGCCCGGCGTGCTCGCCTCATGGCTCTTGTTCCGCGTGATTTACTATATCATCCCGCTGCTGGTGGCCGCTCTACTGCTGGGCTGGTACGAGTTGCGCCTGTTCCGGCGTTCCCCTGCGGTTCACTCCCGGCCGCCGCTGCCGGAGCCCGGCGGCAACGGCAGCTCCACGGCGGAGCGAACATCGCACCCGGCCACGCGCCAAGCATGATTACGAGCTTGCAGAACCCCCGCGTCAAAGACGCCGTTCATCTGCGCGATCGGCCGCAGCGCGAAAAACGGCAGCGGATACTGATCGACGGGGCGCGCGAGTTGCGCCAGGCGATTGCGGGCGGAGTCCGGCTGCTTGAGTTGTTCGTGTGCGAATCGTTGTGTGCCGGCGAGGATGCCCGGTTGCTGATGGAGATGCTTCCGGCCTGCGGTGCGGAAGTTCTCGCCGTCAATGAGGCCGTGTTCGAGAAACTGGCGTTCGGCCATCGCGCCGAAGGCGTGTTGGGCGTGGCCGAGATGCCCCGCCGCTCGCTGGAAAACCTGTCGCTGGGCGAGCAGGCGCTGGTGGCCGTGCTGGAAGGCGTGGAAAAGCCCGGCAATATCGGGGCCGTGCTCCGCAGTGCCGACGGGGCCGGCGTCTCCGCCTTGATCGTCGCCGACGGCCGCACCGACCTTTATAATCCCAATGCCATCCGCGCCAGCCTGGGAACCATTTTCGCCCTGGGCGTTTGTACGGCTTCGGCGCGGGCCACGCTCGACTTCCTCCGCGATCGGGCGATCAAGGTCTATGCGGCGCGGGTGGATGGCGCCCTGCCCTATACGGCCGGCGACTATCGCGGCCCGGCGGCGTTCGTGTTCGGCAGCGAGACCGCGGGGCTCTCGTCGCTATGGTCGGCGGCCGACGTAACGGCTGTCCGGCTGCCGCTGCTGGGCATGGCCGACAGTTTGAATGTCGCGGCCACGGCGGCCGTGTTGTTCTACGAGGCCCTGCGGCAACGAAGCAGGAGTTAGAAGTTAGGAGTTAGGAGTTAGGAGTTAGGAGTTAGGAGTTAGGAGTTAGAAGTTAGAAGTTAGGAGTTAGAAGTTAGAAGTTAGGAGTTAGGAGTCGGACGGGGTCGAGCGATCCTGGAGCAACATAATCGTTTTGTGGAGTTGAATCATGCCCTGGTTCTCGGAACAATCGTCAGGGATCAGCCTCAGGCGGCTTGAGGAGTTGATGGCAGAGACGGTGCGGCAGGCACGGATGCGGATTTGCGCCCGGCCGCGGCGAGTACTGCTGCTGCCGCCGGACATCACGCGGGCCCACTCCCAGGCCGGCTGGCTCACCGAGGTGCTCTATCGCCTGCTGGCCGACGAGGCGGAGGTGCATGTCATTCCCACCCTCGGACAGCACGTGCCGCACACGGCCGAAGAGAACCGCCGCATGTTCGGCAGTATTCCGCAGGAGCGGATCCATGCCCACGATTGGCGCGGAGGCTGCGTCCGCGTGGGCGAGATCCCCGCCGACTTCGTATGCAAGGCGAGCGGCGGCGCGGCCGATTGGGCCATCCCCATCGACCTGAATCGGCAGTTGATCGAGGAGCCTTGGGACCTGGTGCTCAACGTGGGCCACGTCGTGCCGCACGAAGTGCTGGGATTCGCCAATCACAACAAGAACTATTTTATCGGGCTGGCGGGGAAGGAAACCATTTGCACCTCGCACATGGCGGCCGCCTGCTGCGGCATCGAGAACAACCTGGGAACGCTCGTGACCCCGGTGCGGGCTTGTTTTAATCGGGCGGAAGCGGAGTACCTGGGCCATCTGCCCGATTTGTACGTGCAAGTCGTCATGGCGCGGAACGACGGCGGCGAACTGGTCCATACCGGTCTGTACGTGGGCGACGACCTGGAGACCTATCTCGAGGCCGCCCGGCAGTCGCGGCAGCAGAACATCGCCGTGCTGGACGAGCCGATCCAAAAAATCGTATGCGTCATGCAGGGCGACGAATTCTTCAGCACCTGGGTGGCCAACAAGGCCATTTATCGCACCCGCATGGCCCTGGCCGACGGCGGCGAGCTGATCGTCATTGCCCCCGGGCTGAAGCGGTTCGGCGAACAGCCGGAGGTCGATGTCCTGATCCGCAAGTACGGCTATTGCGGCACGCCCCAAGCGATGCAGCACTATCGCGAAGACCCCGTGCTCCGCGACCTGGCCCATGCCGCCGCGCACCTGATCCACGGCTCGTCGGAAGGCCGCTTTTCGATCACCTACGCGCAGAGTGGATTATCCAGGGACGAGATCGAAAGCGTGTGCTTCCGTTATGCCGACCTGGAGGAAACGCTGGCCCGCTATCGGCCCGATCAGATGAAGCCGGGCTGGAACGAAACGGCGGCCGGCGAGCGGGTGTTCTTCATTCCCACGCCCTCGGCCGGGCTGTGGTCCACGCGGCAGCGGTTGAGCGGGCGCACCACAAGCTGACCCACGGCGGCCACCTTCTCCGGCCAAAGGGGACAGCCCCATTTTCGCGGCCATGCTGCGCATGGCGGGCGAAAATCGGGACAGTCCCCCGTGAACGGCCACCTTACCGCACGGTCATCACGGGGATGTTGAGCCCGTGGCGGACACCGGAAATTGTCTCCCCGTGCAGCAGGTCGAGGACCGCTTTGTGTCCGTGACCGCCCAGAATGACCAGGTCGGCCGCGTACTGGCGGCTGATGCTGACAAGGGTAAAACGGGCCAGAACTATTTTTACTTGCCCGGTTTACCATGAATAGTTCTGACCCCTTCCGCTCCTGTTCCTTTTCTGTTCTGGTGGGCGGCTACATCGTCTCAGGCTCTCGACAGCCTTAGCGTGCCGATGTAAGATATAAAATATGTAAAAAAAGGGGCCGAAAGGCCGCGAAGAAGCGGGATGCGGCCTGCCCCACGGATACCAAGAGGACCTCGAGAAGCTGTCCGCCAGGGCTGGTTGACGATGGCGGCTTGAGCCGCAAAATACGGGTTAGGGGACGTTTGGGATGAGTATTACGAAAACAGAGCTTGATCGCTTTCATGACTTCGCGGTTTCGCTGCTGTCCGGCGCGGAATCGGATGTGACGTGGCTTCAACTGTTCGAGTTGTGGCGGATGGAGAATCCGTCGGTCGCCGAATATCGGGAGAACATTGCGGCCATTCGGGAATCGCTGGAGGCGATGGAGGCGGGACAGATGCGACCGCTGGCCGACTTCGACGCCGAGTTTCGCAGACGCCACGGCATGACGAGCGATGCATGAACTATCGACTCGTTATTGTTCAGCCGGCTGAAATCGACGTCGAGGGGATATACTCCTACATACTTGAGCGATCCCCGCAAGGTGCTGCCTCTTGGTATCGAGCATTCCTATCCTGTACCGAGCGGATTACCCGGCAACCGCTGGCTTGCTCGTTTGCGCCGGAGAACGCCGAATTCGACTTCGAGCTGCGTCATGCCCTGTTCAAGACCAGGTACGGAGACCCCTACCGTTGTGTTTTCACGGTCGTGGACGACGAGGTCCGGGTCCTGCGAATACGAGGCCGCGGCCAAGTACTGCTTAAGGCTACGGATATCGTTGAACGTTGATGCGCAACTCCTTGGTCATTTCGAGTTCGCAACTCCCTGCTAATCCCTCCAGTCGCGGTCAGAATTTAACGCGGGTCCAGTCGTGCAGTCGGGGTCAGTGAGCGGTTAAGGTCTGACCCCGTGACCGGACCCCTACGCGCAGAACGCACTGTCCAGGGACAAGATCGAAAGCGTGTGCTTCCGTTATGCCGACCTGGAGGAAACGCTGGCCCCGCTATCGGCCCGATCGGATGAAAGCAGGCTGGAACGAAACGGCGGCCGGCGAGCGGGTGTTCTTCATTCCCACGCCCTCGGCCGGGCTGTGGTCCACGCGCCAGCGGTTGAGCGGGCGCGCGAGCGACAAGGTGACGGGGTGAGATTCGCTCGCGCTTGCAAACAACTTGGAACCGGACTTTTGCAAAATGCCGATCCAAGTTCCCCTCTCCCTCCGCGAGAGGGTTAGGTGAGGGGTTCTCCGGCTGCCAATCGATCGCACGCCTTTCTGGCCGGATGCCACGCGCTCGCCCGTGCTTCTGTGAACGGCTCTTGTGGCCAAGCAACGTTGTCCCCATCGTGCTAATGGATTCCATGTTTGGCGAGGAACGCGCGGAGATGTTCCTGACGGCTCGTTGCCGCAATAGCTCTCCGAAAGAACACTGGCAAAGCCAGTGGCGCCCGCGCGCAGTTATACCAACAGACGATTTCGGTTAGCAGTCAAAGTCTGACCCTGATGCCACGACCCTGATGCCACTCAGGAGGAAGAATCCCGCGAGGCTCAGGCCCGCCGTCGCCGGAAACGAGTCGCACGCCGGGCCGTTACGTCATCCTAGCGGTTGGCTTTAGTGGCAATTAGCCCCGTCCTCTTGCTCTACCCGCATCTTGCCGGGTATTTTCTTGATAGGTTTTGAACTTCTTGCCCACGGCGCGCAACCTAACTTCAGGCACAGTCGCGTTTTCACGGATAAAGTCGCTGAATGACCGATGCAACTGAACGACTGTACGAGCATCTCCTCGTCCTGCGATGTCAGGCTGGCGACGAGGACGCATTCGGGGAGTTGGTTGCGCGCTACCAACCGCGGCTGAGATACTATTTTCGTCGAATGTTGCCCCGCGAGGACCAAGTGGACGACGTGCTACAGGACGTGTGGTTGGCAGCGTTTCGGGCATTGCCGCGCCTGGCCGATCCGGCTGCGCTGGCCGCGTGGCTTTACCGCATCGCCAGAGACAAGGCATCGGTCCAATGGCGGAAGCATCGGCCAGAGCATCCACTGGAGGTTTCCGATCTAGTCGAGGAACCGTCCTGCGGTGACGAGTTCGACCACGAGGATGCACTGGAGATTCATGCGGCCCTGGATCGACTCGCCCCAGAGCACCGCGAAATATTGGTCCTGCGTTTTCTTGAAGGCATGACTTATGAACAGATCGCCAAGGTCACAGGGTGCCCGATCGGCACAGTCCGTTCGCGTCTGTACTACGCCAAATCGGCCCTGCACGGGGCGATCGAGCAAAGGAGAACAACATGAATGCCAAACGGCAACAGTCCATGGGGAGTAGAACACTGATGAACACTTTGTTGGAACTCGATAGCAACACGGCGACGTCGTCCGCCGATGGCGTGGAACTCGCCAAACGCATCCTGCGTCGCGATCGGCTGCGGGTCCGTATCTTTATAGGGGCGACAATCACCTTTTTCCTGTTGGCGGTCGCCGGGATTTTCGGATCCTTTCTTATGTTTTACACGTACATCACGCCCAAGATGGACAAGATCTTGCTAGATACCTCCAAGCTCACCGGGGCCGAGCGGGTCTTGGCACTTGGTTGCCGGGAGCTCTACCAAAGCCAGATTGTGGGCCTGTGGATCATCTCAGCGTCCGTTGCCGCACTGCTGATGGCTGCCGTTTGCACGGTGCTGCTTCTGCTGGCCACACGGCGTGCTACGCTACGTCAGATCCAAGCTAGCCTACAGGTCCTTTGCGAACAGGTCGAAACGCTGCAACAGTCCCTGCGGGGCAGCCAATCTCCCGGCACCAGCCAAACGCCGCAAGAACCTGGCGGGTGACAATCCAATAGCCGTTTCTCGGCAAGCGAGGTCACCAGGACGGCGTTTCGTCAAGCGTTAGATCAATGGTGGGGTGACCTTTGACGCCTTCTATGCACCGTCACCCCCAGCGGCCCCTGGCGATTCTTTGACGGTTACGGCAAAGTGTCAGCGGGCGCTGAAAACCAGCCATCTATGGGCGCTTGAAAACCAGCCACCCTGAGAAGGAGGGGTTTGCCGGTAGGATTTCCAGTTTTCACAGACTGGAGACGATCCTACATGGCAAACCTGCTCACGGTGGCGGATACACAAGCGATCTTGAAATTACACGCACAGGGCTGGCCGCAGCGGCGGATTGCGCGGGAGTTGGATGTTGACCGCGTGGAAAAGGGGTCAGAACGATTTAATAAATCGTTCTGACCCCTTTTCCCCATATTGGTTTATGGATCGTGCAGTCAGTGTTGGCAAACCTTCGTCGGTCTGGCTGCTTCGTCCCGGAGGGACGGTTGATAATAGCCCAGCACGTCGCCATGCGCAGCATGGCAGTGCTGGGAAAAATGGGCCGTGGATTGGTGTTGAAAGTCCCGTAGGGACGATTGAAGCCCAGCGAGAACGCAGGTTCAGCCGTCCCTCCGGGACGGACATGACGCTTTCGTTTGCCGTCTGCCCAGCAATGAATTGCTGGGCTATTATCAACCGTCCCTCCGGGACGGACCGATGCGAACCGAGCCGCCTCGCCGGGCGCCGCTGGCTCTGCCAGTGCTCTTCTATGCCGTTTTCTTGCGGCATTGAAGCGCCGGAAACCTGCCCGCGTCGTTCGTCGGCGAACATGGAGCGTAATCGCAGGGTGGAACAGCCGTGGGCGGTTGACCTCCCTCGCGCGCCACTGCTTGCGTTTCTTCTCGCCGCAAGAGCCCCCCGAAGGAACACTGGCAAAGCCAGTGGCACCCGCGCGCACCAGGGACACGGTGACAAGCTGACAAGTCTCTTACCGCACGGTCATCACGGGGATGTTGAGCCCGTGGCGGACGCCGGAAATTGTTTCCCCGTGCAGCAGGTCGAGGACCGGTTTGTGTCCGTGGCCGCCCAGGATGACCAGGTCGGCCGCGTACTGGCGGCTGATGCTGACGATTTCGCTGGGTGGGTTGCCGAAACCGAGGACCGATTCGACCTTGGGCACGCCCTGATCGACGAGCGTTTCGGCGAGTTGCTGCGTGAGCGCGGCCAGATAGGCCTCATCGTGGCGGCTTTCGGCGTCGCCGGTCTGAGGACCGTACCATCGCCCGCCCACGCCGTCCACGACGTGGATCAGCAGCAGTTCGGCATGATGTTGTTTGGCCAGGGCGATGGCCTCGGCAAGCATGGCCGAGTCGCTGGGCATCGCCTCCAGTGCCACGGCGATGCGATGGAAGCGCTTGGGCGCCGCGGCCGCCACGACCTCCGCCGCCGACAGGCCCAATTCCTCCTTCGCCGGCTTCTCGCGGCGCACGATCATCCACGCCAGCAGCAGGCCGAGCCCCGCGACCAAGGGCGCGGCGGCGGTCCAGACCAGCCAACCGTATTGGCCCGCGCCTTCGGCCCAATCGGCGACCGCGTCGTACACCAGCTTGGCGTTGAGCACGATGATTACCAGCGTGAGGAGCCAACCGATGGCGGCTACCCAGGGACGAT
>JBEKZQ010000088.1:0-16025 GCA_049509675.1 Thermoguttaceae bacterium | reverse complement strand
GAGGCCACCAAGAAGAAACTCACCGATAAGAACGGCAGTCCGCTGGTCGAGGGACAGGACCACCGCTACCTGGCCGAGCAAGCCCAGCAATTCAATCTGGACGGGCTGGATCTGCGCGACGGCCAGGGCAGGGTTCCGCCCGCGCGGCGGGCGATGGCTGAGAAAGCCTACAAGAGCTACTGGCCGGCGGTGGAAGCGGCCATCGACGCCCGCGATCGCGTGTTGAACTCCATGAAGCGCGGCGACGAGCTGCGCTCCGGCGTATTGCAAATGGTCAAGGTCTATTTGGCCGCCAAGCGCGTGATCTCGGTGGGCGACAAGATGGCCGGCCGGCACGGCAACAAGGGCGTGATCGCCAAAATCTTGCCCCGCGAGGACATGCCCTTCCTGGCCGACGGCACGCCGGTGCAGATCATGCTCAATCCGCTGGGCGTGCCCAGTCGTATGAACGTGGGCCAGATCCTGGAGACGCACCTCGGCTGGGCGGGGGCCAAGCTGGGCTTCCAGGCCATTACGCCCATCTTCGACGGGGCGGACGAGGCCTCCATCCGCAAGGCGCTGGAAGAGGCCGGCCTGCCCGTCAGCGGCAAGGCCCAACTCTACGACGGCCGCACCGGCGAGCCGTTCGAGCAGCAATCCACGGTCGGCTTCATCTACATGATGAAACTGCACCACCTGGTCGACGACAAGGTCCATGCCCGCAGCACCGGACCCTACTCGCTCATTACCCAGCAACCATTGGGCGGCAAGGCCCGCTTCGGCGGTCAGCGCTTCGGGGAAATGGAAGTCTGGGCCCTGGAGGCCTACGGCGCGGCCTACATCCTCCAGGAACTGTTGACCGTCAAGAGCGACGACGTGGAAGGACGCACCAAGATTTACGAATCGATGGTCAAGGGCGAGAACACGTTGGAGGCCGGCACCCCCGCGAGCTTCGACGTGTTGACCAACGAAATCCGCGGCCTGGGACTGAACATGCAACTGGAGAAGGCCCGGGTGTAAGAACGGCATCCGGCACAGAAAGCAGACGGAGGCCAAGAACCGTCACCGTAGAGCCCTTTTGCATCGCAATTTGAAGACAAAAAATGGAGACTCAATGATGCCAAGTGTACTATTGGACAACACGGCTGCCCAAGAAGACCTTTTGGCCTTGGCCGCGATTGGGTCGCGCATTGTAGAGGTTGTGGAGTTGGCGTCAAAGCTAGGTCCAGCGGGAAGTATCTTTGCGCTCGCGAGAGCGGTCGCGAGTGGGGTAGGTCTGCCGGAGTCGCAAGTGCAGGACGCGCTTGACGGGATCTGGAATATCAAGACCCTTCAGAGGAACCTGCAATTAGACTCTGCTGCTGCGGTGCGATTCTTGGGCGACAGGCTCGATGAAGAATGGTTAAGGGCCCATGGAGACGATTGGTCTGCTGCGAAGGAGAGCCTTTGTAAAGTCTTGGATAGTATTGATGAGGATCACTCCATCCTTGTCTCCGCGAAGGCACACCAGCTTGCCTACTCGCACGAACGGTCACTTGTTCGGTCAAGGCTGATCACTGATGTGCGCCCGGTGTTCGACAAGTCGGGTGATAACATCCTCGAGAGCGTAGTAACACACACCCTCGCGATTCAGTATACCGACGGACTCGGGCAGCAATCCATGATTACTTTCATTTTGGATACCGACGATATCGAGGGATTGCGAATCGCCTGCGAAAGGGCCGTACGCAAGGCGCAGGCCGTGGCCAAGCAATTGCCGACGTTGAAGGCGACCGTATTGCCAGAACCCTCGGTAAGGGGAATTTGACAGATGAAGCGTTCAACGGGCGCGAATTACCCTTCTGTAGGCGGAGATCGGGGCCTTCGTGATTGGGCTGGGCTGGTTGTGTACGGCGAGACGCATCAACTGAACATCGCTTTCAAGGAGTCTCGCAAACGCGTCCTTTCCACGATTATCTATAGTAAGAAACTGGAGATTTGTGCTTGGGGCGGAGACCTTTCCATTATTCATGACGCGCCGGCGTCGAACGACATGGCATGTTGCCTGCTCCGAGCGTTGCGACAGCTTTCCCATGCGCTGGATGTGGATCCCGACATTCGCAGTGGGGTGCCGGTCCTGCGCGGAACAAGGATCCCTGTTTCTCAAATTCTGGTTGAGCTTGCTGACGACGAGCGGTTATCGGAGGTCGCAGATGATTTGGAAATCGATCGTGACCTGATCGCAACGTCGCTACACGGTATCGCGTCGCTCTTGGACTCGCCCCTTGGAAGAGCCGTTCAACGCCAATGCGTGCTTTCCAACTCGATGAATGCACCAATTCAAGGAAGCTGAAGGACGAATGTCAGAAAGAGGGCCGAGCGGAGTTGCATCGGTTTCCGGTGGCGATGCGCAATAAGGCGGTAAAGGATGACGAAATCCTGCGGTGGTTGTCAACCCTTGATGCGCCTTTGTTGACATCGGATGTGCGTATGAAGCGTGACCATGCAAGTGAAATGCCGGCCACCCACCCGGGGATTGTTGTCATGTCCTCCGGAGATCGACATCCGTTGTCGCGGAAAGAGAAGTTGAAGCTTTTGGCAGTCGTAAAAGCGGATTTTCCAGAATGGGATAAGGTGCCGTTGGCGAACTCGGTTGTCGAGATTCGGCTGGGCGGCGACTACGACATATCTGTCGCGAGGGCATGTAGTGGGCGGGTCGAAATGGAGTTGTTGTTTCAGCGAACGGACAAGGACTGGCAACGTCGACTTCAGGAGGCCCTTCGGCAAAACGCCGAGGGGCGTGCGGGGGAAACAAGGGGTGCTTTGGAAGGCTGATTCGAAATTGGGGTTGCGAGTGGTTGCCTGTTGCAATCGAGGCTTCCGGCCGTCACAAGACACGGAAAAGGAGGGTATCTGGTATGAGTATCGGTGAAACCACCTACGATCGCATTAACGACTACGCGGCGGTGAAAATCTCTCTGGCCCGCCCGCACGATATCCGCAGTTGGTCCTTCGGCGAAGTGAAGAAGCCGGAAACCATCAATTATCGCACCTACCGGCCGGAGAAGGACGGGTTGTTCTGCGAGCGGATCTTCGGCCCCGAGAAGGACTGGGAATGCTCCTGCGGCAAGTACCGGGGCATGAAATACAAGGGGATGATCTGCGATCGCTGCGGCGTGAAGATCACGCACAGCCGCGTGCGCCGCAAGCGGATGGGTCACATCGAGTTGGCGGCCCCGGTGGTCCACATCTGGTTCTTCAAGGCCATGCCCAGCCGCTTGGGGGCGCTGTTGAACATGAAGACCACGAGCCTGGAAAAGGTGATCTACTTCCAGGACTACGTGGTGACCAAGCCCGGCGACACGCCGCTGAAGTACCAGCAGCTTCTCACCGAGGAAGAGTACCGCGCCGCCCGGCTGCAATATCCGGAAGGCTCGTTCGAGGCCGACATGGGGGCCGAGGCGGTCCGCAAGCTGCTGGTCGACCTGGACCTGGCGCGGCTCTCGCAGGAACTGCGCGTGGAACTGGTCGAGACCGGATCGAAGCAAAAGAAGAAGGACCTGATCAACCGGTTGAAGATCGTCGAGGCGATCCGCGACAGCGACAACCGTCCGGAATGGATGGTGCTGGACGTGATCCCGGTAATTCCGCCCGATCTGCGGCCGCTGGTGCTTCTGGACTCGGGCAACTTCGCCACCAGCGACCTGAACGACCTGTACCGGCGGATCATCAACCGCAACAACCGCTTGAAGAAACTGGTCGACCTGAACGCCCCGGAGGTCATCATCCGCAACGAGAAGCGGATGCTGCAGCAATCGGTCGACGCGCTGTTCGACAACAACCGCTGCAAGCGGCCCGTGCTGGGGTCCAGCAACCGCCCGCTCAAATCGCTGACCGACATGATCAAGGGCAAGCAGGGGCGGTTCCGCGAGAACCTGTTGGGCAAGCGCGTCGATTACTCCGCCCGCAGCGTGATCGTGGTGGGGCCGGCGCTCCGCCTGCACCAGTGCGGCCTGCCCAAGAAGATCGCCTTGGAATTGTACCAGCCGTTCATCATCCGGCGGCTGAAGGAACTAGGGCACGCCGACACGATCAAGAGCGCCAAGAAGATGTTGGAGCGCAAGGACGAGGAGGTGTGGGACATCCTCGAAGAGGTGATCCAGAACCATCCCGTGCTGCTGAATCGCGCCCCCACTCTGCACCGCATGGGCATTCAGGCCTTCGAGCCGGTGTTGGTGGAGGGCAACGCCATCAAGTTGCACCCGCTGGTGTGCAAGGGCTTCAACGCCGACTTCGACGGCGACCAGATGGCCGTCCACTTGCCGCTGTCGATCGAGGCCCAGGTCGAAGCCCATACCCTGCTGATGTCCACGAACAACATCTTCAGCCCGGCCAACGGCGCTCCGATCATCAGTCCCTCGCAGGACGTGGTGATGGGCTGCTACTACATGACCAGCGCGCTGCCTGCGGCGGAGAACGAACAGCTCATGACCTTCTCGTCGTTCGACGAGGTGCAGTTGGCCTACTCGCTGCGCAAGGTGAGGACGCACACCCCGATCCAGGTGCGGCTGCCGCACGGGCGGCGGGTGAAGAAGGACGCGCATACCCCGCCCGGCGGCATGGTGCGGACCACCGTGGGCCGCGTGACCTTCAACACCATGCTGCCCGAAGGCATGCCCTATTACAATACCCCGCTGCGTTCTTCGGACCTGGCCGGCGTGATTTCCGACTGCTACGAGCTGTTGGGACGCCGCGCCACGATCGACCTGTTGGACACCATGAACCGCTTGGGCTTCCGCCAAAGCACCCTCAGCGGCCTGAGCTTCGCCACGGACGACCTGATCACGCCGCCCAACAAGTCGAAGATCATCGCCAACGCCGAGCGCGGCGTGTTGCGGATCCTCAAACTCTATCAGCGCGGCATCATCACCGAGGGCGAGCGCTACAACCAGGTGCTGGACGCCTGGACCCACGCCCGCGAACAAATCACCACGGAAATGATGCAGGAGTTGGAGAACGATCACCGCTTCCCCACCTATGTCAACCCGATCTTCCTCATGGCCCACTCCGGTGCCCGCGGCGGCGTCGAGCAGATCCGCCAGTTGGCCGGCATGCGCGGTTTGATGGCCAAGCCGTCCGGGAAGATCATCGAGACGCCGATCAAGGCCAATTTCCGCGAAGGGCTGAGCGTGCTGGAATACTTCAGCTCCACGCACGGGGCCCGCAAGGGCCTGGCCGACACGGCCTTGAAGACGGCCGACTCGGGTTACTTGACCCGCAAGCTGGCCGACGTGGCCCAGAACGTGGTGGTCACCCTGCACGACTGCGGCACCACGCAGGGGATCACCAAGGGGGTCATCTACCGCGGCGAGAAGGTGGAGGTCAGCCTGGCCGATTCGGTGCGCGGCCGCGTGAGCCGGGCCAACATCGTCAACCCGATCACCGACGAAGTGATTGTCCGCGAGAACGACCTGATCACGCCCAAGATCGCCCGCCGCATCGAAGAGCTGGGTCTGGAGAAGATCCAGGTGCGCAGTCCCATGACGTGCGACGCCTCGCTGGGCGTGTGCGCCTTGTGCTACGGCATGGATCTCTCCACCGGCGCCCTGGTGGAACAGGGGATGGCCGTGGGGATCATCGGCGCGCAGAGCATCGGCGAGCCGGGCACGCAGTTGACCATGCGGACGTTCCACATCGGCGGCACGGCGGCCCGGGCCGTGGAAGAGAGCGAGATCCGCGCCAAGAAGGGCGGCGTGGTGAAGTTCACCCGCTTGAAAGTCGTCCGCAACGACGCCGGCCAGCAGGTCGTGCTTACCCGCAACGGCGAGATCCTGATCCTCGACCCGCGCGGCCGCGAGCTGGAAAAATACGAAGTCCCCGCCGGCGCCAACCTGGCGGTCAATGAGAACCAGGAGGTGCAGCCGAGCACGGTCCTGTGCCAATGGGACCCGCACGCCATCCCCATCCTGGCCGAGGTGGGCGGCAAGGTCCGCTACGAGGACGTGATCGAAGGCGAAACCATGCGGATGGAGAAAGATCCCAGCGGCCACATCCGCCAACTCGTCATGGAACACAAGGGCGACCTGCACCCGCAGATCGTGCTGGAAGACAACACCGGCAAGATCCTGGACTTCTACTACCTGCCGGAAAAGGCCAACATCGAAGTTGCCGAAGGGCACACGATCTCGGCCGGCACGCTCCTGGCCAAGACGCCCCGCGAGGTCTCCGGCACCCAGGACATCACCGGCGGCCTGCCCCGGGTCACCGAGATCTTCGAGGCCCGCAAGCCCAAAGACCCGGCCGTCATCGCCGAGATCGATGGCACGGTGGAACTGCTCGGCGAAAAGCGCCGCGGCAAGCGGACCATTATCGTCCGCAGCGAAAGCGGCATCGAGCGCGAACACCTCGTCTCGCACGGCAAGCACCTGCGCGTTCATGCCGGCAGCTTCGTGCGGGCCGGCGAGGCGCTGGTCGACGGCCCGCTGGTGCCCCACGACATCCTGCGGATCTCCGGCGAAGAGGCCGTGCAACAGTACCTCACCCGCGAAATCCAGAACGTCTATCGCAGCCAGCGCGTGGAGATCAACGACAAGCACATCGAGATCATCGTGGCCCAGATGCTCCGCAAGGTCCGCGTGGAATCGATCGGCGACACGAACCTGCTGCCCGGCTCGGTCATGGACAAGTTCGACTTCCGCGCCGTCAACCAGGATCTGGTGCGATGCGTGAAGATCGCGCACAAGGGCGACAGCGATTTCGAGGAAGGCACGATCGTGCCCGCCGAAACCCTGGAGCAGACCAACGCCCAGATCGAGGCCCTGGGCGGCGATCCGGCCAAGGGCGTCAAGCCCAAGTCGGCCACCGCCAGCACGCAGTTGCTGGGGATCACCAAGGCGGCCGTGCAAAGCTCCAGCTTCATCTCGGCCGCCAGCTTCCAGGAAACCACCAAGGTGCTGACCGAGGCCGCCCTGGCCGGCAAGATCGATCGCCTGGTGGGATTGAAGGAGAACGTGATTCTCGGGCACCTGATCCCGGCCGGCACCGGTTTCCGCTCCTACCAGGACTCCGAGGTCCGCATCCGTCCGCAAGCCTTGCAGGGCCTGGTGGCGGAGAAAGAGGACGTGCTGGCGCGACATTTCCCGCTATTGGAGGGGGGACCGGAAGAGGCCGCGGCCAAGCAGGGCGACGGCCAGCCCCAAATGCCCCCCGCCGATCAAGTGCCCAGCACCTTGGACGCCTTGCTGGGGACCGATTCCGACGATGGCGACGACGAGGAGGAGGGCTAGTGGTCTGTGCATTTCGACATTACCGGTTGGGTGCCACTGCTGGCTTGCCCAGCAGTGCTGGAAACACGGTTGGACAAGCCAACCGTGGCACCCGTAAGCTCAAGTTGGACAGACCACTAGTAGAACCATGCCACGGAATCGATCGCCTGCGGTTTCACGGTTCTTCCTCGTGGAAGCCCCCCTTGACGGCGGCGGAAAATCTGCAAGAATTATACTTCGCGCGGTTTGCAATGATCCCAACCGCTGACAGTAAGAACACCCCATCGAGACCCTGAGCTGATGCCTACGATCAATCAATTAGTGCGGAAACCGCGACGCTATCAGCGGCGGTACACCAAAGCGCCCGTGCTGACCGGCTGCCCGCAGAAACGCGGCGTGTGCCTGCAAGTGAAGACCATGACCCCCAAGAAGCCGAATTCGGCCTTGCGGAAGATTACCCGCGTGCGCCTTTCCAACGGGAAAGAAGTGACCGTGTACATCCCGGGCGAAGGTCATAGCCTGCAAGAGCACTCCATCGTGCTGGTGCGCGGTGGTCGTGTCCGCGATTTGCCGGGCGTGCGCTATCAGGTCGTCCGCGGCGCCCTGGATACCCTGGGTGTCGAGGGCCGCAAGCAGTCGCGCAGCCGCTACGGGGCGAAGAAATCCTAGCTTAAGCCAACGGGGACGCGGCGGCCCTGTGCCGTACCGATTCCTTATCCATCATCCACGTATTTTCCTATGGGCCATATCACTGCCAGTCGAGAGCAACTCGCCCCCGATCCGCAATACGGGTCGCTGTTGGCGAGCAAGTTTGTCAATTGCCTGATGTACAGCGGCAAGAAGAGTGTCGCCCAGAACGTCTTTTACGGCGCCCTGGAGATCATCGGCCAGAAGATCAAGGACGTCGAGCCGATCGAGGTCTTCACGCAGGCAGTCGAGAACGTCAAGCCGAATATCGAGGTTCGGTCCAAGCGCGTGGGCGGTGCCTCGTACCAGGTGCCGATGCAAGTCAACAAGACCCGGCAGCAGTCGCTGGCGATCCGCTGGATCCTCATGGCCTGCCGGGAGAAGAAGGGCCGGCCCATGCAGGAGAAGCTGGCCTCCGAGTTGCTCTCCGCGTACAACCGCGAAGGGGCCGCCGTCACCCGCCGCGAGAACGTCCATCGCATGGCCGATGCCAACAAGGCCTTTGCCCACTTCGCCTGGTAGGCCGCAGGTCTTGACCACCGCCGAACCCGGCCGCTGCGGGATTGGTTGCTACCGCTGGCTGATGCGAACGTTGCGGACGAGGAACTGCCCGCCGCCGGGCACTTCACACTGTAGACCGATCAGACCAGTGGCCGGAGTGAGGTCGTCGATCTTCCATGCCTGCTTGCCGTTGATCAGCAACTCGGCTGTCTTGCCGACGACGACCAGTCGGAAATGGTTCCAGGCGCCCGGCTTGACTAGGTCGGCACGAGGGACCGCTCCCTTATATTCCGCGATGTTGCCCATGAGGTCCTGGCGCAGATTGACCTGGTTGCGTTCGGGCCAGGGAGACGATCCGGCGGGCGGCACCGCACGGATGAAAACGCCCGAGTCGTACTGCTCCTTCTTGAGGGCCTTCCAATCCAACTCCAGGACGAAATCGCCGTAGGTCTTTTCGGCTCGCAGCCAGCCGTTGCCGCCCTTGAGGAAGATGCAGCCGTCGCGAACCTCGACCTGGCAGTTCTCGACTTTCCAGCCGGCGAGCGTTTTGCCGTCGAAGAGGCTGACGAACTTCTCAGCGGCCCTCGGAGCGTCCTGGGCAAGCAGTACGCTCGGGAGCAACAGGGTCGCGGCAACCAGGGCAGTGATACGCATGGGGTGGGTCTCCGTGAAAGAGAACAGGCTGTGAGTAGGTCGCGCTGCTGAGTATCAGCATAATGGGAATCCACGCCAATGCAAGCGCGGATGGACGTTCTTCGCCGTGGTCCTTGCAAGCGGGCGGTTTCGGTGTAGAATCACTTGTTTCGGCTTACTTTGGCCCGGCTCAAGCAGGAGCGGCAAGCGCGTGGAAATCTGGCCGGCAATCGATCTGCGGGGGGGGTGTTGCGTCCGCCTCCAGCAAGGCGACTACCAGCGCGAGACGGTTTTTGGCGACGATCCGGCCGCCATGGCCCGGCATTGGGTCGAGTTGGGCGCCGCGCATCTGCACCTTGTCGATCTGGACGGGGCCCGGGACGGCCGGCCCGCCAATTTGGCGAGCGTCCGGGCGATTGTCCAGTCCGTGGCGGTGCCTTGCGAGTTGGGCGGCGGCATCCGCAGCGAAGAGACGATCCGCGAGTTGCTCGATTTGGGCCTGGCCCGATTGGTCATCGGCACGTTGGCCCTGCGGCTGCCGCAGTGGTTTCGCCAGATGTGCCAGAAATTTCCCGGCCGTTTGGTGTTGGGGATCGACGCCCGCAACGGCCGCGTGGCAACCGATGGCTGGCTGAGCACGGCCGACGTGCCGGCGGTCGAGTTGGCCCGGCAGTTCGCCGACGCGCCGCTGGCGGCGTTGGTGTACACCGACATTGCCGCCGATGGGATGCTGGCCGGTCCGAACCTTGCGGCAATGGCCCAGATGCAAGCGGCGGTCGATCTGCCGGTGATCGCTTCCGGGGGCGTGACCACGGCCGACGACGTTGCCCGGCTGGCGGCCGTGCCCATGGCCGGGTGCATTATCGGTCGGGCCTTGTACGAAGGAACACTGACCTTGCCAGACGCGCTGGCCGCGGCCGCCGGTGGGCAGGAAAAGGCGAGCTCACAAGGGGACAGGAACGTTTTTCGGCCCCGAACGGCCGAAAAATGAGCCAGTCCCCCAGGCCGCGTCTATGCCGAAACCGATTGAACCATTGAACTAAGGAAGAATTTCATGGCAAAGTATCCAGTCGCTGTGCTTCGCAATATCGCTCTGGGCGGCCACGGCTCGGCCGGCAAGACCACGCTGGTGGACAAGATGCTGACGATCACCGGCACGTTCAATCGTCCGGCAAGCGTGGACGAAGGGACCAGCATTTGCGACTTCGACGACGAAGAGAAGCAGCACAGGTACACGATCGAGTCGACCTTGGTGCATTTCGATCATGCCGGCAAGCACTTCCAGGTGATCGACACGCCGGGCTATCCGGACTTCATCGGCCAGGCCATCGGCGCGCTGCGCGGCGTGGAAACTGCGGCGATCGTCATCAACGCCCAGGCGGGAATCGAGGTGAATACGCGGCGGGTCTTCCAAGAGGCGAAGAAGGCGGGACTGGCCCGCATGATCATCCTCAACAAAATGGACGGCGAGAACATCGACTTCCCCGCCTTGCTCCAGAGCGTCCGGGAGCTTTTTGGAAAGGCGTGTGCGCTGTTGAACGTGCCGTTGGGGCAGGGGGCCGAGTTCCGCGGCGTGGCCAGCACGTTGAACGTCCCCGCCGATACGGCCGGCGCCCTGGTCGATCCGGCGGAGATCAACACGTCGCTGTTGGAGACGATCATCGAAGTCGATGAACAAGTGATGGAGCGGTATTTCGAAGGCACCCCGCCCAGCGAGCAGGAGATTTCCCAATTGATCGTGCGCGCCGTCGCCCAGGGCGCGCTGATCCCGATCCTCTGCGTATCGGCCAAGACGGGCGTGGGCCTGGCGGAACTGCTGGAGGCCCTGGCCCTCTGCGCCGTGCCTCCGGACATGATCGCGCGGACCGCCGCCAACGCCGCCGGTGAAGAGGTCCGGCTCACGGCCGACCCGGCGGGACCGCTGGTGGCCCAGGTCTTCAAAACCCGCGTCGATCCCTTCGTGCAAAAACTGAGCTTCATCCGCGTCTATTCCGGGAGCCTGAAAAAGGACGAAACCGTGCCCGTGGTCGGCATGCGCAGAGGGCTGAAGCTGGCGCAACTCTTCGAGATGCAGGCCGACAAGCCGGAGCCGGTCGACGAGGTCGGGCCGGGAGGCATCGTGGCCGTCACCAAAATGGAAGAACTGCACACCAACAGCACGCTGGGCGAGTTGACCATGCCGCCCATCAGCTTCCCGCAGCCGATGGTGGGCCTGGCCGTGACCCCCAAGAGTCGCGGCGACGAAGCCAAGCTTTCCGGCGCCTTGGCCAAAATCGCCCAGGAAGACAGCACCTTCCGCATCGATCGCGACTCCCAGACCAAGGAGATGGTGGCCACGGGCATGAGCGAGCTGCACTTGCAGATCATCCGCGAGCGGCTCAAACGCCGCGACAAGGTGGAAGTGGAAACCAAGGAGCCGAAAATCCCCTACCGCGAAACCATTCAGATCAATGCCGAGGGCAGCTATCGGCACAAGAAGCAAACCGGTGGGCGGGGACAGTTCGGCGAAGTCCACATCCGCATGTATCCCTTGCCCAAGGACGTCGACGTGGACACCTGGGCCACCAAGGACCGCTTCCCCTCGCTGAAGGCCACGCACTACGACGCCGAGAACAATTTCCTGTGGGTCGACGCGGTGGTCGGCGGCACCATTCCCGGCAACTTCCTGCCCGCCGTGGAAAAAGGATTCAAGGAACGTTTGGAGCGCGGCGTGATCGCCGGCTACAAGGTGCAGAACGTGTGCGTCGAGGTCTACTTCGGCAAACACCATCCGGTCGACAGCTCGGAACAGGCCTTCAAGACCGCCGGCTCGATGGCCTTCCGCAACGTCTTCCAGCAGGCCAAGCCGGCCTTGTTGGAGCCGATCGTGAAGATCGAGATCACCGTGCCGAGCAACAAGGTGGGCGACATCACCAGCGACATGTCGGGCCGCCGCGGCCGCGTGTTGAGCATGGATTCCGCCGGCGGCGATCTGCAAACCGTGATCGCCGAAGTGCCGCTGGCCGAGGTCACCACCTACGCCCGAAGCCTCTCCAGCATCACCGGCGGCCAGGGCTCCTACGCCATCGAGTTCAGCCACTACGACGTGGTGCCGGGCAACGTGCAGCAGGAGATCATCGCCAAGGCCCAACTCAAGGAAGAGGAAGAAGAGTAGAATCAGTGAACTTTCCTAAGGCGGCAGGTCGAAACCATATAGCATGGCTACCATTGCACTGTTGCTTTCCGTCGCCTGCACGTGTAGCTGTCCGGTCTAGCGACCGGACAGCGCCGCTCTCTCCATCCTTCTCGCCGCGTTCTTTTTCCTTTGCCTGTTCTTGCTGTCACCAGTCCCTCGAGGCCGAGAAGGGGACAGCTCCCATGTTTTCGGCCAACGTCGATGCGCAAAACCGCGCATGGCTCGCCGAAAAATGGACCAGTCCCCGGGGCCGAGGGCGGTTATCGAAGGGATACCACCGTGGCCGCCGACATCCGCCTTAAAGAAACCCTGCCCGAACTGACCGAACGCCTCGTCGCGAGCTATTCCGAGCTGACCACGATCAGCCATCTGCAGCACTGTCCGCTTCCCAACTCGGAAGCCATCGTCGAGATATTGGAGAGCCTGAAAGACATCCTCTATCCCGGCTATCGTCGTCGCGACGGACTGCACCCGGGCAATGTCATTTATCACGTGGGCGACGTCATGGATCGCTTGCACGACCTGCTGACGGAGCAGATCGCCCGGGCCCTGCGGCACGAGGCCCACGGGGCGATCCTTTGCGATCCGCAACAGCGGGCCGACTTCGAGGCCCTGGGGCAAGCCAAGGCGATCACCTTTCTCAGGCAACTCCCCGCCTTGCGCGAGATCCTGGCCATGGACGTGCAAGCGGCCTACGAGGGCGATCCCGCCTGCAAATCGCTCGACGAGGTGATCTTTTGCTATCCCGGGCTGGAAGCCATCACCGTGTACCGCCTGGCCCACCTGTTGGCCGATCTCGAAATCCCGCTCATTCCCCGCATGATGACGGAATGGGCCCACAGCCGCACCGGCATCGACATCCATCCCGGCGCCAAGATCGGCCGTTATTTCTTCATGGACCACGGCACGGGCGTGGTGATCGGCGAGACCAGCGAGATTGGCCAATGGGTGAAGCTCTATCAGGGCGTGACGCTGGGCGCACTGAGCTTCGCCAAGGATGCGGAGGGGCGCCTGGTGCGCGGCACGAAGCGGCATCCCACCATCGAAGACCACGTCGTCATCTACGCCAACGCCACCGTCCTGGGCGGCACGACGGTCATCGGTCACGATTCCGTCATCGGCTCCAGCGTGTGGATCACGCGCTCGGTGGAGCCGCACACCACGGTCCTCATGGAACACCCTCGACTCCAGTTGCGCGACGGGCAGTAGGACCGGCGAGAAACACGTTATCGATTCCCTCTCCCCTCGCGGGAGAGGGTTATCGTCTCCCATTTTGCAATTTGCAATTCACATTTTGCATTCTCGCCTCCTGACAAGCGTTCGAGGGCCGAACCGGGCAATGCAAAAGGCAAAATGTAAAGTGCAAAATGCAAAACGCATGACCGAGCATGTCACCGGCTAGGTCGGACACGCCCGCCAGGAAATATTGCCGGGGACGACCCAGCAAAGTTACAAGAGCCCTTCGCCTTCCCTCCCGCTTCCGGGCCTGTTATGCTGTGGGCCGGAGAAGATTGCATGTTGCCCGGACCGCTCTTTTCGGTGGAACTGGTCACCAGCGCGCGACGGGCGCGCTACTGGGTGATCCGCGTGCTCTATGCCGGGCTGCTGCTGTTGTTCCTGTGCAGCACGTACATCGAGTACTATCGGCTCGGCCAGAACAACATCGGCACGGTCGCCAATCTCACCGCCCAGTTCTTCGAGGCCTTCGCCTGGCTGCAATTGTTGACCGTGGCGTTTCTCGGCCCCGGCCTGGTGGCCGGCACCATCGCCCAGGAACGTGAACGGCGGACCATCGAGTATCTCTTCGCCACCCCCCTGCGCAATAGCGAAATCGTGCTGGGCAAGCTGGCCGCACGGCTGGTCCATCTCGTGTACATCGTGCTGGTGGGCGTGCCGGTGTTGGCGATCGCCATGTTGCAAGGCGGCATCGCCCCGGAGGCCCTCGCCGTGCTGCTGGTGGTCACCGTCAGCACCATGCTTGTGCTGGCCGCGCTGTCGATCGCCGTATCGGTCTGGTCGCCGCGGGCGCGGGAGGCCGTCACCCGGGCCTACCTGTTGGTGCTCGTGCTGTTGCTGCTTCCCCCGATCGTTGCCAGCATGAGCGGCACGGCATTCTATGCCTGGCTCGGACCGATCAACGAGCAACTGCTGGCGGGGAACCCCTTCTGGCTGCTGACGGAAATCCTGTCCCTGGCCAGTTCCAGCGGCGCAGCGACCGAGTGGACCTTGGTGGGCACGCTGGTGCGGAATCAAATGATCCTGACCGTTGCGGCCACCGCGTGCGCCATGCTGGCCGTACGGCGCGTCCATTTGCGTCGGGCCGGCGCCGCGCCGCGCAAACGGCTGCGGTGGCTGCGGTTCTTCCGGCCCGCACTGGGCCAGCGGCCGATGCTCTGGAAAGAGCTTTTTGCCGAGCCCGCCGCGGCCCGGTTGGGTACCCTCGGCGTCATCGCCCTGTTCTTGCTGCTGCTGGCGGCGATTACGCCCGGGGCCTGCATGGTCTTCGACGCCTTGCAAAGCAGCCAAGCTCGCGCGTCCTATCAAATCGACCAGTGCGTCAGCTATGCCTGGGTCATGGGCGACATCGTCAGTTGCGGGGCCCTGCTGCTGATCGCCGTTCGGGCCGCCGGCTCCGTCACCTCCGAAAAGGAACGGCAGTGCTGGGATTCGCTCTTGGGCACGCCCCTGGAAGCCCGCGAGATCCTCTGGGCCAAGGTCCTGGGGAACCTGTGGGCGGTGCGCGGCGTACTCGTGGCGCTGCTGTTGGTCTGGTGCCCCGCCGGTCTGTTGGCCCCCTCCTTTCTCGCCGTCATCCCTTTCTTGCTGGGCGTGTTGCTGCCGTTGGCCCTGTTCGCCAGCATCTTGGGCCTGATGTTCTCGCTCTGGTGCCGCACCTCGTTGCGGGCGATGGGCGCCACGCTGGCCACCGCGCTGTTCCTGGGCGGCGGTTACTTCATCCTCGGCAGTTTCTGCTGCGTGCCTTTCATGATGATGATGCCGGGCGGCCCGGGCCGCGGCGTGGAAATCTTCCTGGCCCCCTGCGTGCCCTTTCTCCTGGCATTTCCAGGCATTGTCTATTCGGCCGGCGATCAACTCCTCCGGAACGAAGAGGGAGGCATCTTCCTGTTTGCCTTCGGGCTTGGAATCACGGGCTACGTGGCGGCGGCGACCGTCATCTTTTTTAGCCTCGAGAGTCGCTTCGACGCGCTGGCCAGCCGCGCCGTCAACCGCGGCCTGCGCAGGGTGCATCCGTTTCAATCGCCAGGTGGCTTGGTGCTTGCCGAACTGGTCGACGAGGCGAAAGACGCTCCGCAGCCGGGCGGGATGCCTTCCGAGTAAGGAACGAATTGTTCCGCACACTAGCCCGACGCGCCAGCGAGGGATTTGCGGCGATCCTCCCTCGCTGGCGCGTCGGGCTAGTGTTATCCTGGGTGCAAGTTGTACTTTGCATCGCCTATGAGGTGGTCTGGTAGGATCGTTGGCCGGTGGCCCGATTAGACCGTTCCCTCCAGAAGGTGGTCAAAGGCATCAGCAACCTTCTGACGGGCATCAAAGAGCGGGGTCAGACTTTAACAGCTAACTGGCCCTGACAGGCGGCATGGCGTCTGATATCGTATTGGGATCATGGCACGACCTCCACGCATCGACTTCCCCGACGCGCTGTGCCACGTCACCAGCCGCGGTAACGGGCGGCAGCAAGTTTTTCGGACCAGTGACGATCGTCAGCGGTTCCTCGGCCAACTCGCCGACGGCCTGTCTTCGGCGGCAATCGTGCTCTACGCCTTCGCCGTCATGGACAACCATTT
>JBEKZQ010000087.1:0-16087 GCA_049509675.1 Thermoguttaceae bacterium | reverse complement strand
GAATCACCTCGGCGAGCATGATGTAACCGAAGGCCAGGCCGAACAGGAGCCGCAGCGAATTGAAGATGCTCGGCATGGCCAGCGGAACCAGGACCTTCATGATGATTTGCCGGCGCGTGGCGCCTAGCGTATAGGCGGTATCGATATAGCGATCGCTCACGTCGGCGATGGCCGTCGCGGTATCCATGATGACAAAGGCGACGCAGGCGATGAAGATGAACATCATCTTTTGCAGTTCGTTGATGCCGAAGAGCGAAAGGGTCAGCGGAATCACGGCGGCCACCGGGATATTCCGCCCGCCGACTACCAAGGGAGCAAAAAAGGCGCTGACGCGGCGGAAGCAGCCGCACAGCACTCCCACGGGAATGCCCACCAAGGCCGCCAGGCCGAACCCCAGCACCACCCGCTGCAGGCTGACGAGCGTATTGCGCGTCAGGGCGTGATCGAACCAAAGCCCTTGGAAGTCGGCGAATGTCTCGCTGGGGCTGGGCAACACGGTAGGACCGAGAAAGCGCTCTTCGGCAACGTTGCCCCGGGTCAGCCCCCACCACACCGCAAGGCAGAGCGCCAGGCACAGTCCGCCCAACAAGAGCGTTTCCCACACGGGGACTTCGGCGCGCAAGGCGACGAACCGCCGCGGCGCGGCGGGCACCGCGGCAGGCGAGCGCCGCGCGACCTTGTCGGGCGGCGCCGCCGGCTTTTGCAGTTCATTTCCTGTCGGTTCGGTCATGGACAAGCACCCCTAGGATCGAAAGTACTCATCACGCTCCGCGTGATGCATTCCATCTCGCGGAGCGAGATGAGTACGATTGGCAATCCCTATTGCTTCTCGGCGGGATAGACTTTGATCTCCACGCGGCGGTTCTTGGCGTGATCGAACGGATTCTTCGCATCCGCCGGCCGATCCCAGCCCAGGCCGTCGACGACGAACCGCGTCGGTTCGAGGCTGAACTTCTCGACCAGGGCCTCGCGAACCGCGTTGGCGCGATTCATGGAAAGCTCCTTGACCAGATCGGCCGGCACTTGTCCGCGCAGCGAACTATCGGTGTGCCCTTCGATGACGATCCGGGCTGCGCCGAACTGTCCCACCAGCTTTCCCACGCCTTCCATCACGTTATCGACGTTCGGGTCGTAGAGCGTCTCCACGCTCTTGCCGTCGATCTCGCGGTCGATCTTCTTGTGCAGGTCCCAATCGTTGGGGTAGAAGTGGATGACCACCGTGTTGGTGAGGATCTCGGGCGATTCGGCGCGGATCTCGCCCACGGTCTTGGGGGCGAATTGTATCTGGTACTCGTCCTTCTGCGACTTGTACTTCTCCTCGCTGCCCAGCTTCTGGACGACCGAGAAATCCATCACCTGGTCGAAGCGGATGGGCGGGTTCTGAATGGCGTTGATCTGGCGATAGAGGTAATAGGACTGCCGCCAGACGCGCTCGAAGTTCGTGGGATTGTTCTGGTTGAGGAAGAACTGGTAGTTCTCCGCCCAATTCGTATTGTGGGCGTCGTTGAACATTCCCAGCGCGTCCTCGGCGGGAATGTTGTAGCCCGCCGCCATGAGCTTGGCGCAGGCATCCTTGCGGTCGGGCTTCTTCAGTTCTTCCATGGCGTCGAAAATGCCGCGCACCAGGGCTTCCACGATGCCGGGGTGGTCCTTGGCGAAGTCTGCCCGGGTGAACCACACGTCGGAAATCAACTTGTTGGCGGTCTGGGTGTTCACCAGCATGCGGTTGCCCTTGGCCTTGGCCAGATTGTAGATGTCCGGCGACCAGGAGACGACGCCGGCGATGCCCTTGTTGGCGGCGAACGCGGCGGCCGCCTCGAAGGCCGTGTTCGTATAGATCATATTCACTTCCGCGGGCTGCACGCCGCCGGCGACCAGCATGTTCAGGGCGAAGTATTGCGAGGGCGAGTTCTGCGCCAGCACCAGCTTCTTGTCGCGCAAGTCGGCCACGGTCTTGACGTTCTCCCGCACCACGATGCCGTCGCCGCCGTTGGACCAGTCGATCTGCTGGTAGATGCGGGGCATCACGCGGCTGTCCTTGGGCTTGCCCGTCTTGTCCACCATGCCGTCGATGAACAACGGGATCATGTCCAGCGTGCCCCAGCCCACGTGGACCTGGCCGGAGGCATAGGCGCCGATCATGGCGGACGGGTCGTCGATCAACACCAGTTCCACGCGGAACTCCTCGCCCTCGGGCGTCTTCCACGCCTTCCCCGGCTTGAAGCCGTTGTTGGCCAGAATGATCGGGCCCCAACCGGCCCACACGTTCAGGGCGAACCGCACGGTGTTCTCTTCCAGCGGCTTGTAGGCCGAGGTGCCCTTGATCTCGGGCAGGCGCTCCGCCGGCTTGAAGGCATATTCTTTCACCGTGGTGGCCACGGGCCCCGCCGTATCCGGCGACTCGGCCTTCTGGCCCAGTTGGCCGGCATCAATCTTGCCGCCGGCAGCCGGCTTGCCCTTCGGCGCCAAGATGTCGGAACGATACATGGCAAAAGCCACCAGGCTCGCCACCACCAACGCCAGTACCAGGTAGAACGGGGTTTTCGGTTGTCCGGCCATGACTTTCTCCTTGTTTTTCTATCCTGCAAATGCGATCACTCTCAAGTTTCCAACAGTTGCCGGATCGCCACCATCCGCTCTTGCAGACCAGAGCGGCCGTCGCTCTCCGATACCTTCTGCCGCCACGGCGGCGGCAGCAGACTCATTTGCGTGCATTCCAGCACGGCGGCAGTTTCCTGCAGTTCCTTTTCCAGCCCTTGGGCAGAGGGGATGAACTCCTTCCGCACCGCTTCCAGATCGGCCCCGGTGAGTTCCGCGCCGCCGCCGCCGGCGCGCGCCCGCCGTTTCCCCGCCAGCACGATGCTCTCGATGTCGGCCCCGCTCAGGTGCTGGTCCGTGGGAATCTGCGCTAGTGCGTCGGCGGCAAGTTTCAGCTTGTTCTTGCGGGCCATGACCTCGTACATTTGGCGGATTTCCGCGGCATCGCTGGGGTAGAACAGGGGGATATGCACTTCCGCGCGGCCTTGCCGCTTCAGGTCGATGGGCAGCAGGTCGGGGCGCGACGTGAGCAGCATCCAGATGATGCGGCCGCGATACCGCGTGTTGCCCATCTGCGCGGCGATCATCGAGAACACCCGCGCCGAGGTCCCCGAATCGCCGTCGCTCTGCCGATTGCCCAGCGCGGCGTCGGCCTCGTCGATGATGACCACCACGGGCCCCAGCGACCGCAACACGGCCAGCACCTGCTGCAGATTGCCTTCCGTTTCGCCCACGTACTTCGAGCGGAAATTCTTCAGCGAGACGCAGGGGATGCCGATCGAACCGGCGTAACACTCGGCCAGAAAAGTCTTGCCGGTGCCGACCGGGCCGCAGATAAGATACCCCATCGGCGCCGCGTCGAGCTGGCCGTCGCTGATCAAGCGGGCGTCTTCCTCCAGCCGCTTCTTGGCCTCAACCTGGCCGGCGATCAGATCCAACGTGTGGTCCGGTTCCACGAATTCGACCAGCCCGCGACACTGCCGTTCGATCAACGTTTTCTTCAACTGCCGGAATGTCGCGCCATCGACGCGATGGTTGGAGTGGCCGGCCTGGGAGAGCACCACGTTCAGGTTCACCAGATTCAGGCCGTTGGACATGTCGGCAAGTTGCTCGGGCGAGAAGTCGGCAAGCTTGGCGAAGTCTTGTCCCGTGGCCAATCCCTGGCTGAAATGGCAGCGATCTTCCCGGTCCGGCAACGGAATTTCGATCGCGGCGAGGTGCGGGCTTTGCACGAGCCGCTCGTTCAACTCGGCCAAATGATCGACGATCAGGCAAAACGCCATGTTCACCTGCTTGATGAACGGATTCTGCGCCCAACGCAGGAAGCGCACCAGCCGCGATCCCTGGCCGCGGGCCAGGGAATCCAAGTCGCCCGCCGGCAGCAGATATTGGGCATACTCGAACAACACGGCCATGCTCTTGCGCGATGCGGCCTCGTCCACCAGGTTGCGTTCGATGAAGGCGTCCAATAAGAGCAACACGGCGTCGGGATCGCGCGGCCAATTGGCCGGCTCTCCCCAGCGGGCGGCGACCAGCGGCAACATCGCCCGCAGCCGCTCGGCGTCCCGTCCCGCCTGCAGCCGCAATCCTTGGCCCAGGTCGTAGCCCAAGACCAAGTCCCACTTGCCGAAGATCTGCGTGGTAAGAAACTCGCCGAGGCTGCAATAGGTCTCCGGCGGCCCTTCGGCCGAGCGGACTAGGTCGTGGACGTTGCCGTGCAGCACGAAAAGGCACGTCGTGCCCGAAAAATACAGATCGGCCAGTTCCTGGGCCCAGGCCGGATACCACGCGGGCACTTTTGCCGCATGGTGATCCGCCTTAGCCGGCGGCGCAGAAACGACCATCTTGTCGGACGGGTCCATTGCTAATGCGCCTTTTGACCGAGTATCCACAAACAAGGAGCTATTTCTGGGCTGCCGTTTCGGTTGCCTTTACCGCCGGGCCCAATTCCTTGGCCGTTTCGGCCACGCCGGCCGTTTCCGGGGTGACCATGCCCGACTGCACTTCGAAGTCCTTCAGCGCCTGATCGGCCAGGGCCTTTTCCATGGCCTGCTCATGTTTGACGTCGGCCAGGCCGTCACTGGAGAGATCGGCCGCCACGCGGGCCTTGGCGCGGTTCAGGCCGATCTTATCGTTGATGACCTGTTCGATCTGGCCGAAATCCGTGGTCACGTCGAAGTTGAAATCGGTGGCCAGTTTGGCCATTTCGGCTTCCGCGCGGCTCATCTTCAATTCCGCGTCGTACTTCTGGATCTTCTCGCGGACGCCGGCCAGCTTCTTCGAGGCGTGTTTGATCTTCTCCAGGTTGTTGTTGTAGGCCTCTTCGTGCAACTTGAGCTGGCCTTCGTTCTCGGTCTTGTCTTGCTTGGCCTTCTGTAGTTCCAGGGCGAAACGCGCCGCCGTGTCGCGATCACCCGCGGTAAGATAGGCCTTCACCTGGGCCTCGAGCTTCGATACGTGCTGTTGGTCCATCGCCACCTGACGACCAACCCGTTCCACCAGGGCTCGGTATTGCTCCAGCCCCTCGCGGCCGTCTTTCAACTGGGCCACCGCCTGATCGTATTCGTACTGCATCTGGGCGATCGGGTCGGCTGTCCAGAAGATGTTCGCGATCTTGTTGACCTGCGCCATGAGCGAATGCCACAACTTCCCCAGGATCATCGCCGCACCGTCCTTTCGTTAGAGCTTTCGTCTAGCAGAAAACTGGGCAGAGCGCCCGCACAATGACTGCCGCCTTTATATCGGAAGAACGCCCCAGGGTCAATCATCCCAGTCTGCGGCGGGGTATATTGTGCGTAAGCCGGTATTCTCGTTTCGACTCCGCTCGGATACGCTCCGTGCCGCAATCGTCCTGTCATGTTAACAAATTGGCTCGCAACCTTCCAGTTGGCGCGCCGATTCTCCAGGAGAACTGCGAAGTCGCGACTCGCGACACTAGCCCGAAGCGCCAGCGAGGGAGAATTGCCGTAAATCCCTCGCGCTGGGTGCCACTGCTGGCTTGCCCAGCAGTGCTGGAAACACGGTTGGACAAGCCAACCGTGGCACCCGTAAATTCAAGTTGGACAGACCACTAACCCGAAGCGCCAGCGAGGGAGAATTGCCGTAAATCCCTTGCTGGCGCTTCGCGCCTAGTGTGCGAAATGGACCAGACCCCGATTTTGCAGTTCTCCTGGCCGCTTCTCGGCGCACAATCGAGTCTCCTGGGCGCTGCTGATCCATTGCCCCATCCGCAGAAGTACATTCGATTCCGATCAAACCCGCACCCGGCTGCTACAATGGAGAAGATTGTTCAGGTGCCTGGCCACCTTGCTCTGGCCACCCACCATGGACATGGAAGCTTCTTGCCAAAAGCAACCAATATGGGCGCGCCCCGTACAACCAGGCTGCCATTGATCCTTGGCCTGAATGCCGCCTATCACGAGACCGCGGCGGCGATTGTTCGTGGTTCGGAGGTTCTTTTCGCAGCAGAAGAGGAGCGCTATACGCGCGAGAAACATGGGAAACCTGCGCGCGTCACGAACCCCGATCAACTGCCTTGGTTTGCCATGGGCGATTGCCTGCGAGCAGCAGGCTGTCAGAAGCTGTCTGACGTTGATGCCGTGGCGTACTCGCTCGCGCCGGGCAAGCGTCTTGCGATGATCGGACGCGATCCGTATCCCATTAGTGAACTGGTCGGTTTTGGCAGCGAGTGGGGAGAGCGCACCTTCGACATCCGGGTCCGCAATGTGCCGCAGATTGTCGGTGCGGTCGCGGAGGTTCCCTCGTTTGCCGCCGGCTTTCATTTTGTGCCTCATCACCTCGCGCACGCCGCATCTGCTTTCCATGCGTCCGGACTGCAATCCGCCGCGCTGCTGGTAGTCGACGGCATCGGTGAGTCGGCAACTACGTGGCTGGGAAGAGGCAGCCCGGCAGGGTTCGAGATAATCGAGGAGATTCCCTACCCCCATTCCATCGGCATGTTGTGGGAACGGACGGCGGCGTATCTCGGCTTTGAGGAGTATGACGCCGCGAAGGTCATGGGGCTTGCGGCGTTCGGCGACCCGCAACGGTTCGCGGCGGCCATGGATCGCGTGTTTCACGTCAACGCCTGCGACGAACCGGCCTTGGCTTCCAGGGAGTTTCCGTTTGTGGTGAATGCCGATCTGGCCCGGTTCCGCGCCGGCGACGTGGCCGGTCTGGAATCACTGTTTGGAAGGCGGCGTCAACCGGATGAATCGCCCACGGATGCCCGCTTCGCCGATGTCGCGGCCGCGTTACAGAGGCGAACCGAGGATGCCTTGCTGGCGCTCGCGCGTCGGCTGAAGCGGGCGACCGGCGAGTCCAGCCTGGCCTACAGCGGCGGAGTTGCCCTCAACTGCGTTGCGAACAGCCGGCTCGAACGCGACGGGCCTTTCGAGGTGATTCACGTCTACGCTGCTCCCCACGATGCCGGCACGGCCATCGGCGCCGCACTCGAGACCGCGCGCCGCGTCGCCGGGCCCGGTTCCTCGGCCGTGGGCGTGGCCGGCTCTTCCTTGACGCCCTTCCTGGGCCCTGAGTTCGACGACGAGGCAATCGACGCCGCCCTTGCCCGCTGGGGGCTTGCATGGCAGCGCGCCCCCGACCCGGAATTGCGGGCCGCATCGTTGCTGGCCGATGGTCGTATTGTCGGCTGGTTTCAGGGACGCATGGAGTTTGGGCCCAGGGCGCTGGGAAACCGCTCGCTGCTGGCGGATCCGCGCTATCCGGCAGTGCGCGAAAGGCTCAACAGTCGCATCAAGCATCGCGAGTCGTTCCGGCCATTTGCCGCTTCGGTCTTGGAGGAAGAGGCGGCAGCCTGGTTCGAGTTCCCCACGGATCGAGCGGGGGCGAAAGCCTCGCGCGACCTCATGCTCCTGGCTTATGCTGTCCGCCTTTACGTGAGATCGCGAATTCCGGCAGTGGTGCATGCCGACGGCACGTGCCGGATTCAAACCGTCAACCGGCAGCGCCAGCCTCGATTCCACCGCTTGATCTCGGCATTTTCTCAAATGACGGGGGTGCCCCTGATCCTGAATACCTCATACAATGAACAGGAGCCGCTGGTGCTGACGCCCGATGATGCACTGGCGACTTTTCTCAAGACCCCTATCGATGCCCTATTCTTGAACGATCGTTTGCTGCTGCGCCAGGAGTAGGCGGGGAAACAAGTTCGCCGTGTCGAGAAACGCGTCATTACGCCCGTTGGCCCGCCCCGCAGACCGACTGCTGTTCGCGCCGACGCGGGATCGGTACGGCGTTCGGCTGGCACTGGTCTTTGGCAACCACGCTCCCGGCGGGCAGTGCCCTTACTACGCCGCCGGGAAGTGTCGTCATTGCGACATCGGGGCGGGCGAAGGCGCCGCGTTCACTTCTGAATTGAATCGTCAACGGCTGGCATGGCTTCGGGAGTACTACCGCCAGGTCTTGCCGGAAGTGGCGCATCTCGTGCTTTACAACTCCGGCTCGCTCCTCAACCCACAAGAAATGCCCGTCGATCTGCTCGACGAGCTCCTCGCTTGGGCGCGATCGTTGCCGGCCTTGCGTATTGTTTCTGTGGAAACACGGGAAAATGCCGTAACAAAATCCTCCGCGCGCCGGGCGGCGGATGCGCTAGGTCCCGATAGGATGCTGCGCGTGATACTGGGCCTGGAGACATCCGACGATCATCTGAGGGACGAACTCCTTGAGAAGCACATGCCGCGGGCGGCGGTGCAAAGGGCGGTCGAGGCAATCGGTTCGGCGGCGGCCGATTTGGCGACTGAACGGATCGGATTGACCTTCAACATCCTGGTCGGCGGCCCGGGGACAACTTCGCAAACCGCGCTGGACGATGCCTTGACGACAGCGCATTTCGCCCTGGAAACCGGCCGAAACGCCAACATCTCGGTAGACCTCAATCTGCACCCCTACTACCGCAGTGCCCGCGGGCGGTCGCGTTTCCCCGTCCACCCCTGTTGTCCGCCCCAGACGGTCGCACTGGCGGCGACTGCGGTTGCGGAACTTGCTGCAAGTTGTGTTCCCCCGAGCATGGTTTTCATCGGAACCAACGACGAAGGTCACGATGGGGACCTCATTTCAACCGGCTGGCGCCCGGGCACGGTGCGCGAAGCCTTTGAAAGTTTCAATCGCTCACAGAACCCGTCCGTGCTGGAGTTCATGTGTTGGCTGGGACGTTGATTGCCGAGACGGCAATATGGAAATGCCTTCCAGCCCGGAAGCGCCTCAGCCTCGCCTGGTGCAGGGTCTTGCCAGCAAATGAACGTTCTCTGACTTGCCCCCGGCTGTGCCTTTCGCTGCGTCGGCCGAGGGCACCGACGCGGCTTGACGTGCCAGATCAAGCTGCCCGCCGTGCCACGTTCGCCGGATGGGACGCACGCGAAGGAAAGGACAGAATGGGCGGATCGTCTTGTGGTTGGTTGAAAGCCGCCGGCTTCGCAGTTCTTCTTACTGCCCTTCGCCGCCAAGCATAGCCAACAAGTCCGATGGCACCGACGCCGAGCAGGGCGAGGGTGGCGGGTTCGGGGGTCACCAGGGCAATCTCGTTGCCCGCATAACTGTAATTGATCGTGTAGCCTGCGGGCAGGTTCGTCACCCCGCTGAACGTCCCGTTCAGCGACCGGTACTTGACGAACGCGTACGCCGGGTCGTCCAGAGCCGAGAGGACGTTGAAATTGACGGCCTCGTTGGTGATGTCCAGTGTGCCTGTAAGGCCCTGGCTGGCGTCGAAGAGGTCGCAGGAGCCGGCCCCGGCGCCGCTGAGGTCAATCAGCAACGTACCGTTGAGCGTAACCCCGTTGCCCAGGGTTTGTATGGTCAGCGTTCCGATGCCGTTGTCACCGGGGGACACGTTGCTGCCGCTGCTTGTGATTACGGGCCGGCTGATGGTGCCTACGCCCCCCAGGGTGGCGCTGTTGCCGACGGTTACGGTGGTGCCGCTGGAGTCCAGGGTGCCGTCCACCAACAGCGTGCCGATGTTAATGTTCGTGTTGCCGCCGTAAGTGTTGACGCCGCTGAGGGTCAGCGTGCCGCTGCCGGTCTTGGTCAGGTTGCCGGCACCGCTGATCGTGCCGGCATAGCTGCCGCTGCCGACGGACAAGGTTGCCCCGCCCAGAGTTATGCCGCCGCCACCGCCGCCACCACCGCCGGAAAGGGAGCTGACGGTTTGGCTGTAGCCATTCAGATCCAACACCGCCCCGGCTGTATTGGCCAGGATCACGCCGGTCGTGCTGGGTAGTGCGTTGTTGGCAGTGAGTTGCAGCTTGCCGGTCTGGATGGTCGTGTTGCCCTGGTACGTATTGGCGTAGGCCAGTTGCACCGCGCCCGACCCGATTTTGATGATGCCGGCCGGACCGGAAATCGTGTTGTTGAACGAAATGGCGGTCCCGTCGTTGGCGTTGGCTGCCGTCAGGTTGGTGTCACGGCCCAAGTTGATCGTCCCCAAGAAGCTGGAATTGCCGGTGGCCTGGCTGCCGCCGAAGGTCGCGTTGACCTCGTGGCCGGAGGTGTTGTTGACCAGGATGTTCTGGGAGATGCTCACCCCGGCGGCGTCGGTCAGCAGACTGGCGTTGGCGCCCGGGGTAGTCCACACATCACCGACGCCGATTGCATCGCTGGTGTCGGTGCCCAGGCCGCCGTTATTGCCGACCAGGATCGCGCCCTCCCTCAGGAAGAAGGGGCCGCTGACGCTGCTGGCGCAATCCAGCCGGACCGCGCCGGTGTCGCTGCTGGTCGGGTTGACGGACATGATGACGGGAGCGTAGGAACCGATGATGCCACCGAAGCTGATCAGCAGGGTGTTGCCGCTGCCCGTGTAAACATTCTGGCCGGCGTCGTTGAATTCGATCTGCGGATAAATGGTGTTCACCCCGGCCCCCAGGCTGAAGATCGCACTGTAGTTGTAGTTGGGGACCGAGTCGATCTTCAGGATGTGGCTATAGTCGGTGCCCACCGTCCAGCCGCCATAATTGAAGGTGAGTTGTCCCAACCCGGTGCCGCTCGTGTTGGAGTCGTAGTACGGCATTGTCATGCCGGTGGGGTCGTTGAAGATAGCGGCCTCATTGTTCGCATAGGGGTAGCCACTGCCGCTGGTATTCCAGTTGGCATGGCTCACCCAGTCATCGTTCTCCCCCGTACTTTTCCAGGTGTAGTCCACGGCCCATGCCGTAGTGATCAGCCCGTCCGAGAGTATCGCCACGGCAAGAACAACTGCCAGCCGCAGGGTTGGCCCACACATTGTCAGTCGAATGCACATCGCTTTGCTCCTTTTCCACCCGGTACGTGCTCGACGCCCGTTGGAGGCCGAGTGACCCCAACAACGATCATGACTGTCCGACCTCCAACGCACGCCGGAGAATCAAATCAAACGGCGCGAACATATTTGTTCCATGCTCTCGCAAGCGAGAATCCGCCCGGGGTGACAACAGCCACGAGGGATTGTCGCGTGGACAAGTATGGTGACGCCGGCTTACAGCATGTGAGCCACAAAGACCGCCTCCAAGAGAGAATGAAGCCGCTCTCACGAGCGGGAAGATTCTGGTCTGGGAGCGGGGTGCTGGCTCAGCTTTGCGATGCAATTCCCTGACAACATTTGCGAAACTAAGTATACCAAAAACGACCGGAATGTCAATTACTCGGCGCGCATGGGCGGCAAGAATATCCCAAGTCGGGCTGTGCCAAGTGAGGGATTATCGTGAGATGGTGTTTCATTCGCGCGGACTGCTTGGTGTGAGCAGTGGCCCGAACGCTTCCCCCCTCTTTTTGCGGAGTCAACGCCATGAGACGATCCATCGGCCGACTACTGGGTCCCGGTTTCCTGCTGGTCCTGGTCCTTTCTACGGCTGTTCGGGCTCAACCGCCTGCGACACTGCCCGCCGCGCCTAGCGGCTTCGACGCCCGCCGCGACGGGATCGAGCAGGGGAAAGTGGAGGCCGTCGAGTACGACTCCAAGAGCGTCGGTGGGAAGCGCAAAATGGTGATCTACACGCCGCCGGGCTACTCGACGGACAGCAAGTATCCCGTCCTCTACCTCCTGCACGGCGCCGGCGACGACGAGACGGGCTGGACAAAGAAAGGTTCGGCGGCCGAAATCCTGGACAACCTTTACGCCGCCAAGAAGATTGTCCCCATGATCGTGGTCATGCCCAACGGCTTCGCACGGCGGGCAGCCGGCCCGAGCGGCATCGCGCCCGCGCCACCGAGCGGCCGCCCCGGGCCGCGCGGCTTCAGAGACAACGGCGCCTTCGAGGACGATCTGCTCAAGGACGTTGTTCCGTTTGTCGAGTCCCATTACCCGGTACGTGCCGACCGTGAGCACCGCGCCGTGGCCGGGCTCTCGATGGGTGGCGGGCAGGCGCTCGGCATCGGCCTGAAGCACCCGGACGAATTCGCCTGGGTCGGCGGTTTCTCGTCTGCGCTGTTCGGGAACCGCAGCGATCTGGTTTCCGCGGATGCGGCCAAGAAGCTTCGGCTGGTTTGGCTCTCTTGCGGCGACCAAGACCGCCTCATGGATGCCAGCAAGTCGTTGTGCAGCACCCTGGCGGAGAAGAAGGTGCCGCATGTCTGGCACGTTGATTCGGGGGGGCATGAGTGGCCAGTCTGGAAGAACGACCTGTACCTGCTCAGCCAGATGTTGTTCCAGGACTTACTCCAAAAGGCGGACGAGGGGCAGAAGCGGCAGGACAAGGCGGACTACGATCGCGCCCTGGCGGTTAGAGATGCCGCCATACTGCGGAAGGATTACCAGGCGTCTATCAACGCCCTCCCGCGCGCCGTGCCCTACTGCGGCGGTGTGACCACCTCGAAGGCCGAGCCCTTGATCTTGCGCAGCTCCGCGCCGATATCGGGAATCCGCGCGTCGGGCGCCACGGAGATCGCCCAGTCGATGCCGTTGTCGGCCACGAACATGCCGTACTTCTTCAGTCCCTTCAAGATCGCCTGCACCGTCGGCGAGAAGCCGGAGATGTCGAAATCCCGCCGCAGCCGGATCCGCTCGCCCATGCGCGGCAGGTCCTCGCTGGTGTGCGGGCTGGCATAATGCGTGGCTGGGGCGACATAGTCGCGGCGGGTCTTCACCACCGTGACCCGCATGGCATGTTCGACGATGCCGCGCCGGATCTCGTCGCAGCGCACCACGGCGGGGAAGATGGGCAGCCCGGCCGCGTCGGCCGAGGTCCAGCCGTCGGGACGCAGCTTGTTCGTCTTCAGGTCGAAGATCGAGGCCTGGTCCGCCTGCCACCCGGCGGCAACCTTCTTCGTGAGCCAGAACTCGTAGAGCATGCGGTTCACCGGATCGACGATGATGCCATGCCGGTCGCCGCCGATATTGGCTTTGTCCCGCTGCACGTCGTCGAGTGTCGCCCCTTTATAACAGACCGGCCAACCTTCGATGGGCAGGTTGTCGGGAATGGGGTACGGTCCCATGTCCGACTCGCCCTTAGTCGCCAACGACTTCAGTTCGATCCGCTTCTGACTGGGCGGCACCAGAACGAAGGCCATGTCGGCATTGTAGCGGATCGGTTTCTCCGCCCCGATCGAAGCGATGATGTTCTTCGAGTTCGGATGCAGCGGCCAATCTTCGACAACCTGGTTCCAGGGGTTGTCCGGCGGAAAGACCTCCAGGGCGGAGCAGATCGCGTCGGCCTCGGGCGTATTGAACATCACCGGGCTGGTGATCGCCGGCATCTTGGCGGCGCGGATGCGGGCCAGACGGGCCGGGTCGTTGGCCACGGGCTTGCCGGGCCCAACGGCCGCCCCCGCAGGCGGAATGCTGCCGCCGGCGGGCAGCAGCCAGAAGTCGCCGAAATACAGCGGCGGCGTCTTGTCTTCCTGGGTGAGGACGTACCAGTGCGACACGAGCGACAGATCGGGGGCCGAGCCGTTGACGTTGACCATCTCGTCGAGGTTGAACTTCAACGCATTCTTGCCCGGCTTGAGCACGAACGGCACCTCGACCCGCGTGGGATAGCCGGTGCTCCGCTTGTGCTTGACGTTCAGGGCCATGCGAATGTCGGTCTTTCCCGGGTTCAGCGCGTCGAACTGGAGCGTGAGGAAGGGCTTCCAGTCGGTGACCTTCATGTGGGTCTGGCCGAAACTATCCTGGCCCACGTAGACGACCTTCAGGCATTTGCCGCCCAGTTCGGGCCGCTCGTCGATGGAGAGCTTGGACAGTTCGGAGCCGGTGTCATTGGGCAACTGTTCCAGGCTGGGGCGCAACAGCGCCGTCGCTTGGGCCTCCTTGGGCGCCGTTGCCACGGCGCTGCTCGTGTTCGACAGGACCGACAAAGCCACGGCCCCGCCGCCCTGGGGCTGCGCGATCAAATCCACGTTCATGTCGCCCACTTTGCCGGTGATGCGATAGGGAGGGCTGAAGCCGGCGACCACCGGGCCGCTCGCAGCCTGGCCGGCGGCGGAAGTCGCGGCCGGCGCATCGTCGCCCACCAGACAGATGTCGCCGAAGTACAGCGTGTGAACCTTGTCGTCCGCACAATTGATGTACCACCGCTGGGCGTCGGAGAAGTCGGGGGCGGAGCCGTTCACGTTGGACATCTCGTCCAGGCCGATCTTGATCGCGTTCTTGCCGGGCTTGAGCTTCAGCGAATACTCGACCCGCGTCTGATAGTTCGTGGTCCGCTTGTGCTTGACGTTGAACTGCAGGCCGACGTCTGCTTTTTCGGGATTGAAGGCCTCGAATTCCAGGGTGATGTACGGTTTCCAATTCCGCACCTTGGACGAGCGCACGCCGAAGGAATCGCCGGCGGCAAAGTCGACCTTCAGGGCCTTTCCGCTTAATGGGGCGCTATCGACGATCGCCATCTTCGTTGCCCCGTCGCTTCCCGTGTCGTCAGGGATCTGTCCTGCGGCAACGTTCAGCAACGGATCCTTGCGAGCCCATGCCTCGCGACTGGAGGATGCTGCCAGGAAAACAAGCAGGCCTGCCACGAACATCAGTTTGCCATTCTTCATAACCGAACCTCCCCTGCAAATGTGTAAAACCCGGGCGCGTCAACTCCTGGATTGTGGATTGTGCGGGCCAAGAAGTCAAATAATCCGGGCTATGGCATTTCACCGGATAGATCAGTAGATCCCCGTCACCCGCTTGATCAGGCTGACCGAGGGGATGGCGATGAGGAAATACGCCACCAACCACGGGGGCATGAGCAACCGGTCGATGCCCGGCACGAAGCCGAGGAACTTCACCGGTTTCATGTCGATCCGCGCGCTCATGACGGGCTGGTCCGCGCCGTAGAATTCCACGTTGGGCGAATAGACCGGCTGCCCGACGAGCAACTCCTTCTGCACGGTGACGGTCTTGCAGCGGATCTCCAGCGCATAGGGCTCGGGCCTTGCCCCGGCCTGGATCTTCCAGGTGGCGATTCCGCTGCTGGCAATTCCGTCAGGGCCAGGGTCGTCGTTGATGATTTCCTGGATCCAGTGGCCGCTCCCGCCCGAGTCGTCTCCCGACACCTCGCGCACGCCTTCCTGGGGCACCAGGTGGGCCAATTCACCGACCGCCGAGACGGGAAAATAGGCCCTCACCGCCACGGTCTCGCCGGCACGCGGCGGGACGAACGCCAATCGCTGGAAACACCACGTACCCAGGATGGCGATGGGCCCGATGGCGGCCAGCAGCGGCCAGCCTTCCTCCTTCACGGTCATCATCCCGATCATGTTCCGCGTGCTGCGGTAGCGCGTAACGGCTTCTTTGTCCTTCTGCAACTTCGCCTCGCGAATCAACTGCTTCAGCCGCCGCTTGTCCTGGTCGCACCGCTGCAGCAGGTCCTGCTTGGTGGTGAAGCGGCGCGACAGCGTGATGATGGCCCCGGTGCCGACCGCCACGATGACCACGGCCAGGTCGGCGGGCAGGCGCAGCAGCCAGTTCAGCAAGGGGTCCGCCAGAGCGAGGATGGCGTGGTTGATCCCATCGAGCATGGTTCAGATATTCTCCGTCAAGTAAATCATCCCGCGGTTTCCGTCCAGACGGAGTTTGCTGCCGTCCTTGATGCGCTTGGTGGCGCCGGGGCAGACCACGGCGGGGATGCCGAAGTCGCGGGCCACGATCGCGCCGTGCGACAGCACGCCGCCTTTCTCGACGACCAGGCCGCGCGCATTGACGAACAGCGCCGTCCACCCCGGATCGGTCGATGGGCAGACGAGGATGTAATTGGCGCCCAGGTCGCGCGGCTGGCGCGGATCGAAGACAATGCGGGCCGTGCCGGTGGCCACGCCCGCTGCCACCGCGTCGCCCTTCAACTCCGCCGCGCTCTCGTACTTGCGCGGCAGCCCAAGCTGATCGAGTTCCCTGGAGTCGATGACCTCGGGCATGTCGAGCCGCTGGAGCGACTGCCAGCGGACCTGTCGCTGGGCCGCGGCCGACAGGAGTTCCTCGCGCCGGGTCTCAAAATGCTCCAGTTCCTCGAGGCGCAGGAAGAACACCTCGCGACCCAACCGCCAGCGCCGTGCCAGTTCGAGGATCGCCGCGCGGATCAGCTCGTAGCCCAGCATCAGGTAGTGTTTGCCCGATTCGCGATAGGCGAGCAGCCGCTGGGTTTGG
>JBEKZQ010000086.1:0-17092 GCA_049509675.1 Thermoguttaceae bacterium | reverse complement strand
CGCTTCGGGCTAGTGTCTCGCATCGCAACTTTGCAGTTCTCCAGCCCTCCCCTTGTGCTCTCTGGACTTTCGTGCGTCCCCGCGTTTTAATGGGGGTAAAGCTCGCCCAATATATCCCGCCACAAGGAGAATTCCATGTCACGCCACAACCGTCGTCAGTTCTTGAAGCATACCGCGATCGCCGCATCCGCTTTGGCCGCGCCCATGGTGGTCAGCAGCCGGGTGTTCGCAGCCAACGACGCGATTCACATAGGCATTGCCGGCATCCACGGCCGGGGCGGCGCCCATCTCAGCGAGTACGTAAAGATGAAGGGGGTCAGGATCAGCCACCTGATCGACCCCGATTCGCGACTGTTCGCCATGCGCAGCAAGAACGTCAAGGACGCGGCCGGCAACACGCCCAAGTGCTACCAGGACATCCGCAAGGCCCTGGAAGACAAGGATCTCGACGCCGTCTCCATTGCTTCCTGCAACCATTGGCACTCGCTGTTGGCGATCTGGTCGATGCAGGCCGGCAAGGACGTGTACGTGGAGAAGCCCTGCAGCCACAACGTGTTCGAGGGGCGCAAGTGCGTCGAGGCGGCGCGGAAGTACAAGCGCATCGTCTCCCACGGCACGCAAAGCCGCGGCGACAAGGCTTTCGCCACGGCGGCCGCGCTGATCAAGAGCGGAAAGTACGGCAAGCTGCTGGTCTCCAAGGCCTACGCCAGCAAGAGCGGCGCGGGACGCTGGAGCATCGGCTTCAAGGAGGCGAAGCAGCCGCCCAAGGGGTTCGACTTCAACCTTTGGCTCGGCCCTGCGCCGCAGCAGCCCTACCACGAGAACATCGTCCACTACAACTGGCACTGGTTCTGGGACTTCGGCAACGGCGAGATCGGCAATCAGGGCGTGCATCAGATGGACATCGCCCGCTGGGTCATCCCCGGCGGCACGCTGCCCAAGAGCGTGATGTCGCTGGGCGGGCGCTGGGTCGAAGGCAAGAACTACCAGGACCAGGGTCAAACCCCCAACTTCCAACTTGCCGTGATGGATTTCGGCGGCCCGCTGCTGGTCTTCGAGGTCCTGGGCGTGACCGAGAAGAAGGGCCCCACCGGCAAGAGCTGGCCGGGGCACGTGGGCAATGAATTCTATCTCGAGGAAGGCCTGATCCGCGACGGCCGCTTCTATCCCAACGGCAAGGGCAAAGGCGAAAAACTGCCGGCAGTCAAGCTGGAAAAGCCGACGGGCAACATCTTCGCGAACTTCATCGACTGCGTGCGCAGCCGCAAGCAGGAGAACCTCATGGCCGACATCGAAACGGCCCACTATTCCGCCGCCCTGTGCCACCTGGCCAACGCCTCCTATCGGCTCGGCAAGGCCACGCCCTTCGGCCAGGGCTATGAAGCCGCCGGCGACTGCCCCCAGGTTCGGGAGAGCATCAAGGCCATCGAAAGCAACCTCGAGACGGTGCTGGGAATCGACCTCGCGAAGCAGACCTACCAACTTGGCCCCAAGCTCGAGTTCGACGCGGGCACGGAGAAGTTCATCGCCAGCGAGGCGGCGAACCAACTCATCACCCGCAAGTACCGCGAGCCCTTCGTGGTGCCGGAAGAGGTGTGATCGAGGACAACGCGCATCAGCCTTTATGCGGACGGACGTGCTCCATCGCTTCGTCGATCGCCGCCTCCGCCTCCTCCGGCGTGACGCCGTGCGCGGCCGCATACTGATCGACCTTCTCGAACGTCCTCCGTAAACGCTCCCGCGCCGCCTCGCGAACCGACTCCTCGGGTACGGCACTCGGCGTGTAGGCCATGACGAAGACCCGCTGGTCTGGACTCAGCGGTTGGCCCAACATCCCCTCAAGCACCTGTCGCTCGGTCGCCGGCAGGTCGGTCACGTTACGAGACGAAGTGGATTCCATACTACGAGTATAACCCGGTAGAATCGCCTTGACCAGCAGAGACGCTTCGGAAGAACGAGGGCGCCGTCGCGCGAGTTCTCGTTGGGCGCAACCGGTCTTCCACAGCATAAGTGCCATCACCGCTAACACTTACATTCTTCCAGAGCAGTTGAAAAAAGGGGAGAACTATAAGGGGACAGGCGCATATACTGGGTAATTTATCACGATGTTCGCCACGTTATATTGCGCATATACCCCAATATATGCGCCTGTCCCCTTTATCTCTTCCTTATTGACGAGTGGGAGAAGACGCCCCAGCCGCGAAAGCGGCTGCGGCGTTATGGGCATTAGGGTAATCCCGTTGAAATTATTCTCCCGACAACAGCCGCTCGAAGTTCACCTTAAACTGTTGTTCCAGGAACTCAAGCGTCTTCGGTTGGCCGGAAAGCGAGACGACGATACTCGGACTTGCGAACAATTTCGGCTTGTGACGGAATCGCGCGTCTTCTTTCGGCACGTGCTTGATCCATTCAACTGGGACGAGGTATTCACATTTGTCGTCGTCCTGAGCGTCGTGAAGCAATTCGGGTCCCACTAGCATTCGGGGGCGTAGTGGGTGCCCCTGATACCGGAAATCACTTGCAGGAACTGGCTTCCCAATAACTCGCGCGATGCCGACGTACCCGCCGACATTTTTCTTACGCTTCTTATAGGCAGCCGCAATGGAATCGATTTCGAGACGATCAAGCTGCGAACTGAATTTCCGCCCATAACCAGACGCCAAGAATCCATATTTGCGCCAGTCTTCCCATTCTCTGTGAGGCGCATTGTCAACGTTTATAAAGTAGACCCCCTGTGTTGTGTCGAAGCCCGGAAGGGACAGATGGAGGGTGTTCGGTGGCCGGAATTTATCAGCGTAATGGCCCCCACTCACGTTGATAAGCGGGGCACCCGTTCGCCATATCAAAGCTTTCTCCACAAGGAAAGCTTGATCTTCTGTGAGATTGGCCGCGATAACCCTAATGAGTGGCTTTAGTCCAGCTTGCTTGATCGCGTGGAGCCGACGTTCCTTCTCAGTGCCCGCTTTGACAGCGCGATGAGCATTCTTGCGGCTGCCATGTCCTTTCCCAACGTACAGCATTTCGTAGTTGCGAGGATCGAAGTATGCGTACACATAGTAGCTGGAGTGCGTTTTCATCTTGGGGGAGGAAAAAGGAAAAAAAAGGAAAAGGGGGTCGGGAGTCTTTGTTTCAAGCGTTTTACGACAACCGATCCGTGCGAAACCGAAATGGGGATAACTCAAGTATTCCGCAAACAAAGCGGCGACAGGTCGCCGCACTCCAAAGCTGCAAATTAACAGTTTAACCACTCATCGCGATGTTCGGCAACAAAGGCGTCGTCGGTCAAGTGCGGATAGGCGGCCGTGATGCGGTCGATCTCTTCCGTCTGGCCGGGACTGAGTTGTTCGTGCGGGTTGAGGCACCACGTGCCGGCAAGAAGCCCCTGGCGGCGGAGGACCTCGTGGATGCCGCAGATGCAGCCGGCGAAGGCGTTGGCCGCGTCGAATAGCGCGGCGTTGCAGTCGGTCACCTCGATGCTTCGCTGGAGCATGGCGGCCGGGATGGCCGGCCCATTTGCAAGGGGGACAGCATTTGCAAGGGGGACAGTCCCATTTTCGTAAAACGAAAATTGGGACAGTCCCCAGCGGTGGCACTCTTCCAACAGTTCGACGGCCCGGCGGGTCCAGGCGGCCCAGTGGCCCAACAGGCCGCCGACGATGCGGCGTTCGATCCACCGGCCCCCACAACGGAAGCGGAACGGCGTGAGCAGGTCGAGCACGATGTTGTCGTCGTTGCCCGTGTAGAGCGCCACGTCGTCGCGGCCCGACTCGGCCACCGCCCGGACCACGTCGAGGGTCTGGTAGCGGTTGAAGGGGGCGATCTTGACGGCAACGACGTTGTCGATTTCCAAAAACCGCCGCCAGAAGGCATAGGAAAGGACGCGGCCGCCGACCGCCGGCTGCAGGTAGAAGCCGATTAGCGGCACGATTTCGGCCACGGCCCGGCAATGGGCCAGCAGCGCCGCGTCGTCGGCCGCGCGGAGGGCCGCCAGGCTGAGCAGCCCGGCGTGGTAGCCCAGTTCGCGGATGGTGGCCGCCTCGGCCACGGCCTGGGCGGTCGGGCCGCAGATGCCGCCGACGCGCAGCAGCGGCTCGCCGCGCGCCGCGTCGGCCCGGTCCATCTCCTCGCGGGCCAACTGGAGCACCGGCCGGAAGAGGCCGATCTGCGGTTGGCGGATCTCGAATTGCGTGGTGTGTACGCCGACGGCTAGGCCGCCGGCCCCGGCCGCGATGTAGTAGCGGCTCAATGCCCGCTGGCGACGTTCATCGAGCCGGCGGCTAGCGTCCAGCGCCAAGGGATGGGCCGGGATGACGACGCCCCGGGCGAGCACGCGGCGGATGGTGGATAGCATGGCGGTCTCGCTGGAATTGTCGTGAACCATTTGGCAGCTTGGTCTTGGGTTTTAGGGATCGGCGAAGGAATGACTGCCTGCTGTCGAAAGTGGTCGTCACGCGTGAGGAATTCCATCTCGCGGAGCGAGATGAGTACGATTGTTCATTCGTCGATCCTAAATCTTAGGACTGGAGTCTTGCAGGCGTGCCACCCCCTCACCCTGCCCTCTCCCGCCAGGGGAGAGGGAATTCAGAATTTTCCATCGCGCTCCTGAAAATGCGTCGGCTTGTTCAAGGTCGGTCCGCCGGCGGCCACCCAATGGGCGATCCAACGCATCATCTGCTCGACGCTGATCTGCGGCGGACCATAGCGGCGGTGGGCCATCTCTCCGTTATTCAGCAAGGCATCGCTCCGCTCGCAGCCCGTGAAGCGAGCCGGCTTGCCCAAGAGCCGCCCGAACTGCTGGCACACCGCGCGGACGCTGAGGATCTCCGGGCCGGCCACGTTCACCACCCAGGGCGGGCTGGCGGCGTCGGGCAGGGCCGCAAGGGTCATGGCCGCGGCGTCGCCCTGCCAGATCACGTTGACGTGGCCCATCGCCAGATCGATTTCCGCGCCGTCGTAGACTTTCTGGGCGAGGTCTACCAGCACGCCGTAGCGCATTTCCACGGCATAGTTCAGCCGCAGCAAGGCCGTGCGCGTGCCCTGCGTGCGGCTGAAATGTTCCAGCATCCGCTCGCGCCCCAGGCAGCTCATGGCGTATTCGCCGCAAGGCAGCAGGGGGTCGCTTTCGCGCGAGCCGCCCGAAGCAATGGGGACCGTGCTATAGACATTGCCGGTGGAAAAGGCCACGATCCGGCTGGCGGCGAAGCGGCGTGCGACCAGCGACGGCAGCCAGGTGTTGGCCGCCCAGGTCAGCGACTCGTTGCCGGTGGTGCCGAACTTCATCCCGGCCATGTAGATCACGTTGGCCGCGTCGGGCAAGGAGTTGAGGAACCGGCTCTCGAACAGGTCGCCTTGGATCGTCTCGACGCCGTGGGCCTCCAGGCCGCGGCGGGCGTCGGCGCCGGAGAAGCGACTGACGCCCCACAGGCGGCGCGGCAGGCCGGCGGCGTCGCTGGCGCGGCGTGCCATGCGGGCCAGTGTGGGACCCATCTTGCCCGCTATCCCCAGGACGAGAATATCCCCTTCGACCTGCCCCAGCGCGCGGATAGCCATCGGGCTCGGCCGGCTCAAGAGTTCTTCCAACTGCTCGACGTTGCGGATCACATCGGGGAGGGAAGAAGCGGCGGTTTCATTCATGATCGGCCTCAGGATTTGCGGGGCAGAAAGGGACAGTCCCTGATGAAGCGGTAGAGGATTTCGGCGGCCTGCCGGAGTTGATCGAGCGAGATCCACTCGTCGGCAGTGTGGGCCTGCTCGATGGCCCCCGGCCCGAAGACCACGGCCGGGATTCCCAGGCTGCTGTAGAACGCCGCGTGGGTGGCATAGGGTACGCCGCGCCGCCGGCACTGGCCGATCATTTCCCGCACCGTCGCGACAAGCCGTTCGGCCAGCACAGCATTAGTCTGCTCCGACAGGGCCGGGCCCACCATGTACGGCGGGTCATGCTGCAAAGCGTTCCGGGCACCGCCCTCTTCACCAATGCTGGCAAGGTATTCGATCAACTCGCTGCGGGCAAGTTGCGGATCGCCGCCGGGCGGCACGCGGATCTCAATCTCGATCGTACACTGCTCGGGAACGATGTTGACACTCGTGCCGCCCCGGATCGCGCCCACGTTGAGCGTGTACGGCCCGCACAGGGCATGGCCGGGGCGCGTGGCCAAGACCTCCCGGGCGTAACGCTCGATGGCCGTCACGACCCGGGCCATGCGGTAAACGGCGTTGTCACCCTGCGCAGGCTGCGAGCTGTGGGCGGCCCGGCCGCGGGCGTGGCAGAACCAACGGATCACGCCCTTGTGCGCCACGACGACGTCCAGGCCGGTGGGCTCGGCCACGATAGCGGCGTCGGGGAGCCGGGGCAGGTAGAGCGATTGGCGGTGGGCCAACAGCACCTTCGTTTCTTGATCGACCGCTCTACTTGTGTGGGTGCCACGGTTGGCTTGCCCAACCGTGTCTTCCGCACTGCTGGACGAGCCAGCAGTGGCACCCGTCCCACCACCTTGAAGCGGTCGGGCGCCTGGTTTCCCCCTCGCCCCCGATCCCTCTCCCGCAAGGGGAGAGGGGAGGGATTCGGAAGGCGAAAGGGGACAGTCCCATTTTCGCTTAGACGAAAATTGGGACAGTCCCCAGGCGGCGGTCAGCGCCCGCACCCCCGAGAACTGATACTCCTCGTCGGCCGGGCAGGACAAGAGGATGGTCGGCATTCCGGCAGGCCGTTCGGCGGCAAGCCGGGCCACGGCGGCGATCATGGCGGCCATGCCCCCTTTCACGTCGCAGGCCCCGCGGCCGTAGAGCCGACCCTCGCGGACCGTGGCACTCCACGGCTCGATCGTCATGTGGTCGGCCGGAACGGTATCTTGATGGGCGTCCAACAGCAACAGCCCGCCGCCACGCTCGGCCGGCGGTTCGCCCTCCAGCCGCGCCAACAGGGTCTCGCGGCCGGGGGCGACGGTCTGCCGCTGGACGAAGAGCCCCAGGGCCGTCAGTCGGGCGGCGAGATGCTCGGTGAGCCGGGCTTCGCCCGCGGACGGCAGGTCGTGCCGCCCCATCGGATTGACGCTGGGAATGGCCACCAACTCGCGGAGGATTTCGACCGTGTCGATCGGCATGGGCAAGTTCGCGAAACCACAAGCGTTTTGGGCGACGGAGCCAGTCCCCTTTCTCCTGCGATCATAGACCGGCAGTGCGGGGCAATCAACCCTTCTCGGGTCCGAAACTGGCCCAAATTTGCTCGGGCCGATCGACGAGCGGCCGGCCGCGAACCATGCGGAGGAACTGCCGCTGAATGTGCAACCCCCGCGACTCGGCCCACTCGATTGCCGGCCGGTTGGGCAGCGGCACGTCGAGGAACACGGCCTGGCCCTGGTGGTCGGCCAGCGCCGCATCCAGCAGGGGGGAACCGGATCGTACGTCCAGCGCGACCACGGGACCGATCTGCCGGGCCCGAGTGCCCAGACGAACACCGCTAAAGCCGGTGATCCGCCCCCGGGCCACGGCCACGCGCATCGCCTGGGGCCGCTCGTTGAAAAGCCGGGCCAGCAGCGGGCCGCGCGGCGTGCCGGTCACCTGCTGATCCAAGGCCGTGATCGCCGCCAGGTGCGTTTCAGCCGCCACGGTGACTTCCGGGCCCAGTACCCCTGCAACGGCCGCGCCTTCCCAGCGGGCCACCTCGTATTGGCCCACGAAGCCCAGTTTTTCGTACACCGGGCGACCCAACGCCGTGGCATCCAGGCGCACCGTCCGCACCCCGCACTGATCGAGCCAAGCCAGCGCGTGCCGCATGAGTTGCGTGCCGATGCCCCGACCGCGATGCGCGGCATCCACCAGGACCATGGAAATCCAGGCGATCCGTTCAAAGCGGGTGATGCAGGTCGTGCCCACCGCCTGGCCATCCCACTCGGCCACGAAACAGCCCGCCGGCTCGAGGGCCAACAGCCGCTGCCAATCGACAAGCAATTGGTTCCAGCCGGCCGCGTCGCTGAGCCGGCAGCCCAGCGGCAGGTCGTCGAGATTCATTGGGCGAATGCGGAGCATGGTGCTCATTGTGGAGGCGGGGATGTCAGCACGGCGAGCTTACGAGGCGTCCGCCGGGCGCACGGTGGTCTTGGGCACGGGCGCAGGGCTCTTCATGCCGGTGAATTCGTCCCAGCACTTCTGGATTGCGTCGGCCCCCGGCATCGCGCCCTCGGCGATGAGGAAGCGATACTTCAAGGTCAACGATTGCCCCGACGCGATCTCCTTCTTAGCGTAGGCGCCAAACCGGCCGTAGTCGCGGTAGGCCGAGAACTTCGTACCCTTCGGGTTGTCCGGGTGGTTCAGGTCGACGACGCTGTAGCGCTTTCCCTTGAGGGTGTACGTTTCGCCGACCCACGGGTAATCGACGTCGGTCCTTACTTGGGCGTGCTCCTTCGGAAACACATAGACTGTCTCCTTCTTGACGATCTCGTTGGCGGGACGGAATTGCACTCCACCGTGCTCGGGATCGGCCTCAAACCGCACGTTTCCGCGTGGCGCGGTGAGCGTGGCCGTGAAGTCGATCATCAAGCGGAACGGGGCCGGCGCGCGGCGGAAGATCATCGTCCTCTGCTCCTCGACGATCGGCTTGCCCGCATTGTCGTTCCAATCGGTCAGGGAAGTGACGGTCGCCTGGTCGGGGCTGGCCTTCTGGACCGAAAACTCGCGATGGACGATTCGGCCGCTGCCCATCTCCCAGAGGTTGTATCTCTTGCCTTGGAACAGGATCCGCTGCCAGCCGATGAAGATGCCGCGATGGTGCGTGTAGAGTCCGCCCGGCCCCTTGGTGATCGGGGCCTTGCCTTCCGCGTCGAAGACGTGCAAGTAGGGCTTGTAGGTTTCCTCCTGTCTCTGCGGCGTGGATCGGTCGCAGGCATACATGTAGCGGCCGACCACGCGGCCGTCCAACAGGACGTCCAAGTATTGGCCCGGCTTGTCCCTCAGCGAGAATCCCGCGCCAAGAGCGGCCGTGTTTTCGGCGACTGCGGATGTCGCAACAAAGACGCCGATCCCTGCCGCCGCGAAGAGGATCCCGAAGAAGAATGACCGTAGCATGGTTTGCTCCCTTTCTTGTTGTTAAGTGTGGCTTTCTGTATCGGCTCCATCTTCCATCATCCCCTCACTCCGGCCCTCTCCCGCAAGGGGAGAGGGGAACCTGCACCTCACGGCAGGTCGTAGACGTGCGGCTGGAGTCCGTCGAAGTCGTCGGCCAGCGCGCCGGCCTGGCTGCTAAGGGTCCGGCCCGCCTCGAAGCGCGTGCGAACTTGACCACTGTTCAGGCGGACGATCTCGAACCGCACCCCCTTGGCCGGCTTCTTGAGGGCATTCAGCGCAACGAGGGCTCGCCGGCCTTGCGGGTCCTCGAACAGCGAGGCATGGATCGCCGGATTGGAACACTTGACGATCTTCGATTCGCCGACGATGTCTACCGCCTTGGAGGGTGGCAGCAGGAGCTTGGCCAGGCCGTCCGGCCCGAACAACTGGCGCGAGAAGCGCGTCGGCCCCTCCCACAGGTCCTTGGGCAGGCCGGGCTCGGCCGGATGATGGTTGTGGAAGAAGAGGATGCCGCGGGCGCCGTGGATGATTCCCATGTAACATTGCGCCAAGTTTTCGGCGGGGCTCATGGCAAACAGCGGGCCCTTTCCGTCATTGAGCTTCTGGCCCAGTTCCGGGACCAGCACATAGGGCTTGTCGCGCCCCATGACCGACCGCATGTCGGTCAGGCGCTCCGCCTGGAGGGCCAGCCCCTTCTCGATGCCCCCGACGTCGCTGGGGTAAGCGTCCACGGCCAGGATGTCGGCCTCCTCGGCGGCCATCTTCCACGTGTCGGTTCCCAGGTAGCCCATCAGCAGCATGAAGCAGGGACGGTTGGGCGAATTCTTCCGCACTTCGAGATTCACCAGGTGGGAAAAGAGCCGTGGCTTGCCGTAGCCGTCGTCCTCGTGGTCCCATTCGTCCACCGGATACCAGGCCAGGAGCGTGGGGTCGTCGGCGTATTGCTTCATTACCCTCCCCAAACCTTCCAGCGCCTGCTGATCGCCCTTGTACTGATTCTGGATCCAGTACGCCCGCGTGTCGGTCAGGAAGTTCGGGATGATCTTGAGCTTGTGTCCGGCCGCCTGGACCACGTGTTCCTTGATGTCCAATTCGACGTAGACGCCCGGCGCGGCCCATTTCGAGGGCGCCTCGCCGGCGTACTCCATCCACCAACTGCGCCACTTCTTGTCCCAGCCGTGGATGACGTAGGTGTTGACCCCTTCTTCCTGGAGCAGGCGCCAGCTATCCATCTTGCCGTTGCCGGCCTTGGTCTGCGAGCCGCCGTCGGTGACCCAGCCGGCGCTGCCGTCGTAGACGCCGAACATGAAGAAGGGCCCCTGGCCGGGAATCAGCTCCATGCTCTGGCCCAACTTGGCGAACTTGCTCTTGGGCTCCATCGGCCAGAACCCGCGCTTGTCGGCCGGAAACCGCGACCGGTCCTCGGTCGTGGCCACCTGGATCGCATCGATGCCGAGTTCTCCCTTGATCGACGGATTGTACCCGTCCACGCCGATCTTGAAGACCAAGGACCCCTTCTCGATGCCGCGATCGGCGGCCGGCACGCGGAACTGGCTGGTCTTCCACCAGTGGTCGTTCTTTCCGCCGATCTCGCCGAGAGGCTTCCACTGGGTCCCGCCGCTCCACGCGAAGACCGGGGCCGGGGCCAGAACCTCGTCCTTGAATCGCAGCGTGAGGAACAGGTCGCCCTCCTTGGGCAGCTTGTCGGCCTTGACGCGGAAGCGGGCGAAGTGGTGGGGCTTGATGGCCCGCGAGCCAATGAGGTTCTGCGCATCCCTGGGAGGCGTGCAGGCCCACCAGAAGTGCTCGTCGTTCTCGTACAGCGCGCCGCCGGTGCCGCCCCATGTCATGTTCCAATAGCGCGGCCAGCCCGTGCCGCCAAACCCCTCGCCATGGTCGAAGTAGATGTTCTGCTTGGTGTCGAAGTCCTGGAGGCCGCCGACGTCGCGGTATTGGACGACCGGCTCGGCCGCCCGCCCGCTGGTCGCGCGGCCGAGGATTCCCATCCAGACCACCATTGCGGCGCACGCCGCCAGGCCAACCGTTCCTTTAGGGACAAAAGTGCTCATTCGTGACTCCTCTCGTGATTTAGGGAAGCGATAGCCAGGGGGTTCATGGATGCTTCTCGCCTGCGGGCGACATTGTCCGGTACAGTATAATGAGTGTCGTTGGCTTTTTCGACCGGACTACGCCCGATCCAAGACTATTGGTGTTCAGCAAAGTAGTGCAACGGCGGGCGGGCTTTTTCCCCGCACGACCGGCCTCCCGTTGCTCGGCCTCGTTGCATTACTATTCTGAGGCTCAATAATCGATGACAGGCTGCGACAAAGGAAGGAAGCACCATGCCGATCCGCTACCGAGTACTTGGCGTCTTTTCGATCGTCTTCTTCTTGGCCGGCATTGCCGCGGCGGAAGACTGGACACAACTGAAGTACGACTGCCGCCACTCCGGCGACGTGTCCGGGCGGCAGTTGCGACTGCCGTTGGGACTGGTGGCGGCCGCCGAACTGACCGATGCCGTGTTCACGGCGCCCGTGGTCGGCGGCGGGCGGGTTTACGTGGTGGATGGGGCCGGCGTGGCATTCTGCCTCGATGCGGCCACGCTCCGCGTCGTGTGGCGCGTGCCAACGCGCGGCGGAGAGAGGAACTGCAACAACGTTTCCTCCCCGGCGCTGGCGGGCCGCTACCTCCACTTCGGCACCATGGCCGGGGTGTATTATGTCCTCGACGCGGCCAGCGGAAAAGTGGTCAAGGAGATTGCCTGCGGCGAGCCCATCTTCAGCGCGCCGGTGGTGGGCAAGGACCGGGTCTACTTCGCCACGCTCGGCTCCCGCGTGTACGCGCTGGAGTTCGACGGCCGGGTCTGCTGGCAGTGGGACTTCGTCGGCGAGCACCTGGGCTTCAGCGGCGACCGTTGGAGCGGCGCCGCGTGGGCCGGGCACCTGAAGGGGCGGGTAAGGTTGACCGAACAGTTCTTGTGCTCCCGGGACATCGCCCTGGACGACCGCACCGTCGTGCTGCCCGCCGGCGGCACGCTCGTCTGGCTGGAAGACCTCGGCCCGCAGGCGAAAATCGCCCGGCTGCACCTCCAGTACACGGCCACCCTGGGGCTGAGCATCGGCGGCGATGGCACGGTCTACCGCCAGTGGCATTGGCTCGATAACATCGGCCAGGTCGATTTCCTTCGGCCCGGCCCGGCCGCTCCCCGCGAGGTTCTCCGCCGCACCCAGGCCAAGGTGCTCGACTTCGACCTGGGGGTCGAGGAAATCCTCCTTGCCGGCAAAGAGGGCCGGCAGTACGTTTCCGGGACCAGGAGCGACTCCCGCGGCGGCGTGCTGAGTTTCTCCTCGGTCAGCATTCGCGGGCAGGACATCTACCGCTGCCGGCCCGAGGAAGGTTTTGGTTTCTGCAAGCACGCGGTAACGGGCAAACCGTGTAGATATGAAGGCTGCTATCCGTCGATTGCCGCACCGATCCTGGTGGGCGACAAGGCCGTATACGGGGGCCTGGATGGCGCGCTGTACGTGGTGCCGCTCTCTGCCTCGCCCTGCGGCCCTGCGTCCGAGCAGGGCAAGGGGGACGAGAAGGCGTGGTCCTTCCGCACGACCTCGGGGAAGGCCATCTCCGCGCCAGCGGCCGTCTGCGACGGCCGGGTCTACTTCGGCAGCGAAGACGGATACCTGTACGTTCTCGGCCCCGGCGGCCATGTGCCGTTGCCGTCGCGAGACCTGCAGTTGTGGAAGATTCGCAGCCCCTTGCGTACTCCGCTGGCCAGTGCCCAGTACGATCGTTTTACCAGTTTCCGCGATTGGGGAAACACCAACGCCGACGACCAGACCGTTCGGCTCCCGCTGAAGATGCAGTGGATCCGTCGCTACGAAGGTACGGCCAAGCAATTCTCCTCGTTTGGCGGGGGTCGGATGTATACCCACACCGCCGAAGGCCAGATCTTCGCGGTCGAGCAGCAGAGCGGACGCCTGCTCTGGCGGCGGTATTTCCCCGGCGTGCATATTTGCTACACCGCCCCGCTCTACTACCAGGAGCGCGTGCTCGTCCCGCAGGCCGGGCTGCGCAAGAGCCGCCTGCGATGCCTGGACGCCGCCACCGGCAATCTCCTCTGGGAAGCACCCTTTTCCGGCTCTCCCAGTTGGAACCGCCAGCAGCCGCCGGTGATTCACAAGAACCTGGCAGTCTATTGCTTCGGCACGGGCAGGTACGACCCCGAGGCGCCCGACGCGGAGAAGGTCTCGTGGCTGTTCGGACATCAAGATATCCCCTCCTTCCCCGCCAGCCACCGGCCGTTGCTGCGGGCCTATGACCTGAAGACGGGCCGAACCGCGTGGACCAAAGACTTCTCCTCCTATGGCTCGGGCGGCGACGACGCCGGGGTTTGCCTCATGAACGGCCGGCTCTATTACTCCTGCTTCTTCGGCCACACCCCCAGGTCGCCTTCCGGCCTTCCCGGGTCCCAGGGCATTACGGCGGCGATCGAGCCGGAGACGGGCCGGATCCTCTGGCTGACCACCAACTATTCAGTCCGCGGCGGCTCGACCATCTCGGCTAAGGACGGGCGGCTTTACCTGGGCGGTTACAACCCGCTGCCCGGCGCCAAGGACTGCCACGTGTGGTGCCTCGATGCCAAGGATGGCGCCCTGGTCTGGCAATCGGAACCGGTCGCGCTGGCGATCCACGTGCCCACGATCGGCCCGCACTTCATCTTCGTCCACGCCCAATACAAGAAGTCCTATCTGCTGGACCTTGCCACGGGCAAGATCCTGGCCATACTCGACAACGAATACAAGTGTACCCGTTTGACCCTCTCAGGCTCCACCTTGATCGGCACGGCCATGGACGTTTACGACGTTTCCGACATCCGGCACGTCAGGCTGCTGAGCAGCGGACCGCGTCTCGATCCGAGCGAGTGCATCAGCGGCTGCGTCTCCAACGGCAGGGTCTTCTACACGGGCCCCGGCGGCGGCTTGCAGGCCTGCCAACTGTACGGCGCGGCGGCGGCGTCCGGCGAACCGCCCTGGCCGGCCGGGGCGGCCGAAGGGGACAGGTCCATGTTTTCGGCCATCATCAATTCGCAAACCCGCGCCTTCTGGCCGAAAAATGGACCAGTCCCCGGCCCGTGAAGATGCCATGATGCAGATGGAAGTAGTTGCCGACGCCGATTCGGTCGCGCGCGAGGCCGCCGCGATCATCGCCGCGGAGGCGCGCGTGGCCGTCGCCAGGAGCGGACGTTTTGTGGCCGCCGTCAGCGGCGGCCACACGCCCTGGCTCATGCTTCGAGCCCTGGCAAACGAAGAAGTGCCCTGGCAGGGCATGCACGTGGTCCAGGTGGACGAGCGCGTGGCGCCCGAGGGACACCCCGACCGCAACCTCACCCATCTGCGCGAAAGCTTGCTGGCGCACGCCCCGCTGCGTCCCGAGCAGATCCACGCCATGCCGGTCGATGCTCCCGACCTGGAGGCCGCGGCCGTTCGCTATGCGCGGGTCTTGCAGGAGATTGCCGGATCGCCGCCCGTCTTGGATCTTGTCCACCTGGGCCTGGGACCTGACGGCCATACCGCATCCCTGCTGCCCGGAGATCCGGCCCTAGAGGTGATCGATGCGGACGTCGCCGCAACCGGCGTCTACCTGGGGAGGCGGCGGATGACGTTGACGTATCCCGTGCTCGACCGTGCGCGGCGCGTGCTTTGGCTGGTCGCCGGGAGCGACAAGGTTGCCATGCTGAAACGCCTGCGCAACGGCGATCCAGCGATTCCCGCCGGACGAGTCCGCCAGGATCGGGCGATCTTGCTTGCCGACCGAGCAGCAGCAGGAGAACCAAACTGAGGTGAATCCGGTCTTATTCGGCATTCACGGGGGCGCAGGCGAGAAGCTCGGAATACGCGGGTCCCAGCCGCCGCTGACGTTCCCGTGCGAGCGACAAGCAGTTCCGATAGCAGATATTGCAAATACATCGATTGCGCTTCGTCACGCCCGCCGGCGTCGCAGCCAGGCGATCAGGCCGGCCAGCAGTCCGGCGGCCAGCAGCCCCAACGTGCCCGGTTCCGGCACGCCGGCCACCGTCAGGGCCGCACCCGCCCCGGCGGGCGGCGCCACCGCCGCCGAGTCGAGCCCGGCCGACGCCGCCGAAGCGGAAAGCCCCGAGCCGGTGTCGGCACTGCTCACGACGCTGCCGCCGCCGGCCCCGAAGCTCAACACCAGGTTGCCGCCGGCAAACTCGACGTTGCCCTTGTCCACTGCCGACGAACTGGTGTACTCGAGTTTGCCGCCGACAAGCGTCGTTCCGCCCGTAAAGCCGTTGGCATGGTTGTTCGTACTGCTCAGCACCAACGTCCCATTGCCGATCTTCGCCAGCCCGCCGCTGCCGCTGACCAGGCCGGCCAACGTCAGAAGGTCGCTGCCGTTGTTGGTGGTCACCGCCGTCCGGCTGTCCAAAGACACGGGCGCCGTGATGTTCTGCGTGCCGCTGCTCACGACCGAGGCCTGACCGCTGGTCGTGCTGAGGTGCAGCGTGCCCTGCGCGCCGGAGCCGGCGATCGTGAAGCTGGAGCCGGCGGAATTGCTCAGCGTCAGGCTGCTCACGGTGGCGCTGCCGGTCAAGGTCACCGTAGCCGCTGGCCCGGCCGCATTCGCGAAGGTCGCCGTGTCGCCGGCGCTCAAGGGGCCGTCCACGCCGGGCACCCCGCCACTGTTCGTCTCGGACCAATTGGCAAACGTGCTCCACGTGCCGCCACTGGCGTTCCACACGCCCAGGCCGCTGTAGACATAGCCCGCCACCGTCAGGCTTTGCGGGACGCTCGGATCCGAGGTGTTGTCGGTGTTCGTGATCGTGAGCGTGGCGCTGCGACTGCCGTGAAGGAGCCGGCGTCCGTGCCGCTGTTGGTCACCGAAGCGGTAGTGAGCGTGGTGGTATCGCCCATATGGACGCTCATGGCCAGCGAACCGGCCGACAGGGCCAGCAACGAATTGTTCGTGTTGATGGCGGAAACCAGGACGTCTTCCTCGTAGCCCCCGTCCGTCCTCAACGTCAGCCCGTAGGTCTTGCCGCCGCTTGTGACCGAGGTGCTGGCCAGGACGAACGTGCCGCCGTCCAGCCCGTAGGTCACGCCGGTGATCAACGGGTAGTAGGGCTGCGTGAGCGCCCCCACGCCGGTGATCCTGATGGTGTTTATGCCCGAAACGGTGGCGGCGAAGCCGGACACGGACAACTGGTCGCCAGAACTGCCGACGAGGTCGAAGCCCAGGGTGCCGCCGCTGAGGGTCAAAGGGTTGTAGCCGCCATTGACCTGGAAGGTACCGGCGGCGCTGTCGCCGGACATGTCGAAGACGCCGCCGGCATTGACGGTCAACGAGGCAGCACTGTTACCGGCGGTAATCGTGCCGCCGTTGGCGGTCGGCTGCGGATGCGGAGCGAAGACCGCCCCGCTGCCGACCGTGATGGCGGTGTCACCCAGTCCGGCCGTCGGGCCGAGCGTCAGCGTGCCGGCGGCGATGCTGGTGCCGCCGGTGTAGCTGTGGTTGCCGGTGAGATAGAGGGCGCCGGTGCCAGCCTTCACGAGCGAACCGCCCAGCGAAGCGCCGAGGTAAGTGTCGCTAAGGACCCCGGCGTAGGTGGTCGAAGCGTTGTTTCCGCCCACGGTCAGCGTAATGGGGTTGGGCAGAGCGGCGTTGTTCAGCAGGGTGATATCGTAGCCCGGGCCCGAGGACGCGGCGATCAGGCCGCCCAGGTTGAATGCGTTGCTGCTCACCGAACTATCGAACGCCAGGTTGCCGCCGCCGGTCATGGTGAGCGTGCTGTTCTGAAGCGCGTACTGGTGGGACAGATTCAGCGTACCGGCGCCGAGCGTGGTGCCGCCGCTGTAAGCGTTAGAGCCGGCGAGCGCGAGCACGCCCGCGCCGGACTTCACCAGGCCGCCGTGGGAGAGCACGCCGGAGAGCGTCGTGCTGCCCGTGTTGACGACGTTGATTGTCTGGTTGGCGCCGCCAAGGTCGACGTTGCCGGCGAGGGTCAGGTTGT
>JBEKZQ010000085.1:0-16186 GCA_049509675.1 Thermoguttaceae bacterium | reverse complement strand
CCCCGCCGGTTGCGGCGCTTTGACGAACTTGTTCAAATGTAGTGAAGACTTTGACCCAAAAATGAACGTAAGTCCTTTACTGACAACAAACCAACCCGCGCAACAGCGTAACTTGGGCTAACTGCGCCGGCCCCCGCCGAAACGCAGTACCAGGTACAGCAGGGTCATGATCGCCTGGAGCGTGGCGGCGACGTAGGTCAAGGCCGCCGCATTGAGCACCTTGCCCACGTAAAACAACTCCTCCTGGTTGATGATCCCCAACGAGACCAGTTGGGCCTTGGCTCGCGAACTGGCATTGAACTCGACCGGCAAGTTGACGACCTGGAAGAAGACCACGGCGCTGAACAGCACAATGCCCGCCAAGAGCAGCGGCTGGATTCGCAAGATGGCCCCCAGAACGACCATCCAGATGCCCGCATTGCTGCCGATGCCGGCCACCGGCACCACGGCATTGCGGATTGCCAGCGGGGCATAGCCGAAGGCGTCTTGCAGGGCGTGGCCGGCCTCGTGGGCGGCGATGCCTACCGCCGCCAGGCTGCGGCTCAGATATACATCGCTGCTGAGTCGCAACACCTTGTCGCGCGGATCGTAATGGTCGGACAATCGGCCGGGGATCTGTTCGATCGCCACATTCTGCAACCCGGCCGAGTCCAGCACGTGCCGCGCGGCGGCCGCCCCGCTCAGCGGCGCCGCCAACCGCTGGGCCTGAGCGTAGGCCGATTGAATGCGCATTTGTGCCCAAAGTCCCAACAGGAACGCGGGCATCACCATCAACAAATACAGCGGATCGAAAAACATAGAATCTCATTCCTTCGCAGATAGACAGTTATATTCTACGCTTCATCTGGGCAAAGCGTTCAGTCGTCGTCGCAACTCATTGTCAGCGCATACGTTACGACACGGCGCCACGGTTGGCTTGTCCAACCGTGTTCTCAGAGGCTGTGAATCTGCGTAGTTAGCTGACTACGTCTTGGGCGTTTCTTCGCCGTGCCGTCTCTTTTTCCGGTCATGTCCTCGATCAATCCGCCAGTTCTCGTTCGATCTGTTCGAGCGTCTTGCCTTTGGTTTCCGTCACGCGCAGCAGCACGAACACGAATCCCGCCGCGCAGATGGCGGCGTACATCCAGAAGGCGCCGGCCATGGTGATCGTGCGCTTCAACAGGGGGAATGTGTACGTGAGGATGAAGCAGGCGATCCAAAGCGCCGACACCGCCACCGACGTGGCCGCCCCGCGGATGCGATTGGGGAAAATCTCGGAGATCAGCACCCAGGTGATCGGGGCCAGCGACATGCCGTAGCTGCCGATCGCGCACAGCGTCAGCACCAGCACCGGCGTCCCCTTCAGTCCCATCAGGTAGGCCGTGCCCAGCAGGATGTGCGAAACGGCGATGCTGGCGCAACCGATGAGCATTAGGCCGCGGCGGCCGAAGCGATCGACCGTGCCGATGGCGATTGCGGTCACCAGCAGGTTGATCGCGCCGGTGATGACGATGTTAAAGAGAATGTCGTTCACGCCGTAGCCGGCCGCCTTGTAGAGTTCCTCGGCGTAGTTGAAGATGACGTTGATCCCGCTCCATTGCTGCAGGACCGCCAGCACCACTCCCACCAGCAGGATCTTGGTCATTCTCGGTTCCAGCAGATCGCGGAAGCGGACGCGCTGGATCTCCTGGGCGGCCAGCGTGGCCTCGACGTCGCCGACTTCCTCGTCGGCATAGGCCCGCCCGCCGATGCGGGCCAGGATCTGCCGCGCCCGCTCGGCCATGCCGCTCTTGATCAGCCAGCGGGGACTCTCCGGCAACCAGATCGCGCCGATCACGAACAGCAGCGACGGCGCCGTGACGGCGGTGAACATCCAGCGCCAGGCGAACTGGCAGTTCCAGCTCTCGGCGAGCAGTTCCTGGCCGTCGGGCACTTTCTCGGCGATCAGCAGGTTCACCACCTGCGCCGCGACGATGCCCAGGACAATGGTAAGCTGGTTGATGGCCACGAGCCGTCCGCGGATGTGTGCGGGGGCGACTTCGGCGATGTACATCGGCGAAAGGTTCGAGGCCATGCCGATGGCTACGCCGCCGGCAATGCGCCAGAGCACGAAAGTGTTGAAGGTATAAGCCCAGCCCGTGAGGATCGACGAGACTGCGAACACTAGCGCCGCTGCCAGCAGCAGCTTCTTGCGGCCGACCTTGTCGCTCAATCCGCCGCTCACGAGCGATCCGAGCAAACAGCCCACCAGGGCACAGCTATTGGCCCAGCCCACCAGCTCTTCGGTTCCCAGTTGGAAGTATTTCTCAAAGAACGGCTTGGCACCGCCGATCACCACCCAGTCGTAGCCGAAGAGCAGCCCTCCCAGGGCGGCCACCAGGGAGATGCTCCAGACGTAGGCCATGTCGAACGGCACGGCGGTTTGCGATTCCGGCTTGGTGGGCGGGTTGATAGGCATGATTCGTCAAGCACAAACCAAAGCAAGGTTGTTTACCTGGTGCGGACCCTGATCTGGAACGCGCCGGGCACGGGCTCGGTAGAAACCACGAACAGATAACCGCCGCCGCAGCCGGAATACATCGCGCCGCAATAGCGCGACTGGTAAAAAGCCAAAATGCCTTTCAGATCGGCGGTCAGCGTGGGATGCCGCACGGTCTGCGGGAGAATCGCCTCCCAGCACTCCATGCAGGCATTCATCGAGGCCCCCAGGGCCCGGGCGTCACGGGATAGGATGGCGTCGAAACACTCCTTGCCCGTCGTGCCCAGCCGGCCAATGCAAGCCGGGTCGAGGTTCTTGATTCCCAGCGGGTTGTAGCCGTCAGGCCGGGCGGCCACGGGCAGCAGATAGAGCACCTCTTCCAACCAGCGGGCCACGCGCGGATCGTTGCTGGACTCGATGTGCCGGGGGAAGATCCCGCCCTCGTGGGCGAAGTCGTAGTCCAGGCGGTTCACCCCGGGGTACACCAGCCCGATCATGTCTTGCGAGCCGGAGGGCTCGCCCTTGCCGCGATTCTCCTCGGCATACAGCTCGCGCACCAACTGGGCCGGGTCGCGATCGGGAAGCCCGCCGTTCCACAGTCCCAGCGCCACGTTGCGCGTGCCGGTGGCCATGCCCGCCCGCTCCATGAACCGGCACTCAGGCTCCAGGCCCACGACCACCATGGAGCCGGGCGGGGCGGGGTTCCAACGCGATACGAACGGCTGGTCGATCCATCCGCCGGCGAAGGCCATGCGGTAGGGGATCGCGCCGATAACGTCGGTCAAGCTCCGCCCGGCGAAGGTCTTCATGGCGCGCTGCGTCCTCAGATCGTGTCGTGAACCGTACGCCGCCCGGCCTTGCGATCCTGGTATTGCTCGGCGATCCAGGCGTAGGTCTTGGCCAATCCGGTGCGGAAGGGCGTAGTCGGCTCCCAGCCCAGCACGCGCTTGATCATCGTGTTGTCGCTGTTGCGCCCCGCCACGCCCCGGGGCGCATACATGTCATGACTGCGGCGCAGCTTCACGCCGCCGATCTCCTCCGCCAGGCTCACCAACTTGTTGATCTCGATCAGCTCGCTGGAGCCCAAGTTGATGGGCGTTGCGATCAGGTTGTCGCAGTGCGTGATGCGGTCGATGCCATCGGTGCAGTCGTCGATGTACATGAAGCTGCGCGTTTGCGTGCCGTCGCCCCAGATGTCGATGCAGTCGGTGTTCTTGTCCTTGGCCTCGATCACCTTGCGGCAGATGGCCGCCGGCGCCTTCTCGCGGCCGCCGTCCCAGGTGCCGTGCGGACCGTAGACGTTGTGGAAGCGGGCGATGAAGGTCTTCATCCCGCGCTCGGCCCAGTACTCCTGGCAAAACATCTCCGACAGCAGTTTCTCCCAGCCGTAGCCCCGTTCCGACATGGCCGGGTAGGCGTCGCTCTCGCGCAAGGCGCGGCAGTTGGGGTCCTTCTGCAGCTCGGTGTTGTAGGCACAGGCGGAGGACGAGTAGAAGTAACGCCGAGCGCCTGCCCGGTAGGCGGCCTCGATCATGTGCGTGTTGATAAGGATGCTCCGCAGGCACTGGATGCGGAACCGCTCGATGAAGCCCATGCCGCCCATGTCGGCCGCCAGGTTGAAGACTTCCACGGCCCCCTCGCAGGCCCGCTTGCAGGCAGCCTCCTCGCTCACGTCCAGACACAGGCTCTCCACCCCGGGAACGAGCTGGTACCAGTCGGGCAGCGGCTTCTTGTCGATCGCCCGGATCCGCGTGAAACCGCGATCGTGGAAGTAGCGGGCCAGCGACCCGGCGATAAATCCGCCTGCTCCGGTGATGACGATCAGGTCGTCTTTATTGCAGTCCGCGAAGGTCTTCAGTTGGGTCATGGTTCATCCTTTCAAACAGAAAATCTGGGAATGTTCAGTTGTCCGGCGGTCTATGCCTGCCAGATCTTGTTCCTGGTCGTAGTTCATTCGATCATTCTACCCGCTGGCAACCAGAACATCCCATAGCTAAAGTTGACGAGAGAATGCCGATTATTGACTTCCTTGCCGCTTATCGTGCCGGAACCGGCGTGAATCGCTACTTCAACTCAACGTCATGGTCGAAATGGCCTGCGGCAACCGTGCAGCCGAGGCCGGAGGTCTCGGGATTTTCGAACTTGCGCGGCAGCGGGAACCAGCCATTGCCGGCCGTCACTGGCGGAGCCGCACCTTGCGATGCCGGCTGGGCCTCCTTCGACTCCCGCCGGGCGGCACGCCCCTTGGCCGGGTCGCGGCTCAGCACGGCGATACTTACCGGGCCCGCCGCTACTCCCTCGACACTGTAGGAGCCGTCCGACTGAATGACGCCGGAGCGGGCCTTCTTGTCGGCGCCCACCATGATGACCGAACCGTAGGTCACCGGACGACCCTGGTAGCTCACCTTGCCTGAAACGGCCGCCGCCCGTCCGCAGCCACATACGCCCGCCGGCAGCAGCGCAAGGAGCAACCAACCAGCCGCCGATGCCTTCCGCGTGATTTTCCCTCGCATGTCTTCGGTCTCCTTCGTTGTCGGGGAAGTTTGCCCGTAGTGGTCTGTCCAACTTGCGTTTACGGGTGCCACGGTTGGCTTGTCCAACCGTGTTTCCAGCACTGCTGGGCAAGCCAGGCACCGACCGGAGGTTGGTCGTGGCACCCAACCGGTAATGTCGAAATGGACAGACCAGTAGGACGGATTGCCAATCCGTCCATGATTTGCGGGACGGATTGGCAATCCGTCCTACCATGATCGCCCTCACTATAGCAGGAAAACCGGCGGCCGGGTAGCGAACTGCCGAGCGGTCCTTTTCTTGCCGCTAGCTTTTCGACGGGCTGCGCGGTATGCTGCCCGGTGTTCTCGCGGCGGGTTTGGATCGGTGGTCCCCATTTTACTGTAACGACAAGGAGCAACAGCCATGTCGTACCGCAACACCCTTGCGAGCATTGTCCTGTTCCTGTCGGCGGCCGCCCCCTTGGTCGCCGGAGAACTGACGGTCCACCTGCGCAGCCAAGTGCTCAAGGCCGACGTCGGCGGCCACAATCGCTGGCAGGTGGTCAACCATGCCAAGTCGCTCAAGGCGGAAGAGACGGCCATCATCATTTGCGACATGTGGGACAAGCACTGGTCGCGCGGGGCCGCCGAGCGCGTGGGGCAGATGGCGCCGCGCATGAACGAGGTGGTGAAGGCCGCCCGGGCCCGCGGCGTGACCGTGGTCCATTGCCCATCGGAGACGATCGACTTCTACAAGGACTCAGCGGCGCGGCAGCGCGTGCTTGCGGCCCCCAAGGCGGAAATGCCGCCCGAGGCCGCACATGCCGACCCGCCGCAGCCGTGCGATGCGGGCGATGGCGGCTCGGATACCGGCGAGGTCCGCGCGTACCGTGCCTGGAGCCGCCAGCACCCGGCCATCGAGATCGACCAGGAGAAGGACGGCATTTCCGACAACGGCCAGGAGGTGTGGAATTTCCTGCAGCAGAAGGGCGTCAAGAACGTGATCCTCATGGGCGTCCACACAAACATGTGCGTGCTGGGCCGGCCGTTTGCCATCAAGTGCATGGTGCGGCGGGGGATGAACGCGATGCTGGTGCGCGACCTGACCGACGCCATGTACAATCCCGCCCGCCCGCCCTACGTCGGCCACGAGGAGGGGACGCGGCTGATCATCGAGTACGTCGAGAAGTTCTGGTGCCCGACGATCGCCAGCGAGGACCTGGTCAGGTAGGAAACTTTCCCACGGTTATGGAGTCAGCCATGAGTACGTGTCGGGTTGTCCGGATGGTTTTGATCGTGCTGCCGGCGATCGCTTTTGCATCTTGGGCCGCAGCGGCGGACGCCGCGCCCTTGGAGACGGCCGGCCCTAAGAGCGCGGCGGCGCCCGACGAGCAGGCGGCCCAGGCCGCGCTAACGCGGCTGGGGGCGAAGTTCGAGCTCGACTGGCGGGGTCGCGCGCTCGGCGTGGAACTTGAAGGACCGAAAGTCGACGATGCCGCCTTGTCCCATCTCATCAAGCTCTCCGTCCTGGAAACCCTCGACGTCGGCAAGAGCGGCATCAGCGACGCCGGCCTGGCCTACCTTCGCAGCAAGACCGCCCTGCACCGGCTTTACCTGCACGACAACGGCGTCACTGATGCCGGTTTGTTCAATCTGCGCCATCTCTTGGGGCTGGAAGTCCTTTCCCTGCAAGACACCAAGATCGCCGGCGCCGGGCTGGTCTATTTGCGCGGCCTTAAGGCCCTGCGAGTGCTGAATCTCAGCCACACGAAAGTCACTGACGACTCGCTGGCCTTTCTGGCCGGCTTGACCAACCTCGACACCCTGGCCCTGGAAGATACCAGGATCACCGGGGCCGGCCTGAGGCAGCTCAAGCCGCTGGCCCAGCTCCGCGTGTTGAACCTCAACAACTGCTCCGTCCGCGACGCAGACCTGGCGGACCTCGTCGGTCACGAAGCCCTGCGGATGCTGTACCTCAAGGGGTGCAAGGTCAGCGACGAGGCAGTCGAGCAGTTCAAGGCCAAAATGACCAGTTTGGCGATCTATACTTTTGAATAGAAGTTAGAAGTTAGGAGTTAGAATGTACCTTCCCCATGCCCCGCTCCTGACTCCTAACTTCTAACTCCTAACTTCTAACTCCTTACTCCTTACATACGGAGATCCAACCATGTATCGCACTGTCGCTGCCGCTTTGCTGCTCGCGGGTTCCATCATGGTCTCGGCCCTGTCGGCCGCGGCGGGCGCAGAGGACGTCGCCAGTCCGGCCCGGGAATCGCACAAGGCCGACGTGGTCTATGTTCCCACGCCCAACGACGTTGTGCTGCGGATGCTGGATCTGGCGAAGGTCGGCAAAGACGACGTCATCTACGACCTGGGCTGCGGCGACGGCCGAATCGTCGTTCTGGCGGCCAAGAAATACGGCTGCCGCGGCGTGGGCTACGACATCGACCCCAATCGGATCAAAGAGTGTCACGCCAGCGCCAAGACGTACGGCGTGGAAGACCTGGTCCGCTTCGAGCAGAAGAACATTTTCGAGCTCGATCTCCGCCCGGCCAGCGTCATTACGCTTTACCTGCTCCCCCGACTCAACGTGAAGCTCATTCCGCAACTGGAGAAGCTCAAGCCCGGATCGCGAATCGTATCCCACGATTTTGACATGCGGGGCGTCAAGGAGGACAAGACGGTCCTCATGATGTCCAAGGAAGACAACGTGAAGCACCGCATCTACCTGTGGACGACGCCGCTGAAAAAAGAGGGGGCCGGGAGAACCAAGGTGGAATGAGGCGAAGTTCTTCTAACCGTTCACGGGCCGGGGACTGGTCCATTCTTCGGCCGGAAGATGCGGTTTTGCGAATCGACGGTGGCCGAAAACATGGACCTGTCCCCTTTCCGGCCACGACCTGCTCCAGACCGTTTCATGAAGACCAACGCCACGCGGATTCTGGAAAAACTGGGCATCGCGTACGAGTTGCGGCAGTATGCGGTCGATCTGGACGATCTGGGCGCCGAGCGGGTGGCCCAGGGGGTCGGGCTTCCGCTCGAGCAGGTCTTCAAGACGTTGGTCGTGAGGGGTGATCGGCGCGGGGTGTTACTGGCCGTGGTGCCCGGCGACGCCGAACTGGATCTCAAGGCCCTGGCCCGGCTCAGCGGTGATCGGCGGATTGAATTGGTGCCGTTGAAGGAGGTGCAACCGCTGACGGGCTATGTGCGCGGCGGGGTCACGGCCCTGGCGTGCAAGAAGGATTACCCGGTCTATGCCGACCGGCGCATGGCGCAGTTCGAGGTAATTTCCATCTCGGCTGGTCTGCGCGGCCAGCAGATCCTCTTGGCCCCGCAAGATTACCTGCGCGCCACGGGCGCCACGGTTGGCCCCATTGCGCGGTGCGGTCCGTAGTTCTGTAGGTCAGGCACCCCGTGCCTGACAACGTTAATCAGCAGGTCGTCAGGCACGGAGTGCCTGACCAACTTGGCTGCCCCTACGCGCGCCGGAATGCTCGCCAGGCGAGCATCGTCAGACCGAAGGCCGCCAGCAAGGCGAAGGTACTTGGTTCCGGGGTGTTGCCCAGAGAGACTGGTAGAGTGCCGTCGTCCTGGGCGGCGGCATCGCTGCGAACGTCCGGAAGAGGGCCCTTCATGACCGTGTCGATCCAGTCGTTGAAGGCGGCAACGCGGGTCTGGCCCTCGATCTCTCCGTAGCTTGAATTCAGCTTGCCGTCGCTGGATTCGATAAACGAATTGACGCCCGCCAAAAAAGTTCCCGCGCCGGTGGTGATGAACACGCCGCCGCCGCTGTCGCCGGGTGCGATCAGACCTTCCAAGGGCAACGGCTTCGACGAGCCCAGGCCGCCAAATTGCACCGCGTTTGGATTATCGAAATCGGAGAGGAACAGGCGCTGGTTGGCGGCGAAGGTATCGATCGTGTTCTCGGCGCCGCGCTTCTGGCCGTCCAGAACCAGCGCCCCGGTCAGCCCGTTGCCGGTCTTGCCGTAGCCGACGGTGACGTCGGTCATGCCGAGTTCGGCCCCGCCCGTATAGCGCACGGCGGGCGTCACGCTGCTGGGCCGGCTCAAGTGGACCAGGCCCATGTCGTAGCCGGCCATGACGTTGCCGGTCCAGCCGGGATAGGCCGTCCAACTGTCGGCCGTATACGTCTGGCCGCCGATGGTGAAGTTCATCGATTGGGCCTTATCGACCACGTGGGCCGCGGTAAGGACCCAATCGGGCGCGATCAGCGTGCCGGAGGCGACGAATCCGCCGCCGGGCACGGTCCCCTGAAACATGCCCACGCTCGAATAGGCGGGACTTGCGCCCAACGCAATATAGGCGGCGTCGCTTTGATCGGCCCGGATCACGATCGCCGAAACGGGAGCCTGGAACCAGCCCTGGCACAGCCAGAGCACGGCCAACAGTGAAAAAATGACTCGTCTACTGGTCATAGGCGCACCTCTTCTTCCTCTAATAAGACGAGTGTAGGCTATCACATTCCGCAATTTCCGTCAAGCATTTATTGCAACCCCCCCTCCCCCGGCGGCTCCGCCGCCTTGACACCGTGATCCAAATGTAGTGAAATAAACTGCCTGAAATCGCACCTAAGTCCTTTGCCGATCGTCAAAAGTCTCTAACTTGGGTTAAGATCCAAGACCTAACTTCCACAACCATGAGAACCGACGCCGATTCGCGCATCGTCATGACGCTGGATGCCGGCGGCACCAATTTCGTCTTTTCCGCCATCCGGGCTAACCGCGAAATCGTGGCCCCGATCACGCTCCCTTCCGCGGCGGGGCAATTGGACTTGTGTCTGCAGACCATCGTGGACGGTTTTTCCCGCGTCCGCGCCGCACTGCCGCAACCCTCCGTGGCCATCAGCTTCGCTTTTCCTGGTCCGGCCGATTATGCTTCCGGCATTATCGGCGACCTGGGCAATCTGCCGGCCTTCCGCGGCGGCGTGGCCTTGGGGCCCATGTTGCGCGAGAAGTTCGGCCTGCCGGTGTTCATCAACAACGACGGCGACCTTTTTGCTTACGGCGAGGCGATTGCCGGCCTGCTGCCCGAGATCAACGCGAAGCTCTCGGCCGCCGGCTCGCCCAAGCAGTTTGGCAACTTGTTTGGCATCACCTTGGGCACCGGTTTTGGCGGCGGAATCGTCCGCAATGGCGCGCTATTTGTCGGCGACAACGGGGCCGCCGGTGAAATCTGGATCATGCGCAACAAGCTCCACAACCGCGCCTTCGCGGAAGAAGGCGCCAGCATCCGGGCCGTCGAGCAGGTCTACTTGGCACACGCCAAGACCACGCACCCGCAGCCGCCTTCGCCGAAGGAGATCTTTGAGTTCGCCACGGGCCGAGCCGGCGGCGATCGGGCCGCCGCGCTGCGGGCCTTCGACGAGTTGGGCGAAACGGTCGGCGACGCCCTGGCCAACGCCATGACCCTGATCGACGGGCTGGTCGTGATCGGCGGCGGCCTGTCCGGCGCCGCCTCCTTGTTCCTGCCCCGCATCGTGGCCGAAATGAACGGCACGATCGAAACCCTCCAGGGCGTCAAGATCCCGCGCATGGAGCTGAAAGCCTTCAACCTGGAAGACGAGGAGCAACTCCGCGCCTTCCTATGCGGCGATGTCCGAGTCCTCAGCGTTCCGGGCAGCGACGCCAAGGTCGCGTACGATCCCTTGAAGCGCATCGGCGTGGGACTTTCGCGGCTGGGCACCAGTCAGGCCGTGGCCATTGGGGCCTATGCCTTTGCCCTGCACGCCCTGGACGGCGCGGCGCGGTAGGGATCGGCGAAAGAATGCCGCATTTGCCGCGCAAAGCGAGCAGGTGTGCGTCGCAACAAACCTGGTAAGATTCATCGGAGACGGAAACCGGAGCGACGTTTTGGAGTGCGACCACTTGTCGCCGCTTTTCCGGAGGATTTGCCACCCAAGAGCGACGCGGCAGTGTACCTGAGATTTGTCTCCCCGATCCCTTCCGGCCGCTCGAAAGAAAGCGGCCACGCAGAGGGTGCCCGGTCGCCGCCCTCCAAAGAATGGACGGCTCTCCCCCCATTGCCGGGCGGCCGCGGATCGGGTATCATTATGAGTTTTCCTCGCATCAGTAATGCGCGTTCAACTCCATGAGCAGCACACTGCGTCGCCAAGACGTCCGCAATATCGCCATTATCGCCCACGTCGACCACGGCAAGACGACGCTGGTGGATTGCATGCTGCGGCAAAGCGGCCGCTTTCGGGAAACGCAACTCGTGGGCGAACAGATCCTCGACTCCAACGACCTGGAGCGCGAGCGCGGCATCACCATCCTGGCCAAGAATATCGCCATCCCCTACCGCGGCGTGAAGATCAACATCATCGACACCCCCGGCCACGCCGACTTCGGCGGCGAGGTGGAACGCGTGCTGCGCATGGCCGACGGCGCCCTGGTGCTGGTCGATGCGGCCGAAGGGCCGATGCCGCAGACCCGCTTCGTGCTCTCCAAGGCCCTGGAGTGCGGCCTGCAGCCGGTGATCGTCATCAACAAGATCGATCGCCCTGACGCCCGGCCGCACGAAGTGATCGACGAGGTGTTCGACCTGTTCCTGCAACTGGGGGCCGAGGAATCGCTGGCCGACTTCCCCTACATTTTCGCCAGCTCGAAGCTCGGCTACGCCACGCACCACGCCGAAGAAACCAGCGGAACCATCGAGCCGTTGATGGACATGATTCTGGAGAAGGTGCCCGGGCCGGAAATCGATGCCGAGGCGCCGTTGCAGATGCTGGTCACCACGTTGGATTGGTCCGATTACGTGGGGCGGATCGCCATCGGCCGGATCTACAGCGGGCAGGTCCGCAGCGGGCAGGAAGTCGCCCTGATGCAGGCCAACAACCAGGTCATCCGCACCCGCATCGCCACGGTCTACGTTTTTGAGGATCTGGGCCGCAACCAGGTGGAATCGGCCGAGGCCGGCGACATCGTGGCCCTGGTGGGGCTGGAAAACGTGGAGATCGGCGATACGGTCAGCGATGCGGAGTCGCCGCGGGCGCTGCCGCGGGTGGTCGTCGATGAGCCGACGCTGAAGATGACCTTCGGGGCCAACACCTCGCCGCTGGCCGGCCGCGACGGCAAGTACGTCACCAGCCGCCATCTCCGCGAGCGGCTGCTGAAAGAGATCCAGCGGAACGTGGCCCTGCGCGTGGAGCCGATCGTCGGCACCGAGCAGTTCTCCGTCTGCGGCCGCGGCGTGCTGCACCTTTCCGTACTGATCGAAACCATGCGCCGCGAGGGCTACGAACTGGCCGTCGGCAAGCCGCACGTGATCCTCCACGAGCGGGCGGGCGTGACCGAGGAACCGTTCGAGAGCCTCGTGGTCGAGGTGCCGCAACCGCAAACCGGGCCGGTCATGGAGATGGTCGGCCAACGCCGCGGGCAACTGCTGGAAATGAGCACGCACAACGAATTCGCCTACATGCTGTTCTCCATTCCGGCCCGCGGGCTGATCGGGCTTCGCACCCGCTTGCTCAACGCCACGCAGGGCACGGCGATCATCCATCACCGCTTCGATCGCTACAAGCCGATGACCGACGAGATTGCCGGCCGGGCCACCGGGGTGCTCGTTTCGGTCGCCGACGGAAAGGCGGTGGCCTACGGCCTGGACGCCCTGCAGCAACGGGCCGAAATGCACGTCGGCCCCGGCGACGTCGTCTATCAGGGAATGATCGTCGGCGAAAACAGCCGCAGCGGCGACATGCCGGTCAACCCGACCAAGGAAAAGAAGCTCTCGAACATGCGGGCGGTCGGCCATGATCGCAACATCCTCTTGAAGCCGGCCCGGCGAATGTCCTTGGAAGAGGCCCTGGAATTCATCGAAGAGGACGAACTGGTCGAGGTCACGCCGGCGCAGATCCGCCTGCGAAAAGTCATTCTGAAAGAGACCGACCGCCGCCGCGCCGCGCGGCAGGGCGCGTGATAGTTTTCAGTTTTCAGTTTTCAGTTTGGCGCGCGAGCGCTTACTGAACACTTCAAACTCTTCACAGCTTTCAGCGCTTGGCACAACGCGATAGCGCTCTTACTGAACACTGAAAACTGAACACTTCAAACTCTTCACTAATTCCCATCCTGGTATCTTCCGCCGCGATTGTAGTAGCGGTCGTTGCGATCGCGATATCCGCTGCCGCGGTTGTCGTACCCGCCGGCAGGAGCCTGATAGCCCGTGTTCTGGCCCGGGGCCACCGGGGCAGGCGTCTGATAGCCGGCGTTCGGGTCTTGCATCCCGGCCGTCGGCGGTTGATAACCGGCGGCGTTCGGGTCCTGGATTGCGGCCGTCGGCGGCTGATACCCGGCATTGGGATTCTGGTACACCGTGTTCGGCGCTTGAGGGCTCACAGGCGGAGCTGGATATCCGGCATTCGCAGTTTGATATCCCGCGTTGGGATTGTTGGGATTCTGGTCGCGGCCGCGGTGGTCGCGCCCCTCGATGCGATGCGCGAACTTCTCGCCGGCCCGCTCGAGCTTCTTGGCGTCGGATTCCAACTTGCCCTCGTCGACCGAGACGCCGATGTTCACCCGATTATTGGCCGCGTCGCGGTCGGGATGGGAAACGCTGAACCAGCCTCGATACATTCCGACCCCGACCAGGCAGACCGCCAGAACACACACTCCGCGAAACAGCGAGTACATTGTCGACTCCTTCCGTTTGAGTTGTCTTTGCACGTTCTTTGAGCGCATAGCGGCCGTTGTCACCCCCCCCTGTGGTGTATTCTCGCGGGCCGTAACTTGCTCGCGCCGGGGATCTTAGCGAAATCGGCCGCTGCCGCAACAGCAGTTCTTGGAAAAAATCGAGATCGCAGGCCCTTCAGCATGGAAACCAGGTAATCACGAAGGCCCGAAATTACGAAAACCCGAACAGCGGGGGGGAAGGATTACACGCTCCGCCGTCGTTTACGCCGCGCGGGCCCGCTGCTAGACTTGGATGCGCGTACTGCTTTGTTCCGGTGATTGTTTGCAAGTTGGGAGGAGTGCCGCATGTCGCGCACGACAGAAATACACTCGACGACCGTGTTGACGGTCCGCCACAAGGGCATGGTGGCCATGGGCGGCGACGGCCAGGTGACGGTCGGCAATTCCATTATGAAAGCCGACGCCATGAAGATCCGCCGTCTGGCCGACGGGCAGGTCATCACCGGTTTCGCCGGGGCGGCCGCCGACGCCTTCGCCCTGCTGGAGCGTTTTGAGGCGAAGCTCAAGGACTATCCCCGCAACGTACCCCGGGCGGCGACGGAACTGGCCAAGGAGTGGCGTACCGACCGGGTGTTGCGGCGGCTGGAAGCCCTGCTGGCGGTGGCCGATGCCCGCCATACGCTGTTGGTGACCGGCACCGGCGACGTGATCCAGCCGACCGACGGCGTGTTGGGGATCGGCGCCGGCGGCAGCTACGCGGTAGCGGCCGCCCGGGCGCTGATCGGCCATAGCAGCCTGGGGGCGGCCGAGATCGTCCGCCGCGCCCTGGAGATCGCCGCCGGCATCGACATCTATACCAACACGCACATCAGCGTGGAGGAGTTGGCCTGCGAGGATGGCCAAGGTTGAGCGGGGGCAGGGGGACAGGAACATGCAGGACAGGAAAATGGTCTCATTCGCCGCCGCCATTTTCTGCATGCTCGGGTGTGGCGGGCGGCAAACGAATTTCACGGTTCCCCAGCATTGGCCAGTAACGCAGCAGGATATTCCCCACGGAATTCGGCCAGCGGTGCGGCGTTCGATTGAGAAGGTCTTCGCGCCGAAGCCGGAGGAGCGCGAACTGGCCGCGCGGGCGCTCGGCCGAATGAAAACCGATGCCGTTCCGGCAATCCCGTTCCTCGTCCAGTTAAGCGACGACCGATCGGAAGTCCGAAAGCCGGGGAGCCCTCTCGACATCTTCGACGAACCGCCGACGGTCGGGCACGCCGCCTTCGACGCAATCATTCAAATCGGCAAAGCCGCGGTGCCGGCGCTCGTCGCTGTTGAGTCTGCAGAAACCACACCGAAGGAAATTCGATGGAGGGCAATAGCGGCGCTTGGCCGGATTGCGGACGCCGCCGCCTTGGACTGCCTCTTGGCGGCCTCAAAGGATGGGGACCGGGATATCCGAGGGGTGGCCGCCCGTTCGCTCGCCAAGTTCAACGGCCCACGCGTCCGGACGCGGCTCGTGGCCCTGGCGAACGACCGGAACGAAGAACAGAGTATCCGATTCGAGGTGGTTGGCGCGCTGTGCGGTTCTAAGGATCCCGGCACGGCCGACTTACTTCTCGGGTTCCTGCACGACAAAGAATTGCGAAACGCCGTGCTTGGTCGCCGTATCGGTTGCAAGGACGAGCGCCTCTTGGAACCATTTCTTGCCGCATTGCACGACCCCGAGGAGCGGATAGGAGCCTGCTATTCGCTCAGCTACCTCGGCAATTCCCGCGGCCTTGACGCCCTGCTGGCCATCATGGAAGACGGAAAGGAGAACCCGGCATATCGCATTGCAGCTGCGACAGGCATCGCACGCTCTGGGACGGGAAAGGCGATCGACCGGCTAATTAGCCTCATCGAAAAAGAGCGCGGTCCGGAGTTCTCCGTGGCGGCAGACTTCGCTCGCATGCTGGCGTTCTCCCGGGATGAGTGCGCCCTGGATCGTTTGTTTGCCGCGCTTCGGCAGGACGATCTCGCGGAGCGCGCGGCGGGGGGGCTTCGGAGTGTATCCGCGCCGGGGGCCGTGAAACGGCTAATTGCGGTCGTCACTGATAGGAAGCCATATCCCGTGGCGATGACGAAGGTATATGCCTGCATGGCGTTGTTGCGGATACGCGATCCGCAGACCATCGACGCGATGATCGGCGTACTCGATGACCAAACGAGGGAGATTGGTGACCGCTTCCTTGCAATCAGCGTCCTACAACGCTTCGACGATCCTCGTGGCGTTCCCGCAATTATGCGCGCCTTGGAGGACGGGCATCGCGAAATCCGCATTTGGGGGGCCCAGGCCCTGGGAGAGATCGGCGACTCGCGGGCGATCAACCCGTTGACCTTTCTTGCGCGAACTCAGGATATCGTGGTACAACACGAGGCCAAGGCCGCCATTGAAAAGATCAAGACGCTTTCGCCGGACGACTAAGAAATTATCTCAAAAGCTGAAAACGATGTTGACGGCGATACCACAGCAGGGAGCAGGCCAGTTGAATGAGGCCCAGGTAGTTGCATGACTTTTTTTGCGTGCCGAACCAAGATGCCCCGGCATTTGCTCAGCCATC
>JBEKZQ010000084.1:0-16223 GCA_049509675.1 Thermoguttaceae bacterium | reverse complement strand
GGGGTGCAGGGGCGGCGCATAAGGGGTGATTTCCACGGGCGAGGTGACGTCGCGGCCGTACTGATAGGCCGGCCCGTCCAGGTGATGGTGGGACATATCCGACAGTCCGCCGCCTTCATAGTCCCAGTAGCCGCGGTGGGTGCCGCCGACACGGTGCGGCTGATAGGGCCGCAACGGGGCCGGCCCGCAATACATGTCCCAGTCGAGATTGGCGGGCACGCGCTCGACCTTGTACTTCACCATGCCGCTCCATTCCTTCACTTTGACGCCGCCGCGCTGGATGAAGACGGTGTCGCACTGCTGCAGCAGGCCGCTATCGAAGATCTTGCGGATCTTGCGATTGGCCCCGAATCGTCCGTAGGTGCCGATCTGGAAGATGCGGCCGTAGCGTTTTTCGGCCTCGGCCACGGCGCGGCCTTCCGCGATGAAGCGGCACATGGGCTTCTCGCAAAGCACGTCCTTGCCGGCCTCCATGGCGGCAATGGAAATCAAGGCGTGCCAGCCGGGGTGCGTGGCGATGGCCACCACGTCAATATCCTTGCGTTCCAGCACTTTGCGGAAGTCGGTATAGACGGTCTTGTCATTGGCCTTGTCTTTGAACCGCACGTCGCACTGGGCCAACATGCGGACGCCCTTGCCAAGACCGTCGAAGGTGGCTCCGCCGCGCCCGCCGCAGCCGATCAGGGCCCCACCCAGGCTCTCGCTGGGCGGCAGCGGACCGCTTGCCCCCTGCGGCCCCTGCGCCAGCACGTGCCGCGGCACGATCGCCACGGCCGCGACTGTCGCCGTGCCCTGCAAAAAACGCCGCCGACTGATCCCGCTCTTGCCCGTCTTCATCGGTGCTCCTCCTGAAGATCTAGGTTTGCCAAGCCAACTGGCCACAACGGGCTCGATTATACCCGCGCGAAACACGATGTCAACAGTCTTTTCGGTGCGGCATGGTAGTAGGCACACTCCGTGTGCCGTAACTTTTCGGACGGCACACGCCGTGTGCCTGCTGCTTTCCCATCAATCGTCGCCCATCCCGAGGGCCTTTGCCAAAAAGGCCCACTCGTCGCTGGTTTCCTCGATCCGCTTGCTGGTCGGTTTGCCGGCGCCGTGACCGGCGCGGGTGGAGATGCGGATCAGCACCGGCTTGTCGCACGATTGCGCGTGCTGCAAGGCGGCGGCGAACTTGAAACTGTGGCCCGGCACCACGCGATCGTCGGTGTCGGCCGTGGTGATCAACGTGGGCGGATAGCAGGTGCCCTGCCGGATGTTGTGATAGGGCGAGTATTTCCGCAGGGCCTTGAACTCCTGGGGATCGTCGGAGGAGCCGTAGTCGTCGACCCAGGTGCGGCCCTCGGTGAACTTGTGGAATCGCAACATGTCCATGACGCCCACCTGCGGCAGGCAGGCGCCGAACAGGTCCGGCCGTTGGGTCATCACGGCGCCCACCAGGAGCCCGCCGTTGCTGCCGCCTTGGATGGCCAGCTTGTCGCGGCGCGTGTACTTCTCGGCGATCAGCCACTCGGCGGCCGCGATGAAGTCGTCGAACACGTTTTGCTTGCGGAGCTTGGTGCCGGCCTTGTGCCAGGCCTCGCCGTATTCGCCGCCGCCGCGGAGATTGGGCTGCGCGTACACGCCGCCCATGTCCATCCAGGCGAGCCGGCCGATCGAAAACAGCGGCGGCAGCGAAATGTTGAACCCGCCGTAGCCGTAAAGGAGCGTGGGGTTGGAACCGTCCGGGCGGATGCCTTTCCTGTAGGCCAGGAACATCGGCACCCGCGTGCCGTCCTTGCTGCGGTAGAAGACCTGTTGCACCTGGTAGTCGTCGGGGTTGAACTTCCCTTCCGCCCGCCGGAAGAGCCGGCTTGCGCCGCTGATTACGTCGTAATGATAAATGCCGGGCGGCGTGGCGAAACTGGCGAAAGTGAAAAAGGTTTCCGTGTCGGTCCGCTTGCCGTGGAAACCCGTCGCCGTGCCGATGCCGGGAAGCTCGACCGCGCGGAGGAACCGGCCCTTGGCCGAGAACACCTTGACCTGCGACCTGACGTCCTTGAGGTAACTGGCGATGAAGCGGTCGCCCACGAAACTCGCGGCGACCAGGGTTTCCTCGGCCTGCGGAATGATCTCTTGCAACTCGGGCTGTACGGGAGCGCTTCCGCCCGGCGCAGCCTGACCTGTGAATTTGTCCAGATCGATCGCCACCACGCGTCCCCGCGGGGCGTCGACGTCGGTCTTGAAGTACAGCAGCGGGCCGTCGTTGCCCACGAAGCTGTACTCGTGCTCGAAGTTGTCGATCAACTCGATGGGCGCCTCGCCCGCGTCGGTCAACTTCTTCACCGTCACGCGGAAGCGCTCGTCGGTCCCCAGTTCCGTGAGGATCACCAGGTATCGGCCGTCTTCGCTGGCAAAGCCCGCGTATTGCCACTGCGGATGTTCGGGCCGAAAGTAGGTGAGCACGTCGGCCGCTTGGGGAGTGCCGGCGCGGTGATAGTAGAGCTTGTTGTTGAAGTTCAGGGCCTGGAACTCGGCCCCCTTCTTCGGCTCCTCGAAACGGCTATAGAAGAAGCCTTTGCCGTCCTTGCTCCAGGAGGCGTGGGAGAACTTGGTCCACTTCAACTCGTCGGCCAGAAGCTTGCCGGAGCCGATCTCCATCACCTGCCAGGTGGACCAGTCGGAGCCGGCCTCGGCGCGGCAATAGGCCATGTAGCGGCCGCCGTCGCTAAAGCCCAGGCCGCCCAGCGCGATCGTGCCGTCCTTGGACCAGGTGTTCGGATCCAGCAGCGGCCGCGGCCGGCCGTCCAGCGTGTCCATCACGTACAGCACCGGCTGATTCTGCAGGCCGTCGTTCTTCAGATAGTAGTAGCGGCCGCCGGCCTTGAAGGGCGAGGCATATTGGGCGAAATTCCACAGCGCCGTGAGCCGGCGGCGAATCTTCTCCCGCTGCGGGATCGACTCCAGGTAGCGATACGTCACCTTGTTCTCGGCCGCGACCCAGGCGGCGACCTCCGGCGCGTTGCGAATGTCCTCCTCCAGCCAGCGATAGGGATCGGCCACCCTGGCGCCGAAGTAGCTGTCCACGTGATCGACGCGGCGTGCCGGCGGATACTGGATGCGGTCGCCGGCCGACGCGATGCCGGCCGGGCTTACGAAACATGCCAAGAGAAACCCCAGAACGCCCTTCTTGCTCATGCTCTTGCTCCTCACTATGATCGCTCAGAAACAGGAACGGGACCGCTTCTGCCAACGATTGTATACCAGCGTCAGCATACCGACATTGCGCACTTTGTTTCAGGGGGCCTCCTTCTGTGGGGTGATTGGGGACACGAAAGACCGCGCGCACCGCCGCGGCAGGCCTCGTTGCGATCGAAAAACCCCCTTGCGGCGCAAGAGTTTGCCGGCAATGCACTTGGCCCGAAAAAACTCGGCCGCCCTCTCGACTGTAGCCGATGTGCTGATACAATAGGGTTCTTCGCAGCCAGGGACTGATATGCAACTTGACGCGGATGCGGAAAGAAATCACGCGCGGTGGAACACTCCGGTGGCTCGCGGGGCTCATAACCTCGATGGCGCAGGTTCAAGTCCTGTCCCCGCCACTTTTTGAAAACGGTTGCTCCCGCCTTGCGGGGGCAACCCTTGTTGCCTAAAATGGGAGGTCTCCGGCGGCTCTCACCCCCATCGCCTTCGGAAGGAGAGCGTATGTCGATTGCTAAAGACACGCGCGAATTCGCGCCCGGCCATGTTTTTCACGAAGAGGACGAGACCACCCTGTATTGGATTTCCGACGGTAAGATCATGTACCGACACTATCCTGTGCGGGGTGCTGACGCCGAATCGTTTCGGTTCTATCTCGGCAGCTTTGGAAAGGACCGCACGCACTGTTATTGCACTTTTAGCAGATTGACGGGCGGAGTTGGTAGCAAGTTTCGCGCCTTAAACTATACCTTCGCCACCGATGGCAAGTCCGTTTGGACTTTGGGCGGAAGGATTAAAGACGCCGATGCAAAGTCCTTCGTGGTCTGTGATGACGGTGAACACTATCTTGATCCTGAAACCCGAGTCCCGCACGGCTTTGGGAAGGATCAGGACCGGGTTTTCTATTACGACTATGACGGCAAACCGAACTGGGTTCGGAAAGCCGATGCCGCGTCTTTTGTTTCCCTGAACGACGGTTATTTCGGCCACGACCGCAATTTCGTCTTCTTTGGAGCTGCGACAATTCCGAAAGCAAAGGTCCGGCAGTGGCGTAAGTTGGGCGGACTTTACAGCCGAGATGACAGCCGTGTCTATTACCTCAATCGGGAGATTCGCGAGGCCGATTGCGATTCCTTCAAGTTCCTGAAGTCAGGCGGTCTGTTTTATGAATTGGCGAAAGACAAATTGCATTATTACTGCAGTGGTCGGATAATCGACGCCGCCGAATACGCAGATCGCCGCAAAGCAGTCCAAGCTTCCCGCCGCATAAAGAAGGGCACCAAGGCGCGCCAAGGAACGTGATGTCACCCAATAGATCCTCGATTCGCTGATGGGTGACAAGGGGGACCAAGTCAAGATTAATCGATGGTGAGAAGCCCCCTGCCGGTGATGCTATAATATCTCTTGAGGGAGGTTGCCATGAGTCATCAGAATCCGTTTGCCGAAGTCTTGGATGCCGCCGAACAACTCGATCCCGATGCGCAGGCGGAATTGGTGGCTGTCTTGAGCCGTCGTCTCGCCGCGCGAGGGCGGGAGCGTGTCGCAGCGACAGTGGCCCAGGCCCACCGCGAGTTCGCCGCGGGCCAGTGTCAACCCATTACCGCTGCGGAGCTCATCAGCGAGGCGCGATCGTGAGCCGCAGGCTGTTTGAGTTCGCTCCACTTTTTGATGCGACATTAACCCCCGGTTCGCGAAATGCGGCTGCGGGTTTTTTGGCTATGCAAGCTTTGGGCAAGAGGGAGTTTGTTCATGGGCGTCACGCACGTTACCGCGGCGGTGTCTAATCCGGCAGACCCTGATCGCCGCTGGGAAGCCTTGTTCTTGGTCGATACCGGCGCGACCGATTGTTATGTTCCCGCAAGCCGGCTCCGAGAAGTTGGCATCGTGCCGCGCGGACAGCGCACCTACGAGTTGGCTGATGGCTCGGAGTTGGCGCTAAAAGTAGGTGTTGCCCAGATCGAGTTCATGGGCGATATCGTCGGTGCAACAGTCATCTTCGGCGAGGAAGATTGTGAACCAATTCTGGGCGTTACAGCCCTGGAATCGGCTGGAATAGAGGTCGATCCGGTGAATCAACGGCTAAAGCGGCTGCCGGCGGTGAGGTTGAAGCAGTTGCGGCGCAAGTGATTTGACAATCGCCGGAACCGACGTTGGTGAGCATTTGCATTACCGGCTGGGACAAGGGTGCGGCCTGGGCAGGATTCGGAAGCTATCATCCGCACGACCTGAAGCGGCGGTTGATCCGATTGACGGACTGGGGCCGAGGCGAGGCAAAACATCTGGTCCGGACATTGAAGGACTGCGATGGGCCGAGAAGCAAAATCCGCTTGCTACCGAGGTCACTAGGGGGTAAGATCACCTGCGGAGGTGCGAGATGGAACTAAATGCGGAAGAACGTGAGGCCGTCGAGAAGGGCGTCGTCGTCAAGTACGTAATTCCAGACTCCCGCGTCGAGTGTGTTGTCGTGCGCGAAGACCTGCTCGACCCCTTGCGCGTACGATCGGACTACTCCCCCTGTGACCCGGATGATCTTTCCAGACTGACTTCCGAGGTCTTGGATGACGAGGATTGGACCATGCCTGAAGGACATGCGACGCAGCCGTTGTCATAATGGGAAAGACGGTCGTGCAAGCCGATCGCGGTGATGTAGTGATGGTCGATTTCCCGTTCGGCGAGGGAAGCGGTTCGAAGCTTCGGCCGGCGGTAGTGATTCAATGCGACGCGGACAATCGCCGATTGAGCACGATCATCGTCGCGATGATCACAAAGCAGACGACGCTGGTGGGAAGAGAGCCTCGCCACATTTTCATCGATATCTCGACCGAAGCCGGAAAGGCTTCGGGTCTGTGGTTACAATCCACGCTCCCCTACACCCCTTCGACCACCACCTCCTGGCTCGTGGGGCGACCGATCATGAGAATGCCGACGATCGTCAGCAGCACGCCCGAGACGAGCCACACGTTGGCCCGTTCGCCGAACAGCACGATTCCCGCCACGGCGGCCAGGGCCACTTGCGAACTGTTCATCATGTTGGCATGTACTACCGTGGTCAGTTGCAGGGCCCGGGCAATGGCCAGGAAGCCGGCCAGGTTGCAGACCCCGGCGGCCAGCATCCAGGCAAGGTGCAGCCAGGGCGTGCCCAGCAATGGCCCAACGCCCAGTCGGGCCAGACTGAGCGGCCCGAGGGTCAAACCGCCCGTGGCCGTGACGACAAGGACGACAATGGTCATGTGCGTGCCGCCGGTCACGCAGTGGCGAATGGCGATGCTGAACAGGGCGTAGATGACCCCGGCGATGCAGGCCAGGGCCACGCACACGATGCCCCAATGGGCCGTGACGGCGGACTGGGCCACGGGCGCGGACGCCCCCGCCCCCTGGCCCAACAGGCCGACGGCGACCACCAGCAGCCCCATGGCGGCGACCGAGCGCAGCGACAGGCGTTCGCCCAGCAAGAGCCGGCCCAGCAGTGCGCTGGAGACGAGCATGGTGCCGACGTTGACGGGGATGACCAGGGCCAGTCCGATCACGCCCAAGGCCCATTGCACGCCCACGTTGCCGCCCAATTGCACGGCCAGGCCCACCAGGACCAGCATGCCCAGCGTGCGCGGCGGCGGCCGGCGAATGGTGCCGCGGAGCAACTGCACCAGCAGCCACGGCCCGGCGACCCACACCGCGACCATTTCCTTGTTGCAGACGGCCCACATCGGATCGCAGCCCAGCGCGGCCAGTTGCCGCAAGCAGATGTTGGCCGCGGTGTAGCCCAGCGCAGCCAGCACGCAGAAGCCCGCGCCGGCAACCGCCGGATCGAGCCCGAACGGTCCGCTGCCGGATGGGGGGACGGAGGAACTCACGGCGCCTATTATATGGCCTGCCCCGCCGCGGCCGCAATCTGTGGGCGAGAGAACTGCAAAGTCGCGATGCGCGACACTAGCCCGACGCGCCAGCAAGGGAGAATCGCCGAAAATCCCTCGCTGGCGCTTCGGGCTAGTGTACGGAATGGACCTGTGTCCCGGGAGACTCCTACATCGACAAGGCGCGCCCCTTGCCGGCATCGGTTGGGGGGGGTAAAATCGGTGTTTTACACTTGGAGCCTACGGATGCGTCACGTGCTTTCCGCCCTGGTGCAAAACGTGCCCGGTGTGCTATCGCACATTTCCGGCATGTTGGCGTCGCGCGGCTACAACATCGACAGCCTGGCCGTGGGAGAGACGGACAACCCGCACCTTTCCCGCATGACCTTCGTGGTCGTGGGCGACGACAGCGTCCTGGAGCAGGTGTGCAAGCAGTTGGAGAAGATCGTGACCGTGGTGCGGGTCGACAACGTCAGTTCCGCCGAGCACGTGGAGCGCGATCTGATGTTGATCAAGGTGGCCGCGCCCGCCCCGCGCCGCGGCGAGATCGCGCAATTGGTCGATATCTTTCGCGGGCGGATCGTGGACGTGGCGCCGGAAATGCTGATCATCGAGATCTCCGGTCAGGAAGGCAAGATCGAGGCCTTCATCGAGATGATGCGGCCCTTCGGCATCGTGGAGCTGGCCCGTACCGGACGCATCGCCCTGATCCGCGGGCAGCCTGGCAAGCCGTAGCCGCGAAAGGTCGGCGAGAACACCGTACTGGCGAAAAACCCCTCACCCCCAACCCCTCTCCCACAAGGGGAGAGGGGAGGATGATGGCTGCAAGCTTTTCAAGGATCATTAACAGCAACAAATTCCAGGAGCACCTCATGCCTGCCAAGATCTATTACGACAAAGACGCCGACCTGTCTCTGCTGAAGGACAAGACGATTGCCATCCTGGGCTACGGCTCGCAAGGGCACGCGCATGCCCAGAACCTCCGCGACAGCGGCTGCAAAGTGATCGTGTCCGAACTGGCCGGCACGCCCAACTACGAGTTGGCGGTGAAGGACGGTTTCCAGCCGTTGCCGGCCGACCAGGCCACACGGCAAGCCGACATCGTCACCATGCTCCTGCCCGACGAGTTGCAGGCCGACATTTTCCGGGCCCAGGTGCGCGACAATCTGAGGCCCGGCGACATGGTGGTCTGTTCGCACGGGTTCAACGTGCATTACGGGCAATTCGAGGTGCCCAAGGGCGTCTCGACGGTGTTGGTGGCCCCCAAGGGCCCGGGCCACTTGTTGCGGGCCGAGTTCGTGCGCGGGGCCGGCGTGCCCTGCCTCATCGCCCTGGGCGAAGGGGCCGGCAAAGAGGCCTTCGCCCTCGGCATGGCCTATGCCAAAGGCATCGGCGGAACGCGGGCGGGCGTCATCGAAACCACCTTCGCCGAAGAGACCGAGACCGACCTGTTCGGCGAGCAAGCCGTGCTCTGCGGCGGCATCAGCGCCCTGATCAAGGCCGGCTTCGAGACCCTCGTCGAGGCCGGCTATCAGCCCGAAATGGCCTACTTCGAGTGCGTCCACGAAACGAAGCTGATCGTCGACTTGATCTATCAGGGCGGACTGAACTACATGCGCTACAGCATCTCCAACACGGCCGAGTACGGCGATTACACCCGCGGGCCCAGGATCATCACGCCCCAGACCAAGGCCGAAATGAGGCGCATCCTGGACGAGATCCAGGACGGCCGCTTCGCCCGCGAGTGGATCCTGGAGAACAAAGCCAATGCCCCGGCCTTTAAGGCCATGCGCCGCCGCGAGCGGAACCACCTGGTGGAGCAGATCGGCCGCGGCCTGCGCCGGCTCATGGCGTGGATTAACGCCAAAGAGGTATGATCTCAAATCTCAAATTTCAGATCTCAAATCTCAGATATTCGATTTCATCGTGCGGCGCCTTGCCCTGACGGGTTCCGCGGCAAAGAATAACCTTAAAGATCCCCTCTCCATTTGGGAGAGGGTTAGGGTGAGGGGGCCCCTTCGCAAGTTTCGGCCGCCCAAATTTCCCGCCTTCCACAGCATCCCCTCACCCCGGCCCTGGCCCATCGCGTCGCAAGCGACGCGCGGGAGAGGTGGACCACTTGCGTACCCCTTGCCGAAGTTTGCAAGAGTCCAGTCATAACACAGTAGCAGCCATGACCCTCACCGCCAGTCCCGAACAACAACGCCGCATGCGCGCGCTGCTGGAAACGCTGCGCCCGGGCGACCGTGTTGCCGTCGACCATACGGTGATCGTTGGCCCGCGAAGCTGGAGCACGCACACGGAGGGCAAGGTGGTGCGCACGGAGCGCGTGCGGCACGGCCTGCACTTCCGCCGCAACTTCGACGACAAGGTCTTCAGCGACCTGATCCTCCTCGAGCGGGCCGACGGCGAGTTGGTGGGCGTAACCCTCGATGAGTTCACGAACCTGCAAAAAATCTAGGGCGCGATGAACCACTCCCCTGCTTTGCCCCTGTTTCAGAACCATCCGCGCAACTTCCAGGCAAACCGCTATGTCTACCCGGTGCTCAGCCGTCGGGCAGGGGGGATATCGATCGGCGTGAACCTCAACCCGGACAAGGTCTGTAATTTCCACTGCGTCTACTGCCAGGTGGACCGAACGATCCCGGGCGTGAAGGGGCCGATCGAGCCGGCGCGTCTGGCCGGGGAGTTGGACCAGATGATCGAGCTGGTCGTGTCGGGGGAGATTTTCGCGACGCAGTTTCGCGATGCGCCCCCGGCCCTGCGGCGGCTGAACGATATCGCCCTGAGCGGCGACGGCGAGCCGACCACGTCGGCCTGGTTCGGCGAGGCCGTGGGCATTTGCGCCGAAGCCCGCCGCCGCCACAGGCTCGACGACGTGAAGCTGGTCTTGATCTCCAACGCCTCCATGTTCCATTGCGACGGAGTGCAGCAGGCGCTCTCCGTCCTGGACGCCAACAACGGCGAGATCTGGGCCAAGCTCGATGCGGGCAGCGAGGACTACTATCGCCAGATCGCCGCCAGCAACGTGCCTTGGCAGCGGGTTTTGGACAACCTGCTGGCCGCCGCGCGGGTGCGGCCCATCGTAATCCAGTCGCTCTTTCTGCGCGTGCATGGGCAGCCGCCTTCGGCCCGGGAGATCGAGGCCTATTGCCAGCGACTCCGCGCCATCACGGCCGCCGGCGGACGGATCAAGCTGGTGCAGATCCATACCATTGCCCGACGGCCCGCCGAAGACTGGGCCGCCGCGCTAGCGGATGAAGAAGTCGACTCCCTGGCGGCGCTGGTCCGCAATCGCACCGGCCTGCCGGTCGCCGCATTCCACGGCAGCGGGTAGCGAGCAGGGGCGAGTATGATGCGAACAAGACGGACCACGACTTGCAAGTCCGATAGCCAATCGAGAGAATGAATTGTCGCGAAGCGTCTCGCGCGTACGGCAGGCGGCGCGATGAGGTGCGTCTATCAAACGAGGAGGTTGTTATGCCGCTCGAAGGTACACAACGGCATCGCTTTAGGATGCTGGCTGGAGAATTCATCGATTTCGACTATCTTCGCGATTTTTATTCGCTTGGCAATCCGCGCGAGAACACTCGGCTGCTACAGGCGCTAGAGCGCTTCGGTAGCAGGCCCCCGCTCCAGGAAGAGCGTATCAGCCGATACCTAGTCGAGAAGTTCCTGCAGAAGAACCGCTTGGTTCCCTTTGCATGGATGGGGGCGAGGCTCGGATTGAATCGCGACTGCTTCAAACAAGTCCTGCCAGAAATCCAGAAATTGCTTCCGCGGGGATCGTACGTGGTGTTCGACGAACTTGTCGATGAAAGCCTGATTGAGGATTGCGTCACGAATCTGCCCGGCTTACGGTTTCGGACCTTCACCGACCATGAGGCGTTTTGCTCTCGGCTGCACGAGGCATTATCACAGGAACTCGGCATTCCACCGGAAGTGCTCCACACCAATTCACTGTGGTGCGCGACCGACCAGTGGCTCGCAGCGCACGGTGACGGCGGGGACTATCCGCGGCGTTACGCGCAGCACTTCGACTGCATCACGTGTCTGCCGCTCAGCCTCGCACACGCGACGTGGCTGGAGTTTGGGAAGCCCATGAGCCTTGGTCCCGACCGCTGCTCAAAGCTCACTTATATAGGGTATTATGAGGAATTGAGCGTGTACAACGCCGGCACGGGCGAGCCAGACGATCTCGAACGCTATCGGCGCGCGCTGGAGGCTGCCCCGGCATGACGCATCAACCGTCAAGCTTCTCGGCCGGTGTCGACCGTATACTCCGTGCGCTCGACCCCCAGGGAGCGCCAACTGGGCAACGATCATTCCCGTCTGGAGTGAGCCGGCACGAGCTCTATCAAACGGCGGCGGAGTCCGTCCTCGATATGTTTCGTCGCGTGGTCCAGACCGCAACGCGTGGCGACACCGTGCCCTTCCAACTCGAGGAGAACCTCGCCGTCTTTGGGGTGGCACAGTGGATCGAAGGCGACGTGATTCAGTTCTGCCGACTGATCGCGGTAAAGACGGAAACGTGCGACATCTCATACTTTTTCCGGGCCGGCGAGCGGCAACGCGAAGTCTCGTACTTTCGCCTGGACGCCGACAGCAGGGTCGGCCACATCTTCACCCACCCCTATCCGCACGTCCATCGGGAACCGTGCGGCGAAGTCCGTTATTCCCTCAACGGATGGGTTTCGGCTAACGCAGTTGTCGATTTTTTGGAGCATCTGTACATGCTGCTGTTTCACGGGGAATGGCGGGCATGGGCTCGAAGGGTGTGGTTGGCTCACTGGCCTCCCAACCACCGGCCAGTGATGGAAATACCTTTTGACCACATGATGCGTGCCGCACAGGAGTCAAACTACGGTGTCCTATCGCAGCATGCGGCCGAAGTGCATCAGTTGAAGCAGTTGTTGCGAATTAGGAAAGATGAATTGTTTCCCTTGCGAGTGTCCCCTCAGCGCCGTGATCTGCTCGCTTATCCTCCAGCCTAGTTGCCACGCCATGAGCGACCCTTATTTCCAGCAGTTGTTCGCCGAGCGGATCGGCGGTTCGCAGTACGGCAAGGGCAGCGAGATCTATAAGTTCGAGAAGATCAAGCGCGCCAAGCGCAAGGCCCTGGCCGAGCACCCCGAGCGGCGGCTGATCGACTTCGGCATCGGCGAGAACGACGAGATGGCGGCCGCGTCGGTCCGCCGGGTGATGGCCGAGGAGATCCAGAAGCCGGAGAACCGCGGCTATGCCGACAACGGCATCCCGGCCTTCAAGGAGGCCGTGGCCCGCTTCATGCAACGCGAGTTCGACGTCGCGCTGGACCCGGCCACCGAGATCAATCACTGCATCGGCACCAAGCCGGCCCTGGCCATGCTGCCGGCGACGCTGATCAATCCGGGCGACGTGACGCTGATGACCGTGCCGGGGTATCCGGTGGCCGGCACGCACACCGAGTATTATGGCGGCGAAGTGCATCGTCTGCCGCTGCTGGCCGGCAACGGCTTTCTGCCCGACTTGGAGGCCGTCCCCGCCGAGATCCGCCGCCGCGCCAAGCTGCTGGTCATCAATTATCCCAACAGCCCCACGGGCGCCGCGGCCACGCCCGAGTTCTACGCCCGCGTGATCGAGTTCGCGCGGCAGAACCAGATCGTCGTGGTGCAGGACGCGGCCCACGTCATGCTCACCTACGAGGGCCGGCCGTTGAGCTTCCTCCAGGCGGCGGGGGCCCGGGAGGTGGGCGTCGAGGTCCACTCGCTCTCCAAGGGCTGGAACATGATCGGCTGGCGGATGGGTTGGGTCTGCGGGCACGAGCGGCTGGTGCGCGCCCTGGCCGACGTGAAAGACAACAGCGATTCGGGGCAGTTCATCGCCATACAGAAGGCGGCGGCCGCGGCCCTGGACGACCCCGAGATCCCCCGCCTGACGCGGGCTAAGTACCGCCGGCGGCTGCAGAAACTCGTGGCCACGCTCCGCCGTTGCGGCTTCCAGTGCCGCATGCCCGGCGGCTCGTACTTCTTGTACGTGCCCAGTCCCGCCGGCGTTGCCGGCGGATTGCGCTTTGCCACGGCCGAGGCCGCCGCGGGGTACCTCATCACCGAGCATTCCATTTGCACGGTGCCCTGGGACGACGCGGGCGCGTTCTTGCGGCTATCGGCCACGTACGAGGCGCCCGACGAGGCGGCCGAGGACTCCTTGATGGCCGAGACCGAACAACGGCTGAAGCGGATCTGCCTGACATTCTGAGGATCGAGGTCCCCATCTCCTGGAGGGAGAGGGGGACGGTTGGCTGTCCTTTCCACCCTCCGCGGAGCCACCTATCATGGACCAATGGGCTTGGATCGAAGAATTTCCCGGCGACATCACCGTGTGCAATGCCGAGGGGATCATCCTGCTGATGAACGCGCACGCGGCCCGATCGTTCGCCGACGATGGCGGCAAGGCGCTCGTGGGCAGCAACCTCTTGAACTGTCACCCCGAGCCCTCGCGCACCAAGCTCGAGCACATGCTCCAGGCACCGCAGGCGAACATCTACTTCGTGGAGAAGGCGGGCCGGCGGAAGCTCGTCTATCAGTCGCCCTGGTCCTGCGACGGGAAGTTCGCCGGCATCGTCGAGTTCGGCCTACCGATGCCTGCGGAGATCCCCACGCTCATTCGCACCGCGTAGGGACCAAAGGCTGCATTCAAGGGAATGAACGAAATCCTGCCAACGCCGTCCGGCTTTCAGTAGTCCGGATCAAGGAACTCTACGATCCAAACGTCATGCGGATCCCCGTCACGCCCGCCGGCGCCGCAGCCAGGCGATCAGGCCGGCCAGCAGTCCGGCGGCCAGCAGCCCCAATGTGCCCGGTTCCGGCACGCCGGCCACCGTCAGGGCCGAACCCGCCCCGGCGGGCGGCGCAACCACCGCCGAGTCGAGCCCGGCCGATGGTGACGAAGCGGAAAGCCCCGACGCGGTGTCGGCACTGCTCACCACGCTGCCGCCGCCGGCCCCGAAGCTCAACACCAGGTTGCCGCCGGCAAACTCGACGCTGCCCTTGTCCACCGCCGCCGAACTGGTGTACTCGAGCGTGCCGCCGCTTAGCGTCGTTCCGCCCGTAAAGCCGCTGGCATGGTTGTTCGTATTGCTCAGCACCAACGTCCCGCTGCCCATCTTGGTCAGCCCGCCGCTGCCGCTGACCACGCCGGAGAGCGTCAGAACGTCGCCACTGTTAGCCGGGTCGATCGTCGCTGACGCAGAATTCAAGTTGACCGGGTGGGTCGCGTTCAAATTGAAGTCACCCTGGGTCTTCGCCGTGCCCGCATTGATCGTGAGCCCGGTGCTGCCCAAGCTGCTCGAACTGCCGAATTGCAGGGTGCCGCCGCTGATCGTTGTGCCGCCCTGGTAACTGTTGGGGGTGGCATTCAGGGTCAGCAGGCCGGTCCCATTCTTGACCAATCCGCCCGGGCCGCTGATCGCGCCGCTGATGCTCAGCGAGCCGCTGCTCACGGTCACGTCGGTCAGGTTGTCCAAAGACACGGGCGCCGCGATGTTCTGCGTGCCGCTGCTCGCGACTGCGGCCTGACCGCTGGCCGTGCTGCTGAGGTGCAGCGCGTTGGCGCCGGTCAACGTGTTCAACGTGTAGGGGCCATTGCTCAAGTTCAGGGCGCTGACTTGCGGGCTGATGTCCAAGGTGACGGTCTGGCTGCCCGCCTGGCCGAAGGTCGCCGTGTCGGCGGCGCTGAGGGTCGGGCCGTCCTTGCCAGGTACTCCGCCAAGCGCCTGCCACTTGGAGAAGTCGCTCCAATTGCCGCTGTTGCTGGCGGCCCACACGCCTTGCCCGCTGTAGACAGAGCCCGTGATATTCTGGCTCTGGCCGCTGGTTACGTCGGAGTTGTTGTCGTTGTTGGTGATGGTGATCGTGGCGCTGCGAGGGCCGACGTTCGTGGTATCGGCCCAAGCGGCGGTCATCGGCGTGTTGCCACCGGCGCTCACAAACGTATTTGCGGAGGCACCCAAGTTCACACCGTCTCCCGTGCTGCCGGGCGTGAAGTGGCCGTCGCTCGTGCCACTGTTGGTCACCGAAGCGGTAGCGGTCGTGGTGGTATCGCCCCTATGCACATTCAGCGTCAGAGCACTGGGGGACAGGGCCAGCACGGAATTGTTCGTGTTGACGGCGGAAACCGTGACGGATTCCTCCCAGTCTTCGCTGTTCAGCGTCAGCCCGTAGGTCTTGCCGCCGCTGTTGATCGTGCCGCTGGCGAGCTGCCAGGTGCCGCCGCCGGAGGTCAGTCCGCTCTGCCCAATGCTGATCAACGGGTAGGGAACGCCCAGCGTGAGCGCCCCCACGCCGGTGATGCTGATGGTGTTTATGCCCGAAACGTTGGCGTAGGTGCTGCCGGGGATGACCAATTGGTCGGCAGAACTGCCGACGAGGTCGAAGCCCAGGGTGCCGCCGCTGAGGGTCAAACTGTAGAAATTGGTCGCAGTGGAGCCGTTGACCTGGAAGGTACCGGCGGCGCTGTCGCCGGACATGTCGAAGACGCCGCCGGCATTGACGGTCAACGAAGCAGCACTGTTACCGGCGGTGATCGTGCCGCCGTTGGCCGGTTGCGGAGCGAAGATCGCCCCGCTGCCGACCGTGATGACGGTGTCACCCAGGCCGGCCGTCGGGCCGAGGATCAGCTTGCCGGCGGCGATGCTGGTGCCGCCGGTGTAGGTATGGTTGCCGGTGAGATAGAGGGCGCCGGTGCCAGCCTTCACGAGCGAACCGCCCTGGTAACTGTCGCTAAGGACCCCGGCGTAGGTGGTCGAGGCGTTGTTTCCGCCCACGGTCAGCGTAATGGGGGCGGGCGTAGCGGGCAGAGCGGCGTTGTTCAGCAGGGCGATATCGTAGCCCGGGCCCGACGACGCGGCGGACAGGCCGCCCAGGTTGAATGCGTTGCTGCTCACCGAACTATCGAACGCCAGGTTGCCGCCGCCGGTCATGGTGAGCGTGCTGTTCTGAAGCGCATACTGGTGGGACAGATTCAGCGTGCCGGCGCCGAGCGTGGTGCCGCCGCTGTAAGCGTTAGAGCCGGCGAGCGTCAGCGTGCCGGGGCCGGACTTCACCAGGCCGCCGTGGGAGAGCACGCCGGAGAGCGTCGTGCTGCCCGTGTTGACGACGTTGATTGTCTGGTTGGCGCCGCCAAGGTCGACGTTGCCGGCGAGGGTCAGGTTGT